>NZ_LMMX01000003.1:0-137223 GCF_001422425.1 Methylobacterium sp. Leaf102 | reverse complement strand
GATAACCAGCGCCGCCGCCAAGACCAAAGTCCCGCTGGCCGCCGCCGATGAACAGGCTTCTACGGGCCCACAGCCCAACCGTCAACGGCCAAATGACGGGGAAACGAAATTTTCGCGACGAAAGCGTCATCGCGCCTCACACGGCCCTGGAGACGTAGGGAAACAGGGCTGCAAGCCGGCTGCTCAGTCCGATCTGTCTTCAGCACGCACCTCTCTCAGCGTCCTTGGTCATCTTTCTGGACAGACAGGGGAGGGCGCGACGCCGTTCGGGTTTGACACCGGCGCGGGGGCCGTCGACACCGCCGGTGCCGCTCCTGCTGCCCCCCCCCGCTGCAGGGTGCCGTCGGACGCCGACCTGGAACGAAAGAGGCCAACCTTGACGGAGCAATCCGGCGCCGCCCGCATCCCGATTGCGCCAGCGGACAGGGGACCCGATGACCAAGCCGATGCGGACCCACGCGTCACCGCACTGCTTGCCCGAATCGCATCCTTCGCCGACGCCCCCACGCCGAATGGCGACCGCTTCGATTGTCGGGGCATCGACCTGCGGGGTCTCGGTCTCGGCCGCTCGCTCGATCCGGGTCGAGCCGGTTCCGGCGTGATGCCGGCCTGGTGGGACGGACAGCAGAACGGGCTTCGCCTCGCCAACGTGGATCTGCACGAGGCCACCCTCGAGGAAACGGACCTGGGCGGCGCGAACCTGACGGGCGCGAACCTTTCCGGTGCTCTCGGGCGCTCCGCCCGCTTCGATGGAGCCGTACTGGAGGAAGCCGATCTCGGCGGCGCCGATCTCAGCGGCGCCCACTTCACCGCAATGGCCGGAGGCGAGGCCAATTTCGACGAGGCCATGCTGGAAGACGCCCGTTTCGGCCAGGCTTCCATGCGTTTCGCCAAGCTGCGTCGCGCCCTCCTGGACGGCGCCGATTTCACCGGCGCCGACCTGTGGGGGGCCGACCTCACGGGTGCAGATGCGGATTACACGGTGTTTCGCGGCACCCGCCTCGACGAAGCCAAGCTCGGCAACGTCAACCTCACCTACGCGGATTTCGAGGGCGCCAGCCTGAAGAAGGCCAATCTCGCCGGATCGCGCCTGCAGGGCGCCAACTTCACCGGGGTCAAGCTCGACGGGGCGATCCTCGACGGCGCCGATTTCTCCGAGACCAGCCTGGTACGGCTCAACCTCTCCACCTGTTCCCTGCGCCACGTGCGCTTCGCCGGAGCCTGGCTCAACGGCACGCGGATGCGGGCCGAGCAGCTCGGCGGGGCCGTGGGCGAGGAGATCGCCGGCGAGTACAAGGCCGCGCAGGCGAGCTACCTCGCCCTGGAACAGAACTTCAAGAGCATCGGCGCCCAGGACGAGGCGAGCTGGGCCTACAAGCGCGGGCGCCGCATGGGCCGGTTCCACGCGGGCACCGAAGCGCGGGCAGCCTGGCATGCCCGCTCCGGCCGGGATCTGGCGCGGCACGGCTACCAGTGGGTCGCCGACCGCTTCGTCGAGTGGCTGTGCGATTACGGCGAGAGCCTGTCGCGCATCGCGCGGGCCTTCGTCCTCGTCATCGGCCTGTTCGCCGTGCTCTACGGCGTCGCCGGCGGTTTGATCCGCGAGGGCGGCGACGGCAGCCCGACCTACAACGTCCTCGATCTCGTGAGCTACAGCGCCCTCAACATGATGACGGCCAACCCACCCGAGATCGGCATCAAGCCCATCGGACGCTTCACCAACCTCCTGGTGGGCATCGAGGGCGCTGCGGGCATCATCCTCATGGGACTGTTCGGCTTCATCCTCGGCAACCGCCTCCGGCGCTGACGCGTTCGGCGAGCACCGGATTCGCCGGGTTCCCCGCGGCACCGACCCCTTCCCCAATCTCCAGCCCAGGCGGCCCGATGACCCTAGCCTCCCCTCCGCGTTCCGCCGGTGGCCGGCGCGAGACGCGCCTGCTCGGCGGCCTGCCGGGCTCCCCCCTCGCCCTGGTGCTCATCGGCATCGCCGTGGCGGCGGGGATCGCGAACTATTGGGTGGGTGAGGCACGCCGGACGGAAGGCACGCGCCAGCACGCGGTGCTGACCCTGAGCGATCGCCTGCTCGCCAACATGGTCGAACTCGAAACCGGCATGCGTGGCTACATGCTGTTCGGGTCCGAGGAATACCTCGAGCCGTACCAGGCCGCCCAGGACACCGTCGGCGGGCAACTCGACGCCATCGAGTCTCTGACCAAGGATTCCTCTGGCCCAGGTCCCGGGCGCCTGCGCACCTTCGTGGAGGCCAAGCGCGCCTTCGCCGCCCGCGTCATCGCGGTGCGGCGGGCCGAAGGCTACGATCCGGCCGTGGTGCTGGCGCGGACCGGCGAGGGCAAGCGCACCATGGACGGGGTCCGGGCGGCGGCGAAGGCCCTGCAGGACCATGCCAATGCGAGTCTGGAGCGGATCGAGGGCCAGGACCGGACCTGGTCGCTGGTGCTCCTCCTCGTCTCCATCGCCTCGGCGTTGGCGGCGGTGGGGCTGCTCGGTCGCCTCGCCCTCGTGCGCCGGCGTGAGGAACAGCGCACGGCCGCCCTCCTCGACGGGGTGTTCGCGAATGCCCCCGTCGGCCTCGGCTTCCTCGACCGGGACTTGCGCATCCGTCACATGAACCGGGCGCTCGCCACCATGAACGAGCGCGGATTCGGAGCCGATCTCGGCGCGCCGATCTGGGCCATGCTGCCGACCCTGCAGGAGCAGCTGACCCCCAAGCTCCGGGCCGCCCGGGACGAAGGCCTCGTCACCACCAACGTCGATGTCGCCGTCCCGACCCCGAGCGCTCCGCGTGGGGTGCGCCACTTCCTGATGAGCTTCTACCCCCTTCGCGACAGCACCGGCGCGGGCGGCGCACAGGCCGATGGCGTCGGCCTCGTCGTGTCCGACGAAACCCTGCGCAAGCTGTCCGAGGAGCGCATGCGCCACAGCGAGGAGCGCTTCCGGTCACTGACCGAGGCCACCAGCGCGATCGTCTGGACGACGACGCCCGAGGGTGGCTTCGAGGTGACACCCTCGGAATGGACCCGTTTCACTGGTCAGACACCGCAGGCGGCCGCCGGGGCCGGGTGGCTGGAGGCGATCCACCCGGATGACCGGGCACGCACCAACGCGACGTGGATCAAGGCGGTGGACAGCCTTTCCCCCTACGAGATCGAGCATCGCATCCGCCGCCACGACGGCATCTGGCGGATCATGTCCGCCCGCGCCGTCCCGATCCTCGAGGAGAACGGTAGCATCCGCGAATGGGTGGGCACCCATTCAGACGTCACCGCGCGCAAGGAGGCCGAACTGGCGCTGGCCGCCGCCAAGGAGGCGGCGGAGGAGGCCAACCGGGCAAAGAGCCAGTTCCTCGCCAACATGAGCCACGAGTTGCGCACGCCGCTCTCCGCAGTGATCGGTTATTCGGAGATGCTGCAGGAGGAGATGGAGGATCTCGGCGAGGAGAGCCTCCTCGTCGACATGCGCAAGATCGAGGCGAACGCGCGACACCTCCTCGGGCTCATCAACGATGTCCTCGACCTGTCGAAGATCGAGGCCGAGCGGATGGAGATCTACGCCGAGACCTTCTCCGTCGCCGAGATCGTTCGGGATGTCGCCGCCACCGTGGAGACCCTCGTCGACAAGAAGGGCAACACCCTCGCGATCGAGGTCGCCGACGACCTCGGCGAAGCGCATACGGACCAGACCAAGCTGCGTCAGTGCCTCATCAACCTCCTGAGCAACGCGGCCAAGTTCACCGAGGGCGGCCAGATCACCCTGTCGGCCACGCGGAGCGAGGCGAGCGGGAGCGGGTGGCTCAACTTCCACGTCATCGATACGGGCATCGGCATGACGCCCGAGCAGCAGGCCAAGCTGTTCCAGCGCTTCACCCAGGCGGACGCCTCGACGACGCGGCGCTTCGGTGGCACCGGCCTCGGCCTCGCCATCACCCGCGCCTTCGCCGACATGCTCGGTGGCGCCATCGAGGTGACGAGCCAGGAGGGTGTCGGCACCACTTTCACCCTCCGGGTGCCGGCCGACTACGTCAGCACCTCGCCCCTGGAGGCCATCGGGCACGACGGCCCGCATGCGAGTCACCGCCTGCCCATGCCCGATGTCGCCTCGGGCAGCCACGTTCTCATCATCGACGACGACCCCTCGACGCGGGACCTTCTCGCACGCTTCCTCGAGCGCGATGGTTTCAGCGTGACGACGGCGAGCGACGGGCGCGAGGGCGTCGAACGGGCGCGAAACCTGCGGCCCCGGGTCATTCTCCTCGACGTGACCATGCCGCGCATGGACGGCTGGTCGGTGCTGCGCACCCTGCGGGCCGACCCGGAGCTCGGGGCCACGCCGATCATCATGGTGACCGTCCTCGACGAGCAGAACCTCGCCTTCTCGCTCGGGGCCACGGACTATCTTCAGAAGCCCATCGAGTGGACTCAGCTGAAGACCGCCATGGAGCGGTTCAAACCTTCGGAGAACGAGGGACCGGTGCTCATCATCGACGACGATCCCGATGCCCGCGAGCGGATGTCCGCGATGCTGATCCGCGAGGGCTGGCGGGTCGCCTCGGCCGAGAACGGCATCGCCGGACTCGAGGCGACGGCGGCCAAGAAGCCTTGCCTCATCCTCCTCGACCTGATGATGCCCGAGATGGACGGTTTCGGGTTCCTCAGGGCCCTGCGCGGCAAAGCGGAATGGCGCGACATTCCCGTGGTGGTGCTCACCGCCAAGGACGTGACCGCGGAGGACCGTCGTCGCCTGGCGGGTCAGGCCGACCGGGTGCTCCAGAAGGGCCGCCTCAGCCTCAGCGATCTCTCGGAATCGCTTCGCTCGCTGGTGGCGCCGGGGGCCTGAGCACGGTGCGTGCCGGGTGATCGCTCCGCCCACCGGACGACGTCATAGAACGCGCCTACGACAGGCGGCGCATCCGGTGCGACGGATGCGCCGCCTGTCGTAGCGTGAAGACCGACCTCGGAACCGTGCCTTCGCGGCGCGGCCGCGAGCGCCAGCCGCATCCGCCGCTGTGAGGCGTCACGCAGCCACGGACGGTCCGAGCAGGTGTGGGATCGCCTGGGTGGGGGCGGGCGCGGCCTCGATGGGATCGGGACGGCGCTCGGAGAATCGCAGCGCCGCGTCGAGCGCCCCGTTCAGCGAAGTGACCAGCACGTCGGCCGAGATCGTGCGGCGGAGCCGGTCGAGGGAGGCGGGATCGCGCTCGCGCCAGAAGCCGACCAGAACCTTCACGCCGGGAATCGCCTGCCGCGCCTGGCGGACGTTGAGCCGGATCTGCGAGAGGCTCACCGGCTCGAGGTAGGAGAAGCACACCATGGCGATGCCGCCGACGATTTCGGGCCGCTCGCCCTGGCGCAGGGCCGCCATGGACATGACCTGCGCGGCCAATCCGTGCTGGCCCAGAATCTGGCTCAGCATCAGGGTGGCGGCCTCGTCGAACGGACCACGGCTCGACACGCACAGGACGGGGCAGGGACCGCGCCAGCCCGGCGCGAGATCGGCTTGAGCCCGCACGATGGCAGCCACCTGGCGATCGGGGCCGACGGCCGCGACGGCCGCCGAGGCCTCGGTGTTGCCGGTCTTCGCGCGGCCGCTCTTGGCTCGGCGCACGGGACGGGTGCCGAGACGCGTCACCACGGTGCGCAGCGACGTCCCGACCTCGCCCTGACGTTCGCGGTCCAGGGCCCCCCGCGCGAGATCCTCCTGCGCCAGGAGGAGGCCGGCGAGCACCACCTCGTCGTAATAGGTCACGAGGGCGCGCGCCTTGAGAAACAGTTCACCCTGATCGATGGCCTCGGCCGGATCGCCCGCCAGCATGCGCTGGTAGAAGATCTCCGGCGGCGACAGGGCGGGCTGATCGCCCAGGATCACGTCGAGGAACCACAGGCGCTCGATGTGGCGGCCCAGCACCACGAGACACACGGTGATCGGGGTGGCGAGGACGAGGCCGATGGGCCCCCACAGGAAGGCCCAGAGCGTGGCGGCGAGGATGACCGCGATGGGCGAGAGCCCGGTCGAATGACCGTAGAGCAGCGGTTCGATGACATGGCCGGCGATGGGCTCGACTACGACGAACAGAACCGCCGTGGCGATCACCATGGTCCAGCCCGGGTCCACCGCCGCCGCCACCACGAGGGGCAGCAGGGCACTGATGGCGGCCCCGACATAGGGTACGAATCGCATGATGGCGGCGAGCACGCCGAACAGGATCGGGTTGGGCACGCCGATCCACCACAGGCCGAGGCCGATGACGACCCCGAAGGCGATGTTGAGGCAGAGCTGGGCGAGGAAGAACCGGCTGAGACGGCTGACGGCGTCGTCGATGGCGGCCGTGGTCCGCCGCAGGTCGCCCGAGCCCGCGAGCCGGATGGCGCGGTTGCGCAGGTCCTCGCGCTGCAGGAGGATGAAGATCGTGAAGATCAGAATCAGTCCGGTGGTGGCGAGCGGGTGCAGGATGGGGGCCGCAAAAGCCCCGAGGGTGCCCAAAAACCCAACCTTGGCCGCCGCGATCTGCACGTGGAGCGGACGGTCGAGGCTGCCGTTGCTGCCCTGGGTGACGGCGTCCTTCAGCTCGGGCTGAAGCTGCGCGCCGATGTCCTGCACCATGTCGATCACCCGGGTGAGGGTGCCGCTTCCGGCGGTCGCATCCTTCAGGGAGGCGATCTTGTCGCGCATGGTCAGCTGATAGCGCGGCAGGTCGGCGGCGAGTTGCGCCGCCTCGTTGGCAATGAGCAGCGCGATGCCGAGCAACGCTCCGAAGGCGGCGATCACCACCAGCATCACCGCCAGGGCCCGCGGAACGCGAACGCGCCGCAGCAGGCGAACGGCCGGGACGAGGACGAAACTGAGCAGGATGGCCAGTGTCACCGGCACGAAGATGTCCCGGCCGAAATACAGGGCCGCCGCGATGGTGATGACGAGCAGGCACGACGCCAGGGTCGTGAAGACCGGCATCGCCTGCCGGAGCAGGCGGGCGGTGATGGGATCGTCGCTCATGGGTACGCTATGGTCTCGTCAAGGGGGAGAGCGACGGGAGGATGCCGGGCAGGCTCAGGCGGCGACGGGCGCTTGCGGACCGACGGCGGCGTTGATCTGCGTCAGGAGCTTCGAGAAATCGACGGGCTTGGGGTGGTAGTCGTTACAGCCCGCCTGGATCGCCTTGTCGCGGTCGCCCGACATGGCATGCGCCGTCAGCGCGATGATCGGAATGCCCTGCGTGTCGCTGCCGGATTTCAGGACGCGGGCGGCCGACCAACCGTCGAGGATCGGCAGGTTCATGTCGAGGAGGATCACGTCGGGCCGGGCCGTGCGAGCCTGTTGCACGCCGGCCTCGCCGTCATGGGCGAGGATGACTTCGTACCCGCGGCGCTTCAGCCGACGGGACAGGAAGTCCCAGATTTCCTCATGGTCTTCCACCAACAAGATCTTGGCCATCATCCGCTCCCCTGAATGTCCCTTCGAACGGTCCCTCGCGCCGGTCGGCGCGAAACGGCTCCGCCTGCCCATGTCCGCAAGGACCGGGCCTTCCATCGCCGCATTCGAGCCGGCGCGCGGGGAGGAGCCCCGGTCAGATCACCGGTAACCCCGCACGCCTGTGCCGCCACGAACGCTGGCCCTCGTCGCCGGCCGGACCACGCCTTGCCGACGCCGCCCGACCCTTCACCGTGCTGTGAACGCACAAGTCGCACGAACGGTCCCACCCCGCGCGCGGATCGGGCGAACGAGACGGTGACGCTTCAGCGCCGGACGGTCGCGGCGGGCTGAGGTCCCGGCAGCAGGCCGCTGTCCTGCATCACGATCAGGCCGAGCATCGCCGCCAGCAGCGTCGCCAGGGAGGCGAGGCGCCCAAGATGGCGCCGCCAGACCATCATGACGACGAAGACGACCAACAGAGCCAGGAGAAGCACGAAGGTGAGCATCGGAGCAGGCTCGGAACAAGAGGTGAGGGAAGCGAGGCCGGCCCGCGCGCCGCCGGTTCGATGGACACCCTCCGCCGGAGAGCCCGAGCGGTCATGTCCTGTCGATGACGGGCTGTCACGTCCGAATCGTCACGGACTCCGCCCGGCGGAGCAGGGTGGCGCTCGAATGCGAACGGCGCCCGATCGAATTTCAACCCGGGACGGAGAGCGTCCGCGCCACCGCGCCCGCGAGGCCGGCAGCCTGATTGCGGATGTCGGGTACGGCCGTGCACTCCCACAGCACGCCACGCAGGAGCGGACCGACCACCCAGAGGGGGCCAGCCTGCACCGAACCGCGGGCCGCGAGGTCGGCGGACGCGTCGAGGCCGATCCCGAACGGTCCCGGCCGGACCAGCCCACGCTCCATCAATCGGCGAATCAACGGATCGTCGGTCTCCGCCACGCGTCCGATGCCGGTGGCGTCGAGGATGCACTGGACGGCGAGGGGCTCGTCCTCGGCCGCTCCGCGCGGACGCTGGGTCACGATGGCCTCGGCCGCCGTGTCGGTGATGGAGCGGATCCGCCCGGCCCGCACCACCAGGGTGCCGCGGGCGATCTCGTCGGCGATGGCCTCGGCGGCCGGCGGCGCCGCGCGGTGCCGGTGGATGTCCCAGAACGGACGCAGGTGGCGCAGGAAGCGGGCCTGCTCGGAGGCGGGCAGATCGCGCCACACGGTATCGGTGACCGGCCGCAGGGCGTCGATCACTCCGCGCCAGCCGAGGCCCGCCGCTCCCGCCCGCTCGATCTCGCGCCGGATGCGGGCGGCGAGGGCGGATACCGTGTTCACGCCGGTGAGATCCGGCATCGGCCACGGCTGGACGGGCGCATGGGCGCTGGGGAGAAGGCCCCGCCGGGACAGGGCGACGATCCGTCCGGGAAACCCGTGCCGCCGCAGGGCCGCCACGGCGTCCACCATGGTCAGGCCTGTGCCGACGATGAGGACCGTTCGATCCGGGTGCAGGCGGCCGAAGCTCTCGGGCGCCCATGGGTCGGCCTGGTGGCGACTGCGCGGCGCCCCCGGTGCGCCGAGGTTGCCCATGGCGAGGACGGCGCCGGCAATGGGGTAGGACGCGCCGCCCTCCGTGCGGAGGGTGAAACCGCCGGGTGCCGGCTCGAGGTCGGTCACGGCATCGTTGACGAGGTCGAGGCGGGGCGGCCCGTCGCCCCCCGTCACCGCACGGGTGAGAAGATCGGTGAGGTAGCGTCCGTAGAGGCCGCGTGCCGCGAAGGTGCCGCCGGGCGTGACGCGGATGCCGGAGGCTTCGTCGCCGTCGAAGGTCGATTGGGCGAGCCAATCGGAGAAGTGCTCGGGCTGGTCGGGAAAGGCGCTCATGTTCGCCGCCCGGACGTTGAGGAGGTGATCCGGGTTGCCGGTGGCGTAGGCCCGCCCCCGACCGAAGGTGCCCGCGCGCTCGCACAGGAGCACGCGCCGCTGAGGCTCCAGGCGCGCCAGGAGCTGGATCGCGCTCATGGTGCCGCTGAAGCCCGCGCCGATCACGGCGATGGGACGCGGGGACTCCCTCGATGTCATCCGTTCTTTCCAGCTCCACTGACCGGCCGCCAGACTAGGGATGTCCTTTAAAACGAACAAGGCCGGCAGGTGAATTTTGGAAGTCCCCCGCGAAACGGTGGCTTCGCACACGATAGTGCACATTCGCCGCACGATCGAAGGGGCGAAACATTCCTTAAAACGAACGCCGGAGCGCCGCGATCCGGGCATTCCCGACCGCTTGGCCGCCCTACCAAACGGCAGGGCCTTCCGGTAGCCTCCGGTACGGTGCGAAGGCGAGGGACGCATGAACGGGACGCGGCTCCATCCCGGCTACCCGGCACCGGCGGCGGTGCTGGAGCTGCTCAAGCCGGTGACGTGGTTCCCACCCATGTGGGCCTTCGGCTGCGGCGTGGTCGCCTCGGGCGTGCCGCTGGCCGGCCATTGGGGCGTGGCGCTGACAGGGCTCCTCCTCGCCGGTCCCCTGGTCTGCGCCACGAGTCAGGCGGTCAACGACTGGTTCGACCGGGAGGTCGATGCCATCAACGAACCCCACCGACCCATCCCCTCGGGCCGCATCCCCGGCCGCTGGGGCCTCGCGATCGCGTGGGCCTGGACCGGCCTCTCGCTCGCCGTGGCAGCCGGTCTCGGGCTTTGGGTCTTCCTCGCGGCCGTCCTCGGTCTGGCCCTGGCCTGGGCCTACAGCGCGCCGCCCCCGCGGCTGAAGCGGAACGGCTGGTGGGGCAACGCCGCCTGTGGGCTCTGCTACGAGGGCTTGGCCTGGGTGACGGGGCATGCGGCGATGCTGGGCGGCGCCCTGCCGCCGGCCACCTCCCTGATCCTGGCCGCCCTCTACAGCGCCGGCGCCCACGGCATCATGACCCTCAACGACTTCAAGTCCGTCGCGGGTGACCGCCAGATGGGCATCCGCTCCCTGCCGGCGAGCCTCGGGCCGGACCGCGCCGCGCATGTGGCGTGCTGGGTCATGGCCGTCCCCCAGGGAGCGGTCATCGGCCTCCTGCTGTCATGGGGCCGTCCCGTCGAGGCGGGCATCGTCGCGGCGCTCCTGGCCGGACAGGTCGCGATGATGCGTCACTTCCTCGCCAGCCCGACGGAGCGGGCGCTCTGGTACAGCGGCTTCGGCGTGCCCCTCTACGTGTTCGGCATGCTGGCGAGCGCCTTCGCGGCGCGCGCCCTGACGTAACGGAGCGGCCCGGTCTCACGCCCGCCGCACGGACCGGCGCGGGAGGCGTCCCCGGCGCAACGATCGTGATCCGCCGACCATTGTGGAATGACATCGGGCCGCCGTCCACAACCGGGAGGCCCCCGGGCGGCGCACGAACCCTTGTCGCCCTCGCGGAAGTCGGCAAGGCTACGCGCGGGACGAGCCGTTGATGCGCGTTCCCAACAGAACCGAGCAACAGAACAGCTCAAGAGAGCCGGCGGGGATCGACGCGGACGCGATGCGGGACACCAGCGAAGCGAGCGCCGGGAGCGCCGGCCCTGGACGCAGGTCGACCGGCGCCGGCCATGCTTTGGTCCGTTTGATGCTTGGCGAGCCAACCCGGGTCCATCCGGGCCTCATCGGGCGTTCTCTCACTGCCATCACCGCTTCGCTCGCCCTGTCCCCCCGCGTCACGCGCGCCCCTCGCGCGATTCGGGGCCCTGAGCGTGCGAGACCATCCGGCGGCCCGCTCGATGGCGCCGCGACAGCCCCGCCCACAAGGAAGACGATGCGATGAACTACAACTGGAACTGGGGCATCTTCTTCGAAGCGTCGCCCGAGGGCACCGGCACCTACGCGGACATGCTGCTGTCGGGGCTGGCATGGACCATCGTCACGGCGCTCTGCTCCTGGGTCATCGCGTTTCTCCTCGGATCCCTCGTCGGCGTGATGCGGACCTTGCCGAACCGGGCCGCCAACGCCGTGGGCACGGCCTATGTCGAGCTGTTCCGCAACATCCCCCTGCTGGTTCAGATGTTCCTCTGGTACTTCGTCCTCCCCGAGGTGCTGCCAGAACAATGGGGCTCCTGGCTCAAGCAGCTCCCCAACGCACCCTTCTACACCGCCGTGCTGTGTCTCGGCTTCTTCACCGCCTCGCGCGTCGCCGAGCAGGTCCGCGCCGGCATCCAGTCCCTGCCACGGGGCCAGAAGATGGCCGGCACGGCCTTGGGCCTGACCGTGGGTCAGACCTACCGCTACGTACTGCTGCCCAACGCCTACCGCATCATCCTGCCGCCCCTGACGTCCGAATTCCTCAACAATCTCAAGAACACCTCCGTGGCCTTGACCATCGGCCTGCTGGAGCTCACGGCGCGTGCCCGCGCCATGCAGGAATTCTCGTTCCAGGTGTTCGAGGCCTTCACCGCCGCCACGATCCTCTACGTGCTCATCAACGTCGGAGTGATCTTCATCTCGTCCTGGATCGAGCGCCGCGTCGCCGTCCCGGGCAGCCGCTGAGGGTGCAATCCTCGCCTTCGCCCCATCAGAGGTAGCCTCCCATGCTCGCGAATTTCGATTTCTCCGTCATCACCAACTCGCTGCCCTACCTGTTCTTCGAGGGGATGCGCTTCACCCTGACCCTGACGGCGCTGGCCGCCGTCGGCGGCATCGTGCTCGGCACCTTCATCGCGATGATGCGGCTCTCGGGGCTTCCGGTGATCCCCCTGGTCGCCAAGGGCTACGTCAACCTGTTCCGGTCCCTGCCCCTCGTGCTGGTGATCTTCTGGTTCTACTTCCTGGTGCCGTATCTCGGCCAATGGGTGACGGGTGCAGACCGTCCGATGACGGTGGGGGCCTTCACCTCCTCGCTCGTGACCTTCACCCTGTTCGAGGCGGCGTACTTCTCCGAGATCATGCGCGCGGGCATCCAGTCGATCCCCAAGGGTCAGGCGGCCGCCGCTTCGGCGCTCGGCATGACCTACTGGACCTCCATGCGGACGGTGATCCTGCCCCAGGTCTTCCGCAACATGACCCCGATCCTGCTCACCCAGACCATCGTGCTGTTCCAGGATACGTCGCTCGTCTACGTGCTCTCGATCACCGACTTCCTCGGGGCCGCCTCGAAGATCGCCCAGCGCGATGGGCGCCTGGTGGAAATGTATCTGTTCGCGGCGGTCGTCTACTTCGCGGTGTGCTTCGCGGCCTCCCTGGCGGTGCGCCACCTGCAGAAGAAGATCGCCATCATCCGCTGATCGCCCGCCCCTCAACGCCTTCCATCGAGGATCGCCCCATGCGCGCCCCCCTGAATACTTCGTCGGCTCCTTCCGTCGGGACCGGCCCGATGATCACCATGACCAACGTCAGCAAGTGGTACGGGGACTTCAAGGTCCTGACCGACTGCACCACCGCGGTGAACAAGGGCGAGGTCGTCGTCGTCTGCGGGCCGTCCGGCTCGGGCAAATCAACCCTGATCAAGTGCGTCAACGCCCTGGAGCCGTTCCAGGAGGGGCAGGTGGTGGTGGACGGCACGCCCGTGCGCGACAAGCGCACGAACCTGCCCAAGCTCCGCGCCCGGGTCGGCATGGTGTTCCAGCACTTCGAGCTGTTCCCGCACCTCTCCATCGCCGAGAACCTCACCCTGGCCCAGGTCATGGTGCTTGGGCGCGACCGGGGCGCCGCCCTCGACAGCGGCATGGTGCTCCTCGACCGCGTCGGCCTGTCCGCCCACGCCAAGAAGTTCCCCGGCCAGCTCTCCGGCGGGCAGCAGCAGCGCGTGGCCATCGCCCGAGCGCTCGCCATGAACCCCATCGTCATGCTGTTCGACGAGCCCACATCGGCCCTCGATCCCGAGATGGTCGGCGAGGTTCTCGACGTCATGGTCCAGCTCGCCCGCGAGGGCATGACCATGATGTGCGTGACCCACGAGATGGGATTCGCCCGAAAGGTCGCCAATCGGGTGATCTTCATGGACAAGGGCGAGATCGTCGAGGACGCCACCAAGGACGACTTCTTCGGCAACGCCCGCTCGGAGCGCGCGCAGAACTTCCTCTCCAAGATCCTTCAGCACTGAAGGATCCCTCGGCACGGAATCCTGCAGAACCGAGTACAGCCACGGCGGACGGCCGGCCTTGACCGGAGCCGCGTTCTGAGGCCGGACTTCGATGGATGCGCCGGCGCGGGGCCGGCGGTCGGTCGAGTGGACCGCATGGGTAGACGAGCGCTTCTCCCTTGGGCCGGTCTCGCCCTCGCGGCAGGCCTTCTGGCGGGCACCGGCGCGGAGCTCCTGCCACGGGCCCACCTCGCGTGGCGGCTCCTGCGGGCGGCCGAAGATCCGCCCGCCCTGGCGCGCCTGCGCCTCGACCCCGTGGCGACGCCCGAGCGCGTAGCCGGCGAGATCGACGCCGCCCTGGCAGCGCAGGACGACAGCCTTGCCCAGAGCTTTCTCGAGCTCGCCGATGCGCGCGGGATTCCCGTCGATGCCACGCGGCGAACCCAAGTCGCCGCCTTGCAGCAGGTCGCCCCCTTGCGCACGGCACGGGCCTTTGCCGAGGGGGCCCTCACGGGGCAAGCGGACAGCGGGGTCGGCCTCGCCGGCGCCTTCGCGGCGGATCTGACCGGCCTCGGCGACCTGCGCGACCTCGCACGCGAAGGAGGGCACCTCGTGCGCGACGAACCCTACGATTCGGTTCTGCTCGGGCTGGCGAGCGTCGGGCTGGCGGCGACGGCCGCGACCTATGCGGGCGGCCTCGGCGCCGTGGCGCGCGGCGGCGCGACCCTGCTGAAGACGGCCCACCGTTCGGGGCGCCTCTCGCGTCCCCTCGCGGCGAGCCTCGGCCGATTGGCCCGGGAGAGCGTCGATCCGGCCGCAATGCGATCCATGGCGGTGGCCGCCGGCCGTTTCGATCTCGTCGCCGCCCGCACCGCTGCGCGCAACGGCATCCGCACGGGGGCCGTCACCGAACTGACGGCGCTCGGCGGTCGGGCCTACGCCCTGCAGACCCGGCTCGGAACGCGTGGTGTGTTTCAGGTCCTGTCGCTGGCGCGCTCTCCGGCCGAGGTCGGCCGCGCGGTGCGCCTGGCGGAGGGAATGGGCCCCGCGACGCGGGCCGTCCTCAAGCTCCTCGACCGCGCGGCTCTGGTGATCGGGGCCGTGTTCATGGAACTGGTGCGGACCGTGTGGCTGGCGCTGGGATGGTGTTGGGGGCTCGCCCTGTTCTGCCGCCGCTTGGGACTTCTGATCGGGCGCCTGATCTGGCCGAAGCCGCGGCGCGGACGCATAAACGCTGCAAGGTCTCTACCCATCGCAGCGGTCGCATCCGCCTGATCGGCCGGAGCGATCCACAATCACCGGTTTTCGCGAAAGACGCGTTCAGCGCAAAGTGGCCACCTGCATGTCGACGGACTGGGGCGCATCGGCCGCGAAGGTTCCGGCCGACGGTCCCTCGGCAACGTAGATCCGGCTCACCACCAACAACACGGCCAGCGCCCAGAACACGAGGGCGGCACGGCGTGTCTCGCCGTAGCCTCTCTGCTCAGCGCTCGGCTCCGCGCGCGGGCACACCGACGCCATCGGCTCACCGAAGGGGTCGAAGGCGGGCTGGCGCAGATCTCGAAGGTCGCTCATAGGGAGAATGTCGCGGCTCGAACCTCGCGGATCAATGGATGCGTTTTTCGAACTTGTGCGATTTCAGAGGGGCTTCTTCTCCTCTCATCACCGAGCGGGGAAGTTCCTTCCGGCCCGGCGGCAATCGCGCTTCAGACGTCCGCCTCGATGTCTGACCAGCTCCATCGAGCAGGCCCGAAAGGCGAGGCGGGGCCGACCGCTCTTCTTCCGGGCCTCCTCGTGTGCCTAGCAATCACGGGCGTCGCCAGGCTGCTGCAGGCCGGCGAGGAACACGTCTTCGAGCATCCCTATGTCGAGGCCCTGGTCATGGCGATCCTCCTCGGCATCGCCGTACGCAGCGTCTGGCAGCCGGGCGACCGCTTCCGCCGGGGCATCGCCTTCAGCGCCAAGCAGGTGCTCGAAGTGGCGGTCACCCTGCTCGGCGCTTCCCTCAGCCTCGGGGCCATCGTCGCCTCGGGGCCGGCCCTGCTCACCGGCATCGTCGGCACGGTGGTGGTGACCATCGGCGCCAGCTACGCCATCTGCCGCCTCCTCGCCCTGCCGGCGCGGATGGCGATCCTGGTCGCCTGCGGCAACGCCATCTGCGGCAACTCCGCAATCGCGGCGGTGGCGCCCGTCATCGGCGCCGATGGCGAGGACGTGGCCGCCTCGATCGCCTTCACCGCCGTCCTCGGCGTCCTCATGGTGCTGGGCCTGCCCCTGTTCGTCCCCCTCGTCGGCCTCTCGGAGAATCAGTACGGGGTGCTCGCCGGCCTGACGGTCTACGCCGTTCCGCAGGTCCTGGCCGCGACGGTGCCGGTGGGGCTGCTCAGCACCCAGGTCGGTACCCTGGTCAAGCTCGTGCGTGTGCTCATGCTCGGGCCCGTGGTGGTCGCGTGCTCGCTGATCGCCCGCTTCCTGCCCGTGGACGGTTCGACCGCCGCCCCACGGCCGGCCACCCTGCGCCTGACCCAGCTCGTGCCGTGGTTCATCCTCGGCTTCCTCGTGCTCGCGTCGCTGCGGTCCCTCGGGCTGATCCCGGACGCCCTGGTCGGACCGCTGAAGCATCTGGCCGGTCTCCTCACCATCGTGTCGATGGCGGCGCTGGGCCTCGGCGTCGACGTCCGGGTTCTCGCCCGCGTCGGCGGCCGGGTCACCGCCGCGGTGACCGGCTCGCTCCTCGTCCTGATCGCGACGAGCCTCGTCCTCATCAAGGTCCTGGGCATCGCCTGATCCGATCCCGGCTCAGGCCGTTCCAACCTCCGCCTTGGCCTTCGCCGGGTCGGTCTCGGATTCCCCCGCGACCGCGCCCAGCAGGCTGTCGATGGCGTGGCCGCCGCCCGTGAAGCCGGCCTCGCCCAGCAGGGTCTTCAGGATCGGCGCGTTGAACTGGTAGCGCATGAGCTGGCCGGAAAGGTTCTCCCCGAAGCCGGCCGCGCCCCGGCCCGCCCCCTCACCGCCCATCATCCCGCCGGCGTCGAAGATCCGGATCGACTCGATCTTCTCCACGGCCTTCATGCTCTCGCGCAGGGCCTCGGGGACGATGGCGATGCGCTTGAGGCTGGCTTCGAAGTCCCGGGCTTCCGGCGACAGGGCGTTGCGTGCTTCGTTCATCACGCGCTCGCGCTCGGCATCGGCCGCGCCGAGCTTGGTGATCGCCTCGGCCTTCGAGGCCGCCGCCGTCGCTTCGGCCTCCGCCAGGGTGGTGATCGCCATCGCCCGGTCCTCGGCCGCCTTGCGCTCGGCCTCGGCGTTGACCGTGATGGCGGTGGCGGCCTTCTCGGCCTCCTTCTTCGCCGCGATCACCGTGACCTGGCGCTCGCGCTCGGCGATCTCGATGGATTTGGCGGTGGCGACCTTCTCCTCGGCGGACACGGCCAGCGCCTCGGCCTCCTTCGCCCGCGCCTGAGCCTCCGACTGCGCCTTGGAGCGCTCGGCGACCCGGATGGCGTTCTCCTGGATCACGAGCTGCCGGTCGCGCTCGGCCTCGGCGGTGCGGGTAGCGATGGCGAGATCGGATTCGATCCGGGCCGTCTCGGCCGCCCGGCGAGCCTCGGCCTCGCGCAGCTTCACCGCCTGCTCCCGCTCGATGCGGGCGGTCTCTTCGCTCTGCTGGGCCGCCTGCTCCGCCTTGGCCTGCTCGGCCCGGGTCTCGGCGGTACGGTTGGCGATGTCGCGGGCCTGGGCGAGCTGGGCCTCCTGCGTCTCCTTGGTGATGGTGAGCTGCTTCAGGGCCGTCTCGCGGTCCTTCTCGGCGACGTTGACCTCGGCTTCGCGGACGATCTTGTTGCGCTCCTGGCGCCGATCCTCGGTGATCTTCTTGAGGACGGTCAGGCCTTCGGCGTCGAAGGAATTGTCGGGGTTGAAGAACTCGATGGAGGTCTGGTCGAGGCGGGTGAGGGAGGCGGATTCGAGCTCGAGCCCGTTGTGGCGCAGGTCGCCCGACACGGCCTCCTGCACGCCCTTCACGAATTCCGAGCGCTTCTCCTGCAGGTCGGGCAGGGTCATGCCGGCGGCGACCGAGCGCAGGGCATCGACGAACTTCGCCTCGACGAGCTCGCTGAGCTTGCGCGCGTCGTTGGTGCGGTCGCCCAGCGTCTGGGCGGCGAGCGCGATGGAATCCTCCTTGGGCTCCACGCGCACGTAGAACTCGACGGTGATGTCGGCCCGCAGGCGGTCCTTGGTGATGAGCGAGGCCGCGCCGTCGCGCTTCACCTCGATGCGCAGGGTGTTGAGGTTCACCATGGCGATGGAGTGGAACACCGGCAGCAGCACCGCGCCGCCGTCGACCACGACCCTGCGGCCACCGAGCCCCGTGCGGACGAAGGCGGTGTCGCGCGTCGTCCGGCGGTAGAGCCGCCCGAACACGAACCCGATGCCCAGGAGGGCGACGACGACCGTGCCGACGAGCACGGCGATGTTCACGAGATCCATGGGACGAAAGCCCTTCAGTGGGAGGCGGTGAGATCGAGGGCGGCGGGGACGGCGACGAAGACGCCGCCGGCATGCTCCACCAGGAGCACGTGCGTGCCCTGCGGGATCGCGGGGCGGTCGGGCGCCGCGCGCGCCCTCAGGGAATGGGAGTTGCCGTGCCCGTCCCGAACCCGGACCTGTCCGGGCGCGCCCTGATCGAGGGGGCCGAGGGTCACTTCGGCGATCCGGCCGACGAAGTGATCCTCGTCCACGGCGTAGGTCTCGTCGCGCGGGATCAGCCGGGCGATGGTGCGGGTGGACGCCCGCAGGGTCGGGACCGTGAGGCCGAGGGCGGCGACGGCCGCGAGGGCGGCGGGCAGGGGCGCCAGGACCGCGTCCGATACCGCCTGGATCGCGAAGCCGAAGACCGTGAAGGCGGCGAGCGCCACGATGAGCAGGATGAGGAAGGGCACCCGGCCGATATTGATCCAGGACAGCCAAGTGGTGGGCGAACCGAGATGGTGGGACTCGGCTCCGAGCCCGTGCCCGCCCTCGATCTCGAACCACTGATCGACGAGGCCCGAGACGGAGTGGCCGATCACGAGGGCGACGGCCTCGACGGCGACGAGGCCGGCCATGATCCCGCCCACGACCGTGAACGGAACCAGGTGGGGGTCGGTCAACGCCATCATGACGGGAGGGTCCGGCGGATCGCGAGGAGCCGCTTGTCGATCTCGCTCGACCGGTGGAGGCGGTCGAGTTCGTCGAGATCGTCGGAGGCCGGGGCGGAGGGCAGGCCGGTGAGCCGGTCGATGGCCCGGAGGGGGCCGTCGAGGCCGCGGCGGGGCTTGCGCTCCTCGCTGCCGTAGCCCTTGAGGTCGCCCGCCTCGGGACTGGGCCGGCGCAGGAGCGCGACCCGGTGCTCGGCGTCGCGCCGGGCCGCGTTGGCGGCGTCGAAGGCGCTCTGGGCCGTCGCCATCCGCTCGGCGACGTCCTGCAGGGACGCGTCGAGGGCGCCGATCTGGGTTTCGAGATCGATCTGCCGGGCGATCCCGGCGCGCGCGGCATCCTCCCGGTCGTGCTGGAGGGCGGTGGCGATCTTCGCCGCGAGGCCCGCCACCTCGGCGGCGAGCTGGCCCCGGCGCTGCTCGATCCGGAACGCCTCGGCCTGGATGCGGCCGAGATCGGTGCGGGCCTCGGCGATGACCTCGTCGATCTCGCGCAGGGCCTGATCGGCGACGCCCTGCGGGTCACGGTTCTCGAGCCGATCGAGGGCGGCGTTCGACGCACCGGCGATGATGCGCCCGACCCGAGTCAGGATGGTCTCGGTCATGGTTGTCTGCTCCTCGATCGGTGCGTGCAGGGCGACGCCGGCATGGAGGGTGAGCGTCTCGCCCACGATGATCAGCCGTGCGGCTGAGACCTCGCGCCAGGGGCCGTCGTAGCCCTCGACGCGGTAGGACAGGGTGCGGCGGCCCGCGAGGGTGAGGATGCTGACCTGCGACGGGCCTTTGACGGAGAACAGCTTCTCGTCGAGGGGGATCGCATCGACGCCGTCGGGACTGTCGCCGAGGTGCTGGGCGTAGTCGCGGATTCCGAGGGTCACGAACCGCGACGGCAGGCCCGTCTCGGCGCGCACCTGCTGATAGGCCAGCTCCGTGAGGATCACGACATTGGCGCGCAGCCGATGCCGAGCGCGAATTTCGTCGAGGATGACGAGCATCCGCCGGTAGGCCGCGAGCAGGTCGTGGAAGGCCGCGACGTCGCCGGCCCCGGGCAGGAGGCGGTAGACGATTCGCGACGGAAGCGTACCGGATCTGGCCATGCAGAGAAGGTAAAACACCGATCCGGTGTTTTCAAGGGAATGGGCGCCTTCGACCTGCGCAGACCGATCCTCGTCCCCGGCCGTGCGTCCAGAGCGGCGACCGGTTCGGTCGACCCCGACCGAGTCGAAGCCTGCATCTTGACCGGGATCGCGCCCACGACAACGCTCGCAGAAGTAGAATTTTGCAAGGCCCTTGAACCCGCCCCCCGAACATCGACACGATGGCCGTTCGGGACGCCGGGGTCCGCCGGCGCGCCGGGGTGGACGAAGTTTTGCTTGCGGGCTGGCCCATGGATCTCAACGGCGTCACATCCGTCATCACCCCGGGACCGGCCGACGCGCTGCCCGACTGGCAGGCCGGCGATGCGTGGCTGGCGGGTGGAACCTGGCTGTTCTCGCAGCCGCAACCGCAGCTCGGCCGGCTGATCGACCTCGCCGGCCTGGGCTGGCCGACGCACGCGGTCTCGGACAGCGGCCTGACCCTGTCGGCGACGGGCACCATCGCGGAGCTCGACCGGCTGGACCTGCCGCCGGCCTGGGTCGCCTCGCCCCTCGTCGGGCAGTGCTGCCGGGCGCTGCTCGGCTCGTTCAAGATCTGGAACACGGCGACCGTCGGCGGCAACCTCTGCATGGCCCTGCCGGCCGGGCCGATGATCGCCCTGACGGCCGCCCTCGACGGCGTCTGCACCATCCGTATGCGAGGCGGGGGCGAGCGGCACCTCGCCGTCCCCGACTTCGTCCTCGGCCCCGAGCGGACGGCGCTGCAACCGGGCGAACTCCTGCGCAGCGTCGCCCTGCCGGTGGCGGCCCTGTGCCGGCGGACCGCGTTCCGACGCATCTCCCTGAGCCCGAACGGCCGCTCCGGCGCGCTGCTGATCGGGACGCGGGACGGCGCGGGGGCGTTCGTCCTGACCGTGACGGCGGCGACGCGCCGCCCGGTGAGGATCGCGTTCGACGCCGTGCCCGATGCGCAGGCCCTGCGGGAGCGGATCCTGGCGGCGATCCGCGACCCGGACTGGTACGACGACGTCCACGGCACGCCGGATTGGCGGCGTCACGTCTCCCTCTTCCTCGCAGAAGACATCCGGCAGGAGTTGACCCGATGATCCTGACCGTCAACGGGCAGGCGCAGGACGCCGCGCCGCGGCCCGGCCAGTGCCTGCGGACCCTTCTGCGGGAGCTCGGCTGGTTCGGGGTCAAGAAGGGCTGCGATGCGGGCGATTGCGGCGCCTGCACCGTGCATCTCGACGGCGAGCCGGTGCATTCCTGCCTCCTGCCCGCCTTCAGGGCCGAGGGACGCACCGTCACCACCATCGAGGGCCTCTCTGGGCCCTGTGCGCCCGGGAACGGACCGGCCGAGCACCTCCACCCGATGCAGGACGCCTTCCTGGAAGCGCAGGGCTTCCAATGCGGCTTCTGCACGCCCGGGATGATCATGACGGCGGCGGCCCTGGACCAGGGCCAGCGGAAGGACCTCGGCACGGCCCTCAAGGGCAACCTCTGCCGCTGCACCGGCTACCGCGCAATCCGCGACGCCGTGGCGGGCGTTCCTCATGCCGAGGCCCCCGGCGCCTGCGCGGACCCCGTCGGACGCAACCTTCCCGCACCGGCGAGCCGCGGCGTCGTCTCGGGGACGACCGCCTACACCCTCGACGTCGCGGTACCGGGGGTGCTGCACCTGAAGATCCTGCGCTCGCCCCACGCCCATGCGCGCATCCTGCGGATCGACCGGCACGCGGCGCTGGCCGTTCCGGGCGTGGCGGCGGTGTTCACCCACGCGGACGTGCCGCAGCGCCGGTTCTCGACGGGCCGGCACGAAAACCCGGCCGACGATGCGCCCGACACCCTGATCCTCGATCCCGTCCTGCGCTTCGTCGGCCAGCGGGTGGCCGCCGTGGTGGCCGAGACCGAGGCCGCCGCGGAGGCCGGCGTCCAGGCCCTCGTCGTCACCTACGAGACGCGGCCGGCCCTCCTCGATCCGGACGCGGCGCTCCGCCCGGACGCCCCCCTGGTGCACGATCCGAGAGACCGCGATCCGCCGCCCCCGGGGGCGGACGCACCGCCGCTCCTGCCCCATCCGAACCTCGCGGCCGAGGCCCACGGTGCCATCGGCGACGTCGAGTCGGGGTTCGCGCAAGCCGACCTGATCCACGAGGCGGAGTACGTCTCCCAGCGCGTGCAGCACGCGCATCTGGAGACCCACGGTGCCGTGGGCTGGATCGACGCGGATGGCCGGCTCGTGCTGCGCTCCTCGACGCAGGTGCCGTTCCTGACCCGGGACGCCCTCTGCGCCCTGTTCGACCTCGACCGGGCCGCGGTCCGCGTCCTGTGCGGCCGGGTCGGCGGAGGCTTCGGCGGCAAGCAGGAGATGCTGACCGAGGACCTCGTCGCCCTGGCGATCCTCAGGACCGGACGGCCGGTGCAGTGGGAGCTGACCCGCGAGGAGCAGTTCACCGCCGCCACCACGCGCCATCCCATGCGGGTGCGGGTGCGGATGGGCGCCCGGGCCGACGGCACCCTGACGGCGATCCAGCTGACGGTGCTGTCCGACACCGGCGCCTATGCCAACCATGCCGGCGGCGTTCTGCATCACGGCTGCAACGAGAGCATCGCCGCCTACAACTGCCCGAACAAGCGGGTGGACGGCTACAGCGTCTACACGAACACCCTGCCGGCGGGCGCGTTTCGCGGCTACGGCCTCAGCCAGACGATCTTCGCCGTGGAATCGGCCGTGGACGAATTGGCGCGCGGGCTCGGCCTCGATCCCTTCGCCATGCGCCGCCGCAACGCCGTGCGGCCGGGCGACCCGATGGTTTCCACCAGCCTCGAGCCCCACGACGTCGCGTACGGCTCCTACGGCCTCGACCAGTGCCTCGACCTCGCTCAGGCCGCCCTCGCCGAAGCCGCCCTCGCGGAGGATCCGGGCGCCCGCCCGCCGGGGTCGGACTGGTGCGTCGGCGAGGGCATGGCCATGGCGATGATCGATACGATTCCGCCGCGCGGCCACTTCGCCCACGCGCGGATCCGCCTCGACGGGGACGGCTACGCCTTAGCGGTGGGCACGGCCGAATTCGGCAACGGCACCAGCACGGTCCACGCCCAGATCGCCGCGCAGGCCCTCGCCACCACGCCCGACCGCATCCGCCTGATCCAGGCCGACACCGACGCCGTCCTCCACGACACCGGCGCCTACGGAAGCACCGGGATCGTGGTGGCGGGTCAGGCGAATCTTCGCGCGGCGACGGCCCTGGCCGACGCCCTCGTGCAGGCGGCCGCCGCCCGGATGGGCGTCGCCCCGGAGCACTGCCGCCTGGCGGGCGAATGCGTGGAGACGCCCGCCGGCCCGGTTCCGCTCACCGCCCTCGCGCCCCTGGAGGCGCGGGCCGAGGCCGACGGCAGTCCGCGCTCGGTGGCCTTCAACGTCCAGGCGTTCCGCGTCGCCGTGCACCCGATGAGCGGCGAGGTGCGGATTCTCGCGAGCATCCAGGCCGTGGATGCCGGCGTGGTGATCAACCCGATGCAGTGCCGCGGCCAGGTCGAGGGCGGGGTGGCGCAGGCGCTGGGCGCGGCGCTCTACGAGGATTACCGCCTCGACCACGAAGGCGGCGTCCTCACGCGGACGTTCCGCAACTACCACATCCCGGCCTGCGCCGACGTACCCGACACCCGGGTGCTGTTCGCCGAGACCCACGACCGCATCGGGCCGCTCGGCGCCAAGTCCATGAGCGAATCGCCCTACAACCCCGTCGCCCCGGCGCTGGCCAACGCGATCCGCGACGCGACGGGCGCGCGCCTCACCGCGACGCCGTTCGCGCCGGACCGGATCTTCCGTCAGGTGATGGCGGCGGTCGCGGAGCGGGAGCGCGCCGCGCCGTGATGCCGGTCAGGCCGTCCTTTCAGAAAAGATCGCCTTCTTGACGATGGCGTGGACACCCCAATTGCCGTCCACCACCTGGGTGATCCCGAAATCGACGGCGATGGACATGAGCGAGATGGCCTCGTCCTCGGTCAGCCCCTTCGCGTGCATGAGGAAGGAGCGCATCTTGCGGAAGGCGTCGCGCATGGCAAGGTCGAGGGAGGATTTCTGGAAGATCGCACTCTGCGCTTCCGGACCGAGGTCGCGCAGGTAGTTCGGATAGCTGAAGCCCGATAGCACCCACTCGTCGCGCGTCTCGATCATCGGGAAATCGAGGGCTTCGAGGGGCGTGCCGGCGAGAGCGGCCTTCTTGTGCAGGATGAATTGGAAGGTGCCCGTGAGCGAGCACTCGATCGCCGTGCCGCAGAGCTCGGAATCGCCCTGGCTGGCATGGGGATCGCCCACCGAGAACAGGGCGCCGGGCACGGCCACGGGATAATACATGGTCGCACCCTTGCCGATGCGCCAATTGTCGATGTTGCCGCCAGTGTAGCTCGGCGGGATCGAGTTCACCATGTCGGCCTCGGCCGGCGCGAGGCCCATGGTGCCGAAATGCGGACGGATCGGCACCCGGATTCCCTTGAGCACGTCGTAGGTGCGCTTGGTTTTGGTGTGATCGACGGGAAGGCCCGGGTAATCGATGATCGAGTGCAGCACCCCGTCGGGGTCGGTGACGCCGGGCCAGGGAAAGCTGTAGACCGCCTTGGCCCAGTCCCGCTCGCCGCCGGCATCGACCTCGTAGATGGTGACGATCTCGCGCTTCTTGCCCTCCAGCATGTCGTTGTAGTGGTAGCCCCACCACGCCGCCGCGTTGCTGCCGAAGGTCGAGCCCTTGAACTTCGGGTTGGCGGAGGGGCGCGGCGCCACGTCGAGGATGCGGACTTCGAGGACGTCGCCGGGCTCGGCGCCCCGGATCGCCACGGGCCCGGTGCAGATATGGACGCCGAGGCCGCCGCCCGGACCGAGCTTGGCATCCTCGGGGCCGGCGCCCCGGCGGGCGACGCCCTTCTTGTCCTTGGTCCAGAGGAATACGCTCTCGGCGCCCGGATCCCCCGTGACCATGCGTTCGGCGTCGTCGTTGGCATGGTGGGTCAGCGTCTCGATGGTGACGTAATCGCCCGACGCGATCTCGATACGGGGTTTCAGGGTCTTGCTGAAATAGCCCCAATGCACCGTCTCCGCCGTGGCGGGCAGGTGGTGGTGGGCGGCGTGCGCCGCGCTCGTACGACCAGCCTCGGCCACGGCGGGACTCACCAGGGAGAGCCCGCCGGCCGCCAGGGCCGCCGCGCCCCCGGACGCGACGAAACCGCTCTTCAGGAAGGCTCGCCGTTCGGGTTGCATGTCACGCCGGTAGCGCAGGCGATGCTCCGCGAAGGCGGCGCAGGTCGGGTCGTCGCCAAGGCACATCTCGTCTCTCCGAAGCTGAGGCGTCCGGAGCCGTGTACGCAAGGGCGCGGCCAAGCTCCGCCGGCGATCAAGCGGTGCCTCCCGGTTCGGCCGCGGCCCGGTAGGCGCGCCACCCGCCGTACCGGGTGATCTCCGGGGCCTCCGCGACGGCGTGCGCCTCGCAGAGGAAGCCCGGAACCGCTCTTCCGTCGGCCAGGGCGATCCGGCCGATCCCCAGGGGTGCGGGGATCGCGGCGACGAAGCGGCCGAAGGCCTCCGGCGGCAGCGTCCAGATCTCGACCGCGATCCCGGGTCCGTCGAAACCCGGGTCGCGCACGAGGCCGGGCTTGGCGGGCTCGGTGTGCGGCAGGACGTAGAGGCGGTAGTCGGACTTGGTCCGGGTCTTCTCCAGCAGGGTCGCGCCGAGGGCGAGCAGCTCGCCGTTGAGGGGGAGGCCGGACAGATGCGCCCCCACCACCGCGAGGGCGACGCCGGCGTGGCCGGGCTCCGGGCGGCGGACGAAGTCCGGCACGGCCCCGGCGCGGTCGCGCCCCAGGCCGCACGCGGCCCCCCGGTGGAGGGCATCGGCCATCGGTCCCAGGGCATCGTCGCTGCCGCCGGGGCCGACCAGGGTGACGCCAAGGGGCAGGCCGTCGCCCCGGAACCCCGCCGGCACCGCGATGGCGGCGAGGCCGAGCAGGTTGGCGAAGTTGGTGTAGAGGCCGAGCCGGCTGTTGAGCGCGACGGGGTCGTCGCGCATGGCGGCCACCGTGTAGATCGTCGGCGTCGTCGGCAGGAGCAGGATGTCGAGGCCGGAAAACAGGGCGTCCGCCTCGCGCTTCAGGGCCTCGAACCGGTAGCGGCCGCGAAAGGCGTCGACGGCGCTGAACGCCCCGGCGGAGGCGACGATGGCGCGCACGCTCGGATCGAAATCGTCGGCGTTCGTGCCGAAGAACGTCTCGACCGCCGCGAGGCGCTCGGCCACCCAGGGGCCGCCGTAGAGGAGGTCGGCGATGGCACGCAGGGGGGCGTAGTCGAACGCGACGGGCGTGCCGCCCAGGGCTTCGAGCCGGGCGACGGCCGCGTCGTAGAGGCGCTCAGCCTCGGTGTCGCCGAAGAATTCGCGGTCCGCCCCCGTCAGCACCCCGAAGCGCGGGGCGGACGGCAGGGACACGGGCGTGATGCGCCGGGCGTAGATGTCGCTCCCGTCGAACCCCTCGGCGATCCGTCGGATCTCGATCCCATCCGCGACGCACGGGGCGAACACGGTGATGCAATCGAGGCTGCGACAGGCCGGAACGAGGCCGGTGGTGGAGACGAGACCCGGCGTCGGCTTGATGCCCACGAGATTGTTGAAGGCGGCCGGGACCCGGCCGGAGCCGGCGGTGTCGGTGCCGAGGGAGAAGCAGGCCAGCCCCGCCGCCACCGCCACCGCCGAGCCCGAACTCGACCCTCCGGAGATGTGGTCGGGCGAGAAGACGCTGCAGGGTGCGCCGTAGGGGGATCGGGTGCCGTTGAGGCCCGTGGCGAACTGGTCGAGGTTGGCCTTGCCGATGACGAGGGCGCCGGCCGCCTTCAGCCGCGCGATCACGTGCGCGTCCTGCGCCGGCTCGAACGCGAAGGCCGGGCAGGCCGCGGTGGTGGGCAGGCCGGCGACGTCGATGTTGTCCTTCACCGCGAAGGGCACACCCCAGAGCGGCAGGGAATTCGGCTCGGGGTGGCGCGCCATCAGGGCACGGGCCGCCGCGATCAGGTGTTCGCGGGGGACGGGCGTGATGAAGACGGCCGGGTCGGGACAGGCCGCCATACGGTCGGATACGCGGGCGGCGAGGTCGGCCGGGCTCAGGTCTCCGGCGGCGTAGCGTGCACGCAGGGCCGCGAGGGTCAGGACCGGCGGCAGGCCGTCATCCACGCGCGGATCGTAAGTCGCGTCGTTGTGCTCACCACGATGCATCCCTGCCTCCTTTGTATACACGGCGCGACACGTCACCGGACGCCGCCTCGCCCGCGACGCGTTCCCCGCTTCCCCGTGAGCAAGCCCGTTGCCAAGGCGCCTCAGCCGGGCGTGCCCGCGTAACGCGATGCAGGTCCATGGGCGGACGGGTCGCCGGGCGCATCTCCGACCTGCTCGGCGAAGCGCTGGATCAGCCAGCGCCCTGCGGGTCCGGGCGGCCGGTCGGTGCGGTGGATCGCCGTGAAGGGCAGGCGGCGGCGCTTCGCCTCCGGCATCCGCAGTTCGACGAGGCGTCCCGCCGCGAGGTCCGCCCGCACCATGTGGGCCGGCATGCTGCCCCAACCGATCCCGGCGAGCAGCAGGGTGTGCTTCGAGCCGAGGTCGGAGAGCCGCCAAGTGCGGGTGGCGATCACGCCGAATTCCTGACCGTCCGACAGCGGCGAGCGGTCGGCGATCACGAGTTGGACATGCTCGCGGGCCTGGCCCGGCGGGGCGTCGTCCGCCCGAGCGAGGGGGTGCGACGGGGCCGCGACCGGCAGCATCTCGACGTCTCCGACGGCGATGTGTTCGAGGGGATCGCTCGTCTTGTCCCAGATCTCCACGCCGATGCCGATGACGGCCTTGCCGCTGGCGACGCAGTGCTGGACCGCCCCCAGGGCCTCGACGTTGAGGCGCAGCGCCACAGTCGGAAACCGTGCCTGGAACGCCTTCAGGGCATCGACGAGACGGTCGCCCGGCATCAGCACGCTGACGGCGAGGCTGACCTCGGCCTCCAGCCCGCCGAGCAGGCCGTTCACCTTGGCGCGCAGGGCATCGAGACTGTGGGCGACGGTGCGGGCCTCGGCCAGCACGGCACGCCCCGCCTCGGTGAGTTGCGGCTTGCGGGTCGCCTCGCGATCGAACAGCGGCAGGCCGAGCTGCTGCTCGAGGTTGGCGATCCCGTAGCTGATTACCGAGGTGGCGCGGTTGAGCCGCCGGCCCGCCGCCGCGAAGCTTCCGGCCTCCACGACGCACAGGAACACGCGCAGCTGATCGAGGGTCGGGATTCCGGCCGTCCGCATGTCGTTTCCCCGCCCATCGCCTCGCACACGGCACACCGGCGCCGGGCGGGTCTCGCAAGCAAGGGGAGCGCCGGTTCCAAAGAAGGCGACGCCGACGCGACGAAGCCGGTCCCCGTAAGGACCGGCTTCGTCGCGTCGGCGTGTTCGTGCGCGGATCAGCGCGCGGTGCGCGACCGGATTGCGGGGTGGGGCGCCCGGAGCGACCCGGTGGTGGCGACGTCCGCACCCGCCACCCAAGCCGGGACCGCTCCGTCGAGGCGCCGCCGGTCGTTCGCAGGCGCCCCCGCGACGCCGCCCGGCGCCGTGACGGCCGGAATGCCGGCGGGGGCCGTGTAGCTCTGGGCGGACGCGGCGCCGGTCAGACCGGCGACGGCCGTGAGAGCGAGGACCGACAGGGTGAGGATACGGGACATGATGGGCTCCATCGGTTCGGTGTGCCGACGTTGGCCGGCTTCTGATGGAGCGAAGATGGGCCTGGACCGCCCTCCGAAAAACCCGAAAAGACTCGATGGAAACGTTCGATGAAATCGAAAAGACGGATGCTTCAGTGATGCCCGGCCATGTGCCGGCCGATGGTGCCGGCTTCGGCGTCCGCCGCCGGGGTCTCGTAGACGAGGCGCCCGTCCGACATCACCAGGATGCGGTCGGACAGTTCCAGGATCTCGTCGAGGTCCTCGCTGATCAGCAGCACCGCCGCCCCGGCATTGCGCGCGGCGACGATCCGGTTGCGGATCTCGGAGACCGCCGCGAAGTCGAGGCCGAAGCACGGATTGACCACGATGAGGAGATCGACGGGATCGGTGAGCTCGCGCGCCAGCACGGCCCGCTGCACGTTGCCGCCCGACAGGGTCGCGATGGGGGCCTCGGCGGAGGCCGTCTTCACCTTGAACCGGGCGATCAGCTCCCTGGCCCGGGCCGCCATGGCACGCTTGTCGAGCCACAGGGTCGGGGGGCCGCCGGCCGCGTCGCCGCGCCGGTCGAAGGCGCGGAAGGCGAGGTTCTCGGACACCGACATGCGGGGCGCGCAGGCGTTGCGCAGGGGCTCCTCCGGGATGAACCGGACCTTTCGCGATCGGCTCTCGGAACGGGTGCCGGAATAGGGTGCGCCCGCGACGATCACCCGACCGGCAGTGGCGCGGATCTGCCCGCCGAGCACGTCGGCGAGTTCTTTCTGGCCGTTGCCGGAGACGCCGGCGATGCCCACGATCTCCCGGGCGCGCACCCGCAGGCTGTCGATGGCGATGTGGCGCAGGCCGGACGGGTCGGTGGCGGTGACGCCCTCGACCCGGAGCACCTCGCGGCCCGCGTCCGCGTCGCCGATCCGGGCCGCGAGGGTCCGCACGGTCCGCTCGCCGATCATCAGCGCCGCCATGTCGTCGCGCGAGAGCGTCCCGACGGCACCGCCACCGACGAGGCGGCCCCGGCGCAGGACGCTCAAGGACCGCGCGAAGGTCTCGACCTCGTGGAACTTGTGGCTGATCATCAGCACGGTGAGGTCGCCGCGGTCGGTCATGGCGCGCAGCAGACCCAGCACCTCCTCGGCCTCGGAGGGCGTCAGCACCGAGGTCGGCTCGTCGAGGATGAGGAACCGGGCCTCGAGGTAGAGCTGCTTGACGATCTCGAGCTTCTGCTTCTCGCCCGCCGCCAGCTCCGCCACGGGCCGGTCGAGGTTCAGGCGGAACGGCATCCGGTCCATGAAATCCGCCAGCACGGCGCGCTGGGCCTTCCAGTCGAGGATCGCCGGCGCGTCGGCGCGCGCGATGACGAGGTTCTCGGCGCCCGTGAGGGACGGCACCAGGGTGAAGTGCTGATAGACCATGCCGAGGCCACGCGCCTGCGCCCCCTTCGGATTGGTGATCTCGGCCTCGCGCCCATCGACCAGGACCGTGCCCGCGGTCGGGGCGTAGAAGCCCATCACGCACTTGACGAGGGTCGACTTGCCGGCGCCGTTCTCGCCCAGCAGGGCGTGGAAGCCGCCCCGCTCGATCTTCATGGAGACGTCGTCGAGGGCCGCATGCGCGCCGAAGCGCTTCGTCATGCCGATGGTCTCGATGCCGATGGCGCGGGGCAGGGCGGGGGTGCTGTCCATGGTGCTCAGCCCATGGCCCGGAGAAGCGCCTCGGACGTGGCGACGGCGCCGAAGACGCCGCCCTGCATGGTCACCATCTTCAGGGCCGCCGCGTGGTTGCCGGGATCGGTGGCCGCGGTGGCGTCGGAGACGATGACGCATTCGAAGCCGCGGTCGTTGGCCTCGCGCATCGTGGTGTGAACGCAGACATCCGTGGTGATGCCGGTGAGGATGAGGTTGCGGATCCCGCGCGCCTTGAGGATCAGTTCGAGGTCGGTGGCGCAGAACGAGCCCTTGCCGGGCTTGTCGATCACCGGCTCGCCCGGCTCCGGCGCCAGCTCCGGAATGATCTCCCAGCCGGGCTCGCCCCGCACCAGCACCCGGCCGCAGGGTCCCGGATCGCCGATGCCGGCCCCGATGCGGCGCGAGCGCCAGCGCTTGTTGGCGGGCAGATCCGCCAGATCCGGCCGGTGCCCCTCGCGGGTGTGGATGACGGGAAAGCCCCGTTCGCGCGCGGCGGCGAGGAGCCGGGCGATCGGATCGATCGGCGCGCGGGTGAGGGCGAGGTCGTAGCCCATGGCGTCGACGTAGCCGCCGACGCCGCAGAAATCCGTCTGCATATCGATGACGACGAGGGCCGTGGCCTCGGGGCGAAGGCTGCCGTCGTAGGGCCAGGGGTACGGCTCGGCGGCCGCATAGGTGCCCCCGGCCGAAGTTTGTGCGCCCACGGAGGAGGCCTCCACGCCCATGGGAGAGCCCGCGCTCATTCGGCCGCCTCGCGGGCGCCCGGCGCCAGCGCCTCGCCGTAGGACCGCGTCGGCGCGGGAAAGCCGCAGCCCGTGCCGTCGACGACCTGGACCTGATCCTCCCACGGCACGCGGTACCGGCCGGCGGCCAGATCGTGCATGTAGGTGTAGGGGCAATCCTGCGCGCCCCCCTTCACCGCCGTGTAGCCGCGGTGGCCGAGCTGGTAGATGTTGTTCTCGACCCCCCAGTGGATGCGCGCCTCGCGCACGAGGTCGGGCCGCACCTCGGCCGTGATGATCTCGTCGACGCGGCCCGTGGTGCCGTGAGCGATGATCGCGCCGTCGAAGTTGCAGATCATGCCCTCGCCCATGGAATCGAAGGCGCCGTCGGAGCCGCACAGGCAGACGTTGGCGGTGACCATGAGGTTGGAGAACGCGTTCGCCTGGTTGGTGAAGCGCCAGGAGTCGCGGATCGGCGCAGTGTAGCCGGCCGTGCGGATCATGATCTCGGCGCCCTTGTAGGCGCATTCGCGGGCCATCTCGGGGAACATGCCGTCGTGGCAGATGATGAGGCCGAGTTTCGCGCCCTTCGGCCCGTCGATCACCGGGATGCCGAGGTCACCCGGCTCCCACGGCTCCACCGGCACCCAGGGGTGCATCTTGCGATAGGTGAGCTTCACCGCGCCCCCGTCGTCGATGATCAGGCCGGTGTTGTAGGGATTTCCGTGCGGGTTGAACTCCATGATTGAGAAGCAGCCCCAGATCCGGTGCTCGCGGCAGGCCGCCTGGAACGCCGCGACCTCGGGGCCATCCACCCGGCACATGATCTCCGGGTTGGTGTCCATCGACAGGCCGTGCAGGGCGTATTCGGGGAACACCACGAGATCCATGGTTCCGAGGTTCGCGCGCGCCTTGGCCACCATGGCGACGACGCGGTCCGTCTGGGCCGTCAGATCGGCCTTCGTGACCACCTTGGGCAATTGCAGCTGCACGAGGCCGATGACGACGCCGTCGGGCGACTTGTTCAGTCCGCCGAGTCCGTTCATGCGAGAGCCTACTTCGAGAGGGACAGTTCGCCCGGTGCGCCGGCCAGCGCCCGGTCGGGCGACGCGGTGGCGATCAGCAGGGCGAGGGTGAGGACGTAGGGCGCGGCGTAGAACAGGTAGTAGCCTTGGCTGACGCCGACCGATTGCAGGGCCGGCCCCAGGGCCCCGGCGCCGCCAAACAGCAAAGCCGCGCCGAAGCACGCCAGCGGGTTCCAGCGGGCGAAGATGACGAGGGCCACCGCCATCAGGCCCTGGCCCGACGACACGCCCTCGTTCCACGAACCCGGATAGTACAGCGACAGGTAGGCGCCCCCGATCCCCGCCAGGGCACCGCCGGTGGCCGTCGCGTACAGGCGGACGCGGTCGACGTCGTAGCCCATGGCCCGTGCGGCGTCGGCACTGTCACCGACAACGCGCACGATCAGGCCGGCCTTGGTGTTGCGGAACGCCCACCACAGGAACACCGACAGGGCCGCGCCCGCGAGGAACAGCACGTTCACCTGCAGGGCCGCCTGCACCTGGGGCAGGCTCGACCAGAACCCGAAGGGAATGGCCGGGAGCGGCGGGGCCGAGGGTTGGATGAAGGGCTTGCCGAGGAAGAAGGCGAGACCTGAGCCGAACAGCATCAGGGCGATGCCCACCGCCACGTCGTTGACCCGGGGCAGGCGGCAGACGAACCCGTGCAGGAGGCCGAACGCGGCGCCCGCCAGGGCGGCGACCGCCACGCCCGCCCAGGGCGAATTGGTCAACACGGCGGTGCCGTAGGCGGACATGGCCCCGAAGACCAGGGTTCCCTCCAGCCCGAGATTGATCCGCCCCGAGCGCTCGGTGATGGTCTCACCGAGGCTGACGAACAGGAACGGCGTCGAGACGCGGATCGCCCCGCCGATCACCGCGATCAGGACGGACCAGAGACCGAGATCCTCGCTCATCGCCCACCCCTCATGCCGGCCCCGCGGGGGTCGATCCCCGTGCCGTCTCGCGCTCGGTTGCCCGGGATTTGGCCGCCCAGAGATGCGGGTTGAACAGCTTGAACCGGCCGTAGAGCGTTTCGCTCATGAGCACGACGAGGAAGAGCAGGCCCTCCAGCACCAGGACGGTGGCGTCGGGGAGCTGCATTCGCCGCTGGATCAGGCCGCCCGAGGCCTCGATGCCGCCGAGCAGGAAGGCCACCGGCACGACGGCGATGGGGTTCTGCCGGGCGAGGAACGCCACGAGGATGCCGGTGTAGCCGTAGCCGGCTGCGAGCGTGCCGTTGGCGGTGCCCTGCACGGCGACCACCTCGAAGAAGCCGGCGAGCGCCGCGAAGGCGCCGCCCAGGGCCGTGAAGCCGACGATGAGCCGGCCGACGGGCAGTCCCTGGATCTGCGCCGCCCGCACGTTGCCTCCGGCGATGCGGGCCGCGAAGCCGAGGGTCGTCCGGTCCATGAGCAGGTAGGCGGCCAGGCACGCGATCACGCCGCAGCCCAGCCCCCAATGCACGCCGATCCCCGGCATCGGACCGAGCATGAAGGCCTCGCCCACCGGCAGGGTCGAAGGCTTGTTCAGGCTCGTCGGATCGCGCAGCGGACCCTCTATGAGATGGTTGGCGACCGCGATGGCGATGTAGGACAGGAGCAGGCTGGAGATGGTGGCGTTGACGCCGCGATAGGCCTGGAGCCAGCCCACCGCACCGATCCAGACCGCTCCGACGAGGGCCGCCGCCAGCGCCATCAGGGGGATCGCGAGCGGCACCGGCAAGGCGGCGAGGGGCTGGGCGGCGGCCGCCGCGGCGAGGCCGCCGAGCACGATGGCGCCCTCGCCGCCGATCACCACGAGACCGAGCCGGGCGGGGAGGGCGACGCACAGGGCGGCGAACAGCAGGGGCGCGGCGCGCTGCAGGCTGTTGCCGAGCGCGAAGGCCGAGCCGAAGCCGCCGCGCCAGACGATCTCGACGAGTTGGACCGGCGACTTGCCCATGGCGGCGAGGAAGACACCGAACAGCACGAAGCCCGTCACGGCGGCGGCCACGGGAATCGCCACCGCCTCCGCGCGGCGCGCCAGCCAGGCGCGGACCTGGAGGCCGGCCGAGGGGCGCGCCGGGGCGGCGCTCAGCTCCGAAGGGGCGGCCTGCGCGACCACGCGTCAGGGTCTCCCGTGTGCGATCGGGGACGTCACCCGAGGCCCGATCGGCCCGGCGCTCATACCGAGCCCTTCACGCCGGCGACGAGGTAGTTGGTGCTCTCGAGTTCGGGCGCCTTCTCCGGGTAGGCTTGGCCGGCGGCCAGGATTTCCTTCCCGGTGTTGTCCTTGAGCGGCCCCTTGATGATGGCGTAGCCGCCCGTCATCATCTCGGCCTTGACCGCGTCGGCATTCTTGCGAGCCGCCTCGCTCACGCCGGGGCCGTAGGGGCTCATCTTGACGTAGCCGTCCGCGAGCCCGCCGCGCACGAAGTTCTGCGGCACGCGGCCGGCCTGCATCGCGGCGATGAAGTCCTTGTAGATCGGCAGCCAGTTCCACTCCGCGCCGGTGAGATACTTCTGCGGGGCGAGCGGCGACTGGTCGACGTGGTAGCCGCAGACGAAGGCCCCGCGCCGGGAGGCGGTTTCGACCACCACCTTCGGGCTGTCGACGTGGCAGGTGACAACGTCGGCGCCGCCGTCGATGAGCGCGTTTGCGGCCTCGGCCTCCTTGACCGCGAGCGACCACTCGCCGGTGAAGATGACCTGACAGGTGATGGACGGATCGACGCTCTGGGCCCCGAGCAGGAAGGCGTTGATGTTGTTCAGCACCTGCGGGATCGGCTTGGCGCCGACGAAGCCGAGCTTCTTCGACTTCGACGCATGCGCCGCCACGATCCCGTTGAGGTACTGGCCCTGGGCGATGTAGCCGAAGTACGAGCCTGCGTTCTTCGGATCCTTGTCCGTCCAGAGGCCGCCGCAATGCCGGAACTGGATCTTGGGGTTCTTCTTCGCCTGGGCGAGAAGATACGGACTGTAATAACCGAACGAGGTGGGGAACAGCAGCGTCGCCCCGTCGAGGTTGATCATGCTCTCCATGGTCTTCTCGACGGCGTTGGTCTCGGGGACACGCTCCTCCTCGGTGATTTCGAGGCCCGGCATACCCTTGAGCGCCTTCGCGGCCTGGGCGTGGGCTTGGTTGTACCCGTAATCGTCCTTGGGCCCGACGTAGATGAATCCGACGGTCAAGGCACCGGCGGCCCGCGCACGACCGGAGGGCAGGAGCCCGAGCGACAGGGCGCCGGCTCCGGCGAGAAGATGTCTGCGAGAGAAAGGGCGTGCGGTCACGGCATCCGTTCCATTCGACTCGCATGGTTGCGATGGAACGAAACCTAAGCCGTACCCCAATGGAGAGAAAGCCAAGACTTTCGGCAGTGCGATGATGGCGTTTGCTCTACGCGCATCAGCAATTGGACAGACCAGGCGCTCAAAATGACGGCCGTGTATGCACGGTTTTTGGCCACGCAAGGGACCCGCTTCCAGTTCCGTCGAAGGGCGTCCGGAAATGGAAGGGCCGGCAGGCCTATGGAAGCCGCCGGCCCAAACCGAGACGAGGATCGATGTCTCTCACACGCGGACTTCCAAGCCGTCGCGCACGTCATGCAGACCGGTTGCGGGATCGGCTGCCTTCAGCGCCCGCGCTGGGGCAGGGCGCCCCTCACCGAACCGGTGACGTCCGCATCCGCAGCACCGGCCCGTCCGGGCACCGGGTGGGACAAGCGGCCCGTGTAGGCGTGGAAGTTCCGGTCGGCGGCCTGTCCCTCGAGGCCGCCCGGTGCGGTCGCGGCGGGAATCCCGGCCGGGGCGGTGTAGCTCTGCGCGAGAGCGGCGCTGGAAAGGGCAAGACCAAGGGCGGCGCCCACGAGGATGCGTACGGTCATGGTTGGGTTCCCGAGTGCGGAGCCGCGGTCCGATAGAAGGCGGAACGGCTCGCTGAGTTCCCAGAATTTGTGCAGCAACGCATCAAAAAGCAACATTCCGTGCGCAAGGCGTGTGCATCATGTTGATGCACACGCCTTGGTTCGATGTCCCTCCGGTAATAATTCGCGAGAATAAACCGAGTTCGGACAGTTACTTGGACGCCAGTGCCGCCTTTTGTGCCAGGTCCTGCCGCCGCTGGCACGCATCTTTCGGCGGACCGCATCTCCGAGAAGCATCAGGCGACGGGAACACTCGGCGTTCCAGGGAATGCCCACCCGGAGGGCACCCAAGGGATCGCACCGCGCGAAGGGGCACGGCGCGGGCGGGACCCGGAGCTTACGCCGGGAACACGGTCGGCCCTTCCTCAAGTACGTTGGAATCGACCCGAACGGCTTCGCTCACGGACGGATCGCGGCTCAGCCCCGCCCGATCGTCGCCTCGATCTGCCCATGGGGCTCGTCGGTCGGCAGGAACACGGTTCCGGGATTCTCCAGGCCGAACGGCGTCAGGTTGATGGGAATGTAGTGCTTGTTCGGCATGGAAAAGCCGATCTCGGCGATCTCCGGGATGGCCGCGAGGACCGCCTCTCCCATGCGGTACATGCTGTCCTGAACGCTGGCGCTGTAGGTGGTGCCGAACACGTCGATCAGGATATCGAGCACCCGCGCGTTGGTGGCCGTGGTGTCGGCGGGGGCGGCCGCCCAGGACCAGGTGGCGTCCATGGCGGTGGCGGCGATGCGGTCCGTCGCGTCCGGCAGGGTGCGGTACCCGTCGTCGACGAAGTCCGCCCAGCCCGATTGCGTGGTCTTCATGAAGGTGAAGCCCCGCAGCCCTGAGCGGAGCACGCTCCCTTCGCGGCGGGCCGTCAGGGCGACGTAGCCCGTCCCGTTGCCGTCGAGGGTGAAGACGTGCCCATGCGGCGCGCCCCCGATGGAACGCCGCAGCCAGCGTGTTTCCGAACCCTCGATCCGCATCTCCTCGATCTGCGGGTACGCCTCGAGGAACGTGGCGGCGACGGCCTGGACGAAGGCCTCCGCGTCGAGGGCGAGGTTCCGGGCCGCGACCACGTTGACGATGTTCTTCACGCTGTCGGTGGCGACGCAGGCGCGGTTGTCGGCCCCGGTCCAGGCGGCGTCGAAGGCCCCCTTCATCAGCACCGTGAGGGAGAGTTCGCGCGGGGTGTGACGATCCCCGTCGCGAACGAGCCGCATCACCCGCACGCGGCCCTTGCCGTATTGGGAGGCGGTCAGGGGCATGGTCTTGTCTCCATGTGCGATCGGGAATCGAGGGGACGGCACGACGCTCCCGGCGCGCGCGAGAGACTCGCCGGTGCCCGCCTCGCGCGCAACGGCGCAGCCGAGGGTTCGTCGGGGACGCTCAATGCTCGGAGGCGGTCGCCTGCTGCCGGGCCGCCGCCCGCGACGCCCCGGCACCGGCGAGGCCGTTGAAGAACAGGTTCAGGGTCACCGCCGCGATGGCGCAGAGCAGGATGCCGGATTCGAGCAGCGGGTGCAGGGCATGCGGCATCTGCCTGAAGAAGGCCGGTGCGACCAGCGGGATCATGCCGAACCCGATGGACACCGCGACGACGAATAGGTTGTTGCGATTGCGGGCGAAATCGACCGCGCCGCGGATGCGCACCCCGGTGGCGCCGACCATCCCGAACATCACCAGGCCGGCCCCGCCCAGGACGCAAGGCGGCACCGCCTCCACGAGGGCTGCGAGCTTCGGAATCAGGCCGAGGCCCAGCATGATGCAGCCGCCGACGATGGCCACGTTCCGGGTCCGCACCCCGGTGACGCCCACGAGCCCGATGTTCTGCGAGAACGAGGTGTAGGGAAACGTGTTGAAGACGCCGCCCAGGATGGTGCCGAGGCCGTCGCCGCGCAGGCCCCTGGTCAGGCGCGCCTCGTCCACGGGATCGGCGCAGATCTCGGCGAGCGCCAGGAACATCCCCGTCGACTCGATCATCACCACGATCATCACGATGCACAGGGTGACGATGGAGACGGGATCGAAGGTCGGGTACCCGAAGGCGAAGGGGCGCACCACGTCGAACCAGGACGCCTTGGCGACGTGGCCGAGATCGACCAGACCGAAGAACGCCGCCACGATCGTCCCGGCGACGATGCCGATGAGCACCGAGGCCGAATTGACGAAGCCGGTGCCGTAGCGGGTGATCGCCAGGATCACGCCGAGCACGAACGTGGCGATGGCGAGAAAGAGCGGGGCGCCGTAGTCGGGATTGCCGACCCCACCCGCGGCCCAGTTGACGCCGACCTTCATCAGCGAGACGCCGATCACGAGGATGATCGTGCCCGTCACCACCGGCGGGAACAGCGGCAGCAGCCGTCCGACCAGGGGGCTCGCGAGGAACGCGAACAGGCCCGCGGCGATCACGGCGCCGTAGATTCCGGTCAATCCGATGGCGGGGTTGGTCCCCATGGCGACCATGGGCGTGACGGCGGCGAAGGTGACGCCCATCATCACCGGCATCCGCACCCCGACGCCCGGCAGGCCCCAACTCTGCACCAGCGTTGCGAGACCGCACGCGAACAGGTCGGCGCTCACCAGCATCGCCACCTGGTCGGGGGCGAGATTCAGGGCACGGCCGACGATCAGGGGGACGGCGACGGCGCCCGCATACATCACGAGGACGTGCTGCAGCCCGAGCAGGCCGAGGGCGACGGGGGGCACATTCGCCGCGGCCGCGGGCGGTGCGCTGCCGGTCGGGCTCAGGACGGCATCGGGCGGGGCCGCGATCGTCGTGGCGCTGTTCATGGTCGACACCTCTGCCGCGACGCGCAGATCCCTCACCGGGGATGCCGGTTCCAAGAGCGCAAACCATGTGCCAGAGGCCGAAGCGCTTGCCTCGGGCACGGCACGTGGCCCGTTGCCTGCACCCCTCCGCCCTGCGATGCGTCACCATCGCCCGCCTCAAAGGAGACCCGGCCGTCATGCCCACGACGCTCGCAGATCTGAACGAAGCCCCGGCCACCGAATTCGTGGCGGTGCTCGGCGCCGTCTTCGAGCATGCCCCGTGGGTCGCCGAGGCGACCGCCGCGCAACGGCCCTTCGGCACCGTCGAGGCCCTGTTCGCCGCCATGCGCCGGGCGGTCGAGGGCGCCCCGGACGCCCGGCGGCAGGCTCTCCTGGCGAACCATCCCGAACTCGCCGGACGCGCCGCCCGCTCCGGGGACATCGCCCCCAATTCCATTGCCGAGCAGGCCGCGGCGGGCCTCGATCGCCTGTCGGAGACCGAAGCCGCCCGTTTCGCAGCCCTCAATGCGGCCTACCGGGACAAGTTCGGGCTGCCCTTCATCCTGTGCGTCAAGCGGCACGGCCGGACCTCCCTGCTGGCGAGTTTCGAGGCTCGGCTGGCCGCGTCGCCGGAGGAGGAGCAACGGACGGCCGAGGCCGAGGTGATGCGGATCGCCGCGATCCGCCTGAACGCCCTGGTGACGGGCGCGGGGCCGTTGTCCACGACGGGCCGGATCTCGACCCATGTCCTCGACACCGTCCAGGGGAAGCCCGCCGCCGGGGTGGCCGTGACGCTCGTCGAGTTCATCTCGGACACGGACATTGCCGTCGTCGCCCGCGCGGTGACCAACGCGGACGGCCGCACCGACGCGCCCCTGATCCACGGGCGTCCCGTGCCGCGGGCGACCTACGAGCTCCGCTTCGCACTCGGAGACCACTTCCGGCGGATCGGGCCGGCGCTCGGCCTCGATCTGCCCGAGCCGCCGTTCCTCGACGTCGTGCCGCTGCGCTTCGGCGTCGGCGATCCGGAAGGCCATTATCACGTGCCCCTGGTGGCGACGCCCTGGAGCTATCAGACGTATCGGGGAAGTTAGCGTACCTCACCAGATTCCCGGTCGCAGCCGGTTCTCGCCTGGAGCACGGCGGCGCAGCGGGCGTTTGGTGAGAGGCACTCGAGGCCGGGCCGGCATGGCTATTGCTGTGCTCCGATCCGCGAACCCGGCCCAGGGCCGGCGGCAGGAGCGTATCCGATGCGTCCGTCCCGAATCATCTGCCTCGGCCTTCCCGTGATGGGTTGGCTCCTCGCAGGATGCCTGTTCGGCGGTGGCGTCCTCGGAGTGGCACCCGAAGCCCGGGCGCAAGCCAGCCTGACGCCTCCGGCCGGTCAATCGCGCCTCACGGCCCCGGGCGGCCTTCGCGGGCGAGCGATCCGCCGCCACGGAACGCATCGTCGTCGCTGACCCGGCGGAACCGCCAGGGCCGCGTTCCGTCGCCTCGACAGAAACCTGCTTCTCCCCTTCGACTGACCTGGAAGGTACCCGATCATGCGCCTGACGATTTCGGTCCTCGCCCTGTGCGGGGTGTTCGGCCTAGCCGGCCCGGCACTCGCCCAATCCGTGGGTGCCCCGGCCGGCAGCGACCCCGCCACGGCTCCCGGCGGTACCGAGGGCCGCGCCGGCCCCCGGAACGAACGGGAAGCGATTCGAAGCGGCGATGCCATTCCGGCCCCACCCGGCATCGGCGAGCCGATTCTCCCGCCATCCGGCATCCCGACGCCCGACCGGCCGCCGGCACCGCGCCCCTGATCCGTCGCCGGTAAGATCAAGAAGCCCGCCGGAGCGATCCGGCGGGCTTCCGCGCGTCCGATGGCGCGCTACTGCGTGAGCTTGTCGTCGATGCCCTTCACGTACCAGTTCATGCCGAGGATCATCGGGTCGGGTGCGGTCTCACCCGCCTTCACCGCGACGGTTCCGTCCTGCTTCAGCACCGGCCCGGTGAACGGGTGGATCTTGCCGTCGGCGATGGCCTTGGTGGTCACTTCGGCCATGGCCTTCACGTCGTCGGGCATGTTGGTGAAGGGCGCCAGCACCACCATACCGTCCTTGATCCCGCCCCAGGTGTCGCCGCTCTTCCAGGTGCCGTCGAGGACGGCCTTCGCCTGGGCGATGACGTAGCCGTTCCAGTCGTCGGTGATCGAGGTGAGCTGGGCCTTCGGGGCGAAGCGGAACTGGTCGGAGGACTGGCCGAAGGCGAGCTTGCCCTGCTTCTCGGCCTCCTGCAGGGGGGCCGCCGAATCGGTGTGCTGGGTGAGGATGTCGGCGCCCTGGGCGAGCAGGGCCTTGGCCGCCTCCGCCTCCTTGCCCGGATCGAACCAGGTGTTCACCCAGACGACCTTGATCTTGATGTTCGGGTTGACCGACTGCGCCCCGAGCATGAACGCGTTGATGCCGCTCACCACTTCGGGGATCGGGAACGAGGCGATGTAGCCCACGGTGCCGGATTTCGAGAGCTTGCCGGCGATCTTCCCGCACACGTAGCGGCCCTCGTAGAAGCGGGCCGAGTAGGTCGCCACGTTGTCGGAGCGCTTGTAGCCGGTGGCGTGCGCGAACTTCACCTTCGGGAATTTGCGGGCGACCTTCAAGGTCGGCTCCATGAAGCCGAACGAGGTGGTGAAGATCAGGCCGGCGCCGGAGCGGGCGAGCTTCTCGATGGAGCGCTCACTGTCGGCCTCGGGCACGTTCTCAAGGAAGGTGGTGTCGACGGTGTCGGGCATCGCCGCCGCCAGCGCCTTGCGGCTGAGATCGTGCTGGTAGGAATAGCCGAAATCGGCGACCGGCCCGACATAGACGAAGCCGACCTTCAGCTTGTCGGCCGCGGAGGCCTGCCAGGTCAGCACCGGTCCGGCCGCGAGGACCGCGCCCAGGACCGCACCGCCGAGTCTCATCAACCTACCCCGCATGGTGGTGTCCTCTTCGATCCGTTGTGGGCCAACTTCGGCGTGCCGTCGTGGAAGCGGGTCACCGGCTCGGCGTGAAGACGCGTCCGAGGGCGGCGGGCGCCAGCGAGCCGCCCTGGCGCCGTCCCAGGGAGAGCAAGACCAGGGCCAGGATGGTGGCGAGGTAGGGCAAGGCGGAGAGGAGCTGGCCCGGCAGGCCGAGCCCGGCGGCCTGGGCGTGAAGCTGGAGCACCGTCGCCCCGCCGAACAGGAGCGCGCCGGCCGCGACCCGCAGGGGCCGCCAGGAGGCGAACACCACGAGGGCGAGCGCGATCCAGCCGCGGCCCGCCGTCATGCCGGGCGACCAGAAGGGCGTGTAGGCCAGCGCCAGATAGGCCCCGCCGAGCCCGGCGCAGGCGCCCCCGAACAGGACGGACAGGAAGCGGACCCGGCGCACCTTCAGCCCGAGGGCATGGGTCGCGACGGGGTCGTCGCCGATGGCGCGCAGAGTCAGGCCCGCGCGGGTGCGCCAGAGGAACCACGACACGGCGGCGACGAGGGCGACCGCCGTGTAGACGAACGCATCCTGCCCGAACAGCAGCCGGCCGATCCCGGGCAGGTCGGTGAGGCCGGGGATCGCCAGGTGGGGCGCCGGATCGCGCTTGATGCCGACGTAGTTCGCCCCCACCAATCCCGACAGGCCGAGACCCAGGATGGTGAGCGACAGGCCGGAAGCGACTTGGTTCGCCGCGAGCCCGACGGTGAGGAGGCCGAACAGGGCGGCGAGGCCGAGGCCCGCTCCCGCACCGCCCAGCGCCCCCAGAAGGGTCGAGCCGGTCTGCATCGCCACCGCGAAGCTGACGGCCGCGCCGAAGATCATCATGCCCTCGACGCCGAGGTTGAGCACCCCGGAGCGCTCGGCGACGAGTTCGCCGAGGCCGGCGAGGATCAGGGGGGTCGCGGCCGCCAGGACCGTGACGAGCACCATCTGGACGATGTCGAGGGTCATGACCGGCTCCGGTCCTGTTCGCGCGGGCTCACGACGCCGTGCGGCCCGACGGCCCGCCGGGCACGATCCGGACGTGGTAGCGGGCGAACACGTCGGCCCCGAGGACGAGGCCGAGGAGCAGGCCCTGGAAGGCGCGGGTCAGGTCGAGGGGCAGCTTCAGGTCGATCTGCGCGCCCTCGCCGCCGATGGTGGTGAGCGCGATGACGAGGGCGGCGACGAGGATACCAGGCGGCGAGAGCCGGCCGAGAAAGGCGACGATGATCGCCGTGAAGCCGTAGCCCGGCGAGATCTCGGGCTGGAGCTGCCCGATCTTCCCCGTCACCTCGACGATGCCGGCGAGGCCCGCGGCCCCGCCGGAGATGGCGAAGGCCGACAGAGTCAGGCGCGCATCGGAGAAGCCGGCGAAGCGCGCGGCCCGCGGGCTCGCGCCGACGACCCGCACCGCGAATCCGAACAGGGTGCGGGCCAGCACGAAGGTCGCCAGCCCCACGGCGGCCAGGGCGACGAGCACGCCCGCATGCAGGGTCTCGCCCTCCATGAGGTAGGGCAGGCGCGCGGCCGGATCGAACCCGACGCTCTGGGGAAAGTTGTAGCCCGCCGGGTCGCGCAAGGGGCCGCGGACCATGTAGTCGAGCAGGAGCTGGGCGACGTAGACCAGCATGAGGCTCGTCAGAATCTCGGAGACCCCGAGGCGGACCTTCAGCACGGCCGGGATCAGCGCGTAGGCGGCCCCCGCGAGGGCTCCGGCGGCGAGCATGGCGGGCAGGATCCAGGGGGCGTCGCCCGATCCGTGCGTCGCCACGCCGACCCAGCCACCGGCCAATCCGCCGACGACGAACTGGCCCTCGGCGCCGATGTTCCAGAGGTCGGCGCGGTAGCAGAAGGCGAGCCCCGTCGCGATGAGGGCCAGGGGGGCGGCCTTGAGGACGATCTCCTGAAGCGACCACAGCTCGCTCAAGGGGGCGACGAAGTAGGTCACGAACGCCGCGCTCGGCGAGACACCGAGGGCCGCCACGGCGAGGCCGCCGATCAGAACCGCCGCGACGAAGGCCAGCGCCGGCGCGAGGATGTCGAGTACCGCGGAGCGGCGGGTGCGGGGCACGAGGTCGAGGCGCATGGGGTCTCCCGATCAGTGCGCGGGGGCCGGCGCCGCGTCGCTTGATCCGCCCATGAGCAGGCCGATGGCCTCGCGGGTCGTCTCGGCCGCGGGCACCGCCGCCGATAGCGTACCGTCGTGCAGCACGGCGATGGAACCGGCGAGCTCGAACAGTTCGTCGAGGTCCTGGCTGATGACGAGGATCGCGGCACCGCGGGCCGCGAGATCGATCACCGCCTGACGGATATGGGCGGCGGCGGCGGCATCGACGCCCCAGGTCGGCTGGTTGATCACGAGCGTTCCGGGCTCCGCCAGGATCTCGCGGCCGACCACGAATTTCTGGAGGTTGCCGCCCGACAGGGTGCCGGCGGCGGGATCGGGGCCCGCCTTGCGCACGTCGAAGGCCGCGATCACGCGCTGGGCGAGGGCACGGGCGGCCCCCGGACGAAGCAGACCGAACCGGGTCAGGGGCGCCGTCGAATGGCGCGACAGCAGGGCGTTCTCCGACAGGCTCATCGCGGGTGCCGCCGCGTGGCCGTTGCGCTCCTCCGGCACGAAGGCGGCGCCGAGGCGCCGGCGCGCGGTGATGCCGAGGTCCCCAGCGGGTGCCCCGTCGAGGCGCACGGAAGCCGGATCGGCCGCCCGCACCTCGCCCGACAGGGCCGCGAAGAGTTCGGCCTGTCCGTTCCCGGCGATGCCCGCGATCCCGAGGATCTCGCCGCCCGCGACGCTGAGCGAGACGTCGCGGAGCGCGGTGGCGTGCAGGCCGGGGGCGGGGAGGGCGAGGCGGTCGAGCGCCAAGCGCTCCCGGCAGACGGCTCCGCCCCCGCGCACGGTCACCTCGCGCACGGCGCTCCCCACCATCATCGCCGCGAGGGACCGGGCCGTCTCCTCCCGCGGATTGCAGGCGCCCACGACCTTGCCGGCGCGCAGGATGGTGGCACGCACGCAGAGCCGCCGCACCTCGTCGAGGCGGTGGGAGATGTAGAGCAGCGCCCGCCCCTCCGCGCGTAGACGCTCCAGCACGGAAAACAGCACCTCGGCCTCGCCCGGGGTGAGCACAGAGGTCGGCTCGTCGAGGATGACGAGTTTCGGATCCTGCAGCAGGCAGCGCACGATCTCGATGCGCTGGCGCTCGCCGGCCGAGAGCGACCAGACCGGACGGTCCGGCTCGAGATGAAGGCCGTAATCGATGCCGAGCTTGGCGATGCGGTCGGCCAGCGCCCGGCCGGAGAGATCCCGCGGCATGACGAGGGCGATGTTCTCGGCGACCGTGAGGTTCTCGCACAGGGAGAAATGCTGGAACACCATGCCGATCCCGAGCCGGCGGGCGGCGTCCGGGTTCGGCAGTTGCACGATGTCGCCCTGGTGCGTGACGACGCCCTCGCTGGGCTCCAGCAGGCCGTAGAGGATCTTCATCAGGGTGGATTTGCCGGCGCCGTTCTCGCCCAGCAAGGCGTGGATCTCGCCGGCCCGGATCTCCAGATCGACACCGTCGTTCGCCGTGAAGCCGCCGAACCGTTTCACGATGCCGTAGGCGCCGAACAGGGGCGTCGGCCCTGCCTGCGGGCGCGGCGAAGCGGAAGCGGAGCGGGCGGCTTCCATCCTCAGACGGCGCCGAACAGGTGCCGGGCCAACCGGCTGTGGTCTTCGCGCAGCCGACGCGTGTCGAGGCCGATCGGATGTCCGTCGATGACCCGCCATTGCCCGGCCACCATCACCCGGTCGGCCCGGTGGGCGCCGCAGAGCACGAGGGCCGCCAGGGGATCGTGCGCGCCGGAGAAGCGCAGCTCGTCCAGGGTGAAGAGGGCAAGATCCGCCTCGCGGCCCTCTTCCAGGCGGCCGATATCGGAGCGCCCGAGGCAGGCGGCGGAGCCCTCCGTCGCCCAGCGCAGGGCGTCGAGATGCGTGACCTTCTCGGCGCCGTAGGTGAGGCGGTTCAGCATCAGGGCGTGCCGGACGCCCTCCATGAGGTTCGAGCTGTCGTTCGAGGCCGAGCCGTCGACCCCGAGCCCCACGGGGGAGCCGGCGGCCTCCAGTTCGCAGGTCCGGCATTGGCCGGACGCCAGGGTCATGTTCGAGGTCGGGCAATGGCACACGCCGACCCCCGCCTTACCGAGGCGGGCGACCTCGTCGTCGTTGAAGTGGATGCCGTGGGCGAGCCAGGCGCGCGGGCTCATCCATCCGACCTCCTCGAGGTAGTCGACGGGGCGTTGCCCGAACGTCGCGCGGCAGTAGGCGTCCTCGTCCAGGGTCTCGCCGAGATGCGTGTGCAGGCGGCAATCATGGCGCTCGGCCAGCGCCGCGCTCTCGCGCATCAGCCGCTTCGTCACGTTGAAGGGCGAGCAGGGGGCCAACCCGATCTGCACCATGGCGCCGGGGTTCGGGTCGTGGAACAGGGACAGCACCCGCTCGCTGTCGGAGAGAATCGTGTCGTCGTCCTGCACGAGGGCGTCCGGCGGCAGGCCGCCGTCGCGCACCGACAGACTCATGGAACCACGGGTGACGAAGGCCCGGATGCCGAGGGCCCTCGCCTCCTCGACCTGGATGTCGACGGAGGCTTCGAGTCCTTTCGGGAACAGGTAGTGGTGATCCCCCGCCGTGGTGCAGCCCGACAGGAGCAGTTCGGTGTAGGCGAGGCGCGTGGCGAGGCGGAAGGCCTCCGGGGTCAGCTTGTCCCAGACGGTGTAGAGGGCCTGAAGCCAGGGAAACAGCGGCTTGTTGATCGCCAGCGGATGAGCGCGGGTCAGGGTCTGGAAGAAGTGGTGATGGGTGTTGACGAGGCCGGGGATCACCACGTGGCCCGCGGCGTCGAAGGTCTCGTGCACAGGCGCCGCCGGCTGGCCGCCCGAGGGCACGCGCTCCACGATGCGCGTCCCTTCGACGACGAGGCCGCCGGCCGCATCCTCCGCGAGGATCGCCAGCGGGTTCCTGATCCAGAGACGATGGGTCCCGGCCTTGTGCGCGTTCATTCCGACTCCCGATTCCACGCGATGTCCCGAGGGGAGCATATTCCAGGCCGCCCCGGGGCTTCTCAGAAGATGTGGAACGCGATGCCGGCAAGGAAGCTCTTCTCCTCGGTCCCCTTGAAGGTCGTGCGCTCCACGTTGCCGAACTTGTTCAGCCAGTACTGGAAGCCCACGAAGGCATCGAGCTTGTTGGGCTGGTTCCAGATCATTTTACCGACATCGAGCACGAGGTTCGTGCGCGACAGGAACTCGACGCCGGTTCCGGGATAGTAGCCACCCGGATAATTGAACGCGTCCCGGATGCCCTTGCCCTTGGGCATGACGATGTTGTTGAAGCCCGCGAGGCTCAGGGGAACGTTCGGAAAGAAGGTGATCGGAAAGTTGTAGACGATCTCGAATTCGGGGACAGTGTCGAAGCTGACGTCGCGGTCGCCGCCGATATTGAAGCCGTTCCGGTTCCATTCCTTGTAGGCGTGGGCGCTGATGTTGAGGAAGCCGGCGGGCACGTCGACCGAGAAGGTCAGGCCGCCGACGACGTCGCGCTTCTTCGGCCCGAACGCGGTGTTCTTCGTGTTCGCGTCGAACCCGAAGGCGAGCGAGACGTCCTTGACGAGGCCCGGCACGGTGAAGGCCTTGGTGCCGGTCAGCGCGTTCAGGCTGAGCGTGCCGCGATAGAGGCCGTAGGCTTCCGTGGCCCCGTTGTCGTACTGCGCGAAGCCGCCCGGGGCGTTGGTGGTCCCGGCCGGGTCCTGCGAGGTCGATTTCAGGATGTCGAGGGAGAAGAAGTTCGTGCCGTACGCCCAGGCGTCGGCGTGCGAGATGTTGGTGATGTATTTCGGAATGTCGCGGTTGCGGAAGCCGCCATCCGCCCGCTGGATCTGCACGCCCGGCTCGGCCGCGGGGAACTGGTAGCGAAAGCTCACCTGCGTGTCCGAGAACAGGAAGAAGGACGGCTCCCTGAGGGGTGCTGCCTCCGCCACGTTGAGCTTTCTGGTCTCGAGATCGGCGGCCATGCAGGCCCCGGTCATGCTTGCCCCGACCGTGGCGAGCGACAGAGCCGCAGCCGTGAACGTCCTTGCGAACATCGTTCGTCCCCCTGAACCTGCCAATGCTGTTCGGGGGACCGCAACCGGTGTGCCATGGCCCGCCCTTGGTCGGACGCCGGAGCCGGCCGTCACATAACCGCAACACATCTCCATAGACCCGGCCAGCGGGTCATGTTGCGGGGCGAGGGAAACTCGTCTCTATCATCGGTGGCGTGCGCGGCCCCGTACCGGTGGCGCATCGGGAACCCGAGACCACAGTGCCAGCGTCCCCAACCCGCTCCGAGAGCCTGTCCGACGCCATCGCCGACGCGATCCTGTCGGGGGAGTTCGCGCCCGGCACCCATCTCGACGAACAGGTCCTGGCCAAGCGCTTCGGCGTGTCGCGCACACCGGTGCGCGACGCCCTGCGACTTCTCAACGGAACCGGCCTAATCGACCTGCGTCCACGCCTGGGCGCGACCGTGCGGACGATCACGCCGGACGAACTCGACATGCTCTTCATCGCCATGGGGGAGATCGAGGCGACCTGCGCGCGGCTCTCGACTTTGAGCATGACACCGGCCGAGCGCGGGCAGCTCCGGATGCTGCACGAGCGCATGGGCAGCCTCGCCGAGGCGAACGACCACGACGCCTATGTCCTCGCCAATGCGGACTTCCACAGTCTTCTCTACGTGGGTGCGCACAACAGCGTGATCGACGAGATCGCCCGCAACCTCCGGCGGCGGCTGACGCCGTACCGTCGCGCCCAGTTCCAGGCACCGGGGCGGCTCGCCCGCTCGCATGCCGAACACGGCCTCGTTGTCCGGGCCGTGCTCGCCCGCGATGCGGCGGCCGCGAACTCCGCGATGCTCGTCCATATGAGCGTGGTCGAGGACGCATTCGAGGCGCTCGATGCCGGAAGTGCCGCCGCGCGCGAAGCGGCCGGCGAACGGGCTCGGGACCGCCTGAAACGCCGCGCCCCGCCGATTCGCGCGAGCCGGGCGCGCGCCCAGCGCTGACGTCTCCGGCGTCGGATGCCGCATCCCGGCGATCTGCCCATGGGGTGGCCAGGAGAGACGAAACTTCGCGCACCGCTGTGTGTGGTTTGGGCACGCATTTCGGCCAGATTGCATACATGCTTCGAGGCCGTGATTCCCGGTCGCGAGAGATCCGCGCATGCCCAGCCTTCTCGACGCCGAGCCGTCGCCGCTTCCCTTCGAGGCGTCGCGCACGGCCCTCGTCATCATCGACATGCAGCGCGATTTCCTCGAGCCCGGCGGCTTCGGGGAGAGCCTCGGCAACGATGTCTCCCTCCTCGCCGCCGCCGTGCCCCCATGCCGGGCCGTGCTCGACGCGGCGCGTGCCGCAGGGCTCCTCATCGTGCATACACGGGAGGGCCATCGCCCGGATCTCTCCGACGCGCCGCCGGCCAAGCTGGAGCGCGGCGAACCCACGGCGCGGATCGGTCAGCCCGGGCCGATGGGACGCATCCTGATCCGCGGCGAACCCGGTCACGGCATCGTTCCCGCCCTGGCGCCGCAGGATGGCGAGCCGGTGATCGACAAGCCCGGCAAAGGCGCGTTCTACGCCACCGAACTCGCCGACGTGCTCGCGGCCCGGGCCATCGCGACCCTGCTGGTCTGCGGCGTGACCACCGAGGTCTGCGTGCACACGACGGTGCGGGAGGCCAACGACCGCGGCTATCGCTGCGTCGTCATCGCCGATGCCTGCGCGTCGTACATCCCGGAATTCCACGAAGCCGGCCTCGCGATGATCACGGCGCAGGGCGGCATCTTCGGCTGGGTCTCCGACGCGCACCGGGTCGTCGCCGCCCTGGAGGGGCGTGCCTCGGAGACGCTCGATTGAACCCTCTCGGCGGCGCGGACCGGGGGCCCGCCGGAACGAGATTCGCATGACAGCCATCGCCCAGACCAAGGAGGACGTTGCATGACGGAAGCCCCGGAGATCCCGGCCTTCGATCCCGAGGCCTACGCCTCGGCCGCGTCCGGCATGCTCGCCCTGCCCATCGACCCCGCCTGGATGCCGGCGATCGTGGCCAACCTGCGCGTGCTGCACGCCGCGGCCGACCTCGTCGGCGCGTTCCCCCTGCCGGACGAGGCCGAAGCCGCCCCGGTGTTCGAAGCGTGAGGTCCGGGACCGTGAGCGAGCAGGATTGGAGTACGGCCTCGGCCGCATCGATCGCCGCGTCCGTCGCGAGCGGGGCGGTGAGCGCCCGGACGGTGGTCGCGGCGGCCCTCGATCGGATCGGCCGCGTCGATCCCGCCGTGAACGCCTTCACGGACGTCCTGGCGGACCGTGCCCTGGCCCGCGCGGACCGACTCGACGCGGCCCATGGACGGGGCGGGGCGCCCGGCCCCCTCGCGGGCGTCCCCTTCGCGGCAAAGAACCTGTTCGACATCGCCGGGCTGCCGACGCGGGCCGGGTCGCGGATCAACCGGGAGCGGGCGCCGTCGGAGGGGGACGCGACGCTGATCGGGCGCCTGGAAGCGGCGGGGGCGATCCTCGTCGGCGGGCTCAACATGGGCGAGTACGCCTACGATTTCACCGGCGAGAACTGCCACGACGGCAACACCCGGAATCCGCACGCGCCCGGACACATGGCGGGGGGCTCCTCCGGCGGTTCGGGCGGGGCGGTGGCGGCGGGCCTCGTGCCCCTGGCCCTCGGCTCCGACACCAACGGTTCGATCCGCGTGCCTGCCGCCTTCTGCGGCTGCTTCGGCTTGAAGCCCACCTACGGGCGCCTCAGCCGCGCCGGAAGCTTTCCCTTCGTCGGAAGCCTCGACCATCTCGGGCCGATGAGCCGCTCGACCCGCGATCTCGCCCTGGCGTACGACGCCATGCAGGGCCCGGATCCGGCGGATCCCGTCGCCACGGATCGGGCCGTCGAACCGACCGGTCCCGGCCTCGACGCGGGCGTGGGGGATCTGCGGATCGCCGTGGCGGGCGGGTATTTCGCCTCCGGCGGCGACGCGGAAGCCTTCGCGGCCGTCGCGGCCGTCGCCGACGCCCTGTCGGCGACGCGCATGGTCGAGATCCCGCAGGCCGCACGGGCCCGTGCGGCGGCCTACCTGATCACGGCCGCCGAAGGCGCCGCCCTGCATCGCGACCGCCTGCGGGAGCGGGCCGGCGATTTCGATCCGGCCGTGCGGGATCGCCTCATCGCCGGAATGATGCTGCCCGCGCCGTTCGTCGAGCGCGCCCAACGCTTCCGGCGCTGGTACCGCGCGGCCGTGCTCGACCTGTTTCGCGAGGTCGACGTGATCCTCGCGCCCTGCACACCCTGCCGGGCGCCGCGCGCGGGGCAGACAGCCTTCGTGCTCGACGGCGTCACACTGCCGGTACGCGCCAATATCGGCCTGTTCACCCAGCCGATCTCGTTCATCGGCCTGCCCGTGGTCGCCGTGCCGGTCTGGCTCGACACGGGCCTGCCGCTCGGCGTGCAGGTCATCGCCGCACCGTGGCGCGAGGATCTGGCGCTCCGGGTCGCCCATCATCTCGAACGCGCGGGCGTCGTTCGCGCGCCCGTCGCCAATTTCGCGTGAGCCGCATGCCCATCGACGATCCCACCGTGAAAGCCGAGGTCGAGGCCGCGTTCGCCCGCTACGAGGCGGCCCTCGTCGGCAACGACGTTCCGACCCTGGAAGCGCTGTTCCACGACGATCCCCGCACCATCCGCTACGGCGGGGGCGAGAACCTCTACGGCATGGACGCGATCCGCGCCTTCCGCCGGTCCCGCTCGGCCGAGGGTCTCGCCCGCGATCTCACCGGCACCGTCATCACCACCTACGGCCGCGATTGCGCCGTCGCGATGACGCTGTTCACGCGCCCGACGGCGCCCGATCGCATCGGGCGCCAGAGCCAGACCTGGGTCCGGTTCCCCGATGGCTGGAAGGTCGTCGCGGCCCATGTGAGCGTCATCGACGCCTGAGGCCGACGCCGCTCAGGCTCCGTCACTTCGCCGCGGCGGTCACGGCGCGGCTCCACGCCCCCTCGGGCGCTTTGGGGATCACCGCCCGATCGGTGCCGCCGGCTTCGTGCACGCCGACGATGCGCTCGTATTCTCCCGGCGCCTCGGCGACGGGTGCGGACGGCACCGCGTGATAGCGCCGGTTCGCATACACGAGGGCGTCCGCACCGGACGCCTCGCCGAGGCCGACCACCTCGCAGAACAGGACATCGTGGGTGCCGACGCGGCTCCGGCTCGCGATCCGGCATTCGAACGTCGCCAACGCGTCGGCGAGAACGGGCAGCCCGCGCGCGCCGGTGGACCAGCGTATGGCGGCGAAGCGCTCCGGCATCGACCGCTTGCCGCCGAAGGCGGCCGCGACGTGCTGCTGTCCGGCACCGAGGGTGTTGACGCACAGCCTCTCGGCCCGGTCGAAGACTGGATGGGCGGAGGACGCGCGGTTGAGGCAGACCAGCAGGGTCGGCGGCGCATCGCTGACGCTGCAGACGGCCGAGGCCGTGAAGCCGGCGCGCCCCCACGGCCCGTCGGTGGTGACGAGATGCACCGCGCTGGCGAGCCGCGCCATGGCATCGCGATAGGCGCCGGCCGCGACGGGCGCGTCGTCGGGTCCCTCGGTCCCGGTCATGTCGGTCGACTCCAAGTCCAAGCGCGGGTCCATTCCCGGGTCCATCGCCATCCGCGCCGTCACGGCCGATCGAGGAAGTGCAGGAGGGCCGTGGTGACCAGCTCGGGCCGCGTCACGGAATGGGCGTGCCCCCCATCGGGCGCGAGATCGAGGCGGGCGTTCGGCAATCCGGCGGCGAGCCGCTCCGACGCGGTGAACGGCACCAGCACGTCGTCGCGCGCGGCCATCACCAGGGTCTCGTGCGGCACCGCGCCGAGGCGTCCCGTCAGGTCGAACGCCTCCAGGGCGGCGATGCGCGCCAGAACGGCGTCGGCGCCGGGGAAATGCGCCAGCGCGTGGGCCTCGTCCGCCGCGAGCCGCTCCGCATTCTCCGAGATCCAGGGCGCCGGATACAGGAAGATCGCCTGGGCTCGGACGAAGGCCTCGGGACCGTCCCGCGTCAACAGGGCCTTCCGGGCCGCAAAGCAACGGCGGGTCGCCGGGTCGATGCTGTCCCATCCGTTGATGACGACGAGGCGCCCGACCCGTTCGGGGTGCGTCAGCGCCAGTTGCAGCCCGATCAACCCGCCGAGCGCGTGCCCGACGAGGTCGACCGATTCGATGGCGAGCCCGTCGAGGAGGACGAGCACGTCCCGCACCATGGCCGCGATGTCGTGGCCGGGCTCCAGGGGGCCCTGCGAGCGACCGGTGCCGCGATGATCGTAGGTGACGACGCGACGGCGTTCGGCCAGCGCCGGCATCTGCGGCGCGAAATAACCCGCCGCCCCGCCGAGCCCCGGCGAAAGCAGCACGGTTCGGCCGCCGGCCCGGCCATGGACCGCGTGATGGACCGCGTGATGGACCGGCACGGCCATCCCTCAGGCAGCCTTGCCGAGATGGGCCACCGAGGCGATCTCGACGAGCGCGTCGGGCTTCACGAGCCCGCACTGGATGCAGTAGCGCGCCGGCTTCTCGCCCGGAAAGTACGCGGCATACACGGCGTTGATCGCGGCGTAGTCGGCCCAGTCCTTCAGGAAGACGTGGTTGAAGGTGACGTCGTCCATGCCGCCGCCGGCGGCCTCGACCACGCCCTTGATCGTCTCGAGGACGTGGCGGGTCTGCGCGGCCGCGTCCCCCACATGGACGACGTTGGCCTCCGCATCGAGGGGCAGGGTGCCCGAGACGTAGAGCACGCCATCCGCCAGGGTTCCGGGCACGTAGGGCGCCAGCGGCTTGCCGGTGCCGGGGGGAATCACGACGGTCTTCGGCATTCTGGGAGGCTTTCGATTGAGGGTTACTCGGCGTTGCGGGGGGGCTCGGCGGCGAGCGCCTCGGCGAAGGCGCCGACGTCCGAGACCCAGCCGAAGAAGGTCTCGATGTTGAGGAGTGCCCCCGCCTGCAGGCTCGGCGGGCCGGCCTGATGGGTGGCGTCGGCCAGGACGATGCCGAAATATTCGAGGAAGAAGCCGTCGCGCAGGGTCGATTCCACGCAGACGTTGGTGGCGATGCCGGTGAAGATCAGGGTGCGGATGCCGCGGGCCCTGAGCATGCTGTCGAGGGCGGTGTTGGCGAAGCCGCTGTAGCGCGGCTTCGGCAGGACGATGTCGCCCGGCTCCGGCCTCAGCGCGTCGACCAGGGCGTAGTCCCAGGTGCCCTTGGCCAGGAGCCTGTGGTTCCTCTCCGGGTGCCGGCGCATGGTCTTGAGGGCGTTCGACTTGTGCCAGTTCGGCGAACCCGGACCGCCGGCCTCGACGTAATCGGCGTCCCAGCCGTTCTGGAACCAGATCACCAGGAGTCCCGCCGCCCGGGCGGCGACGACGGCCGCGGCGATCCGCTCGACGACCGGGCCGGTCGCGGAAACGTCGAAGCCGGCGAGATCGAGGTAGCCGCCCCTCGTCGCGTAGGCGTTCTGCATGTCGACGACGATGAGCGCACTCGCGCCCGCGTCGAAGGCGATCGGCTCGGGCCGGGCGGGAAGCGTCACGCCGCCGACGCGGCCCGTCGCGTCGCGGTAGCCCGCCGGGATCTCGCCCCGCATCACGCCACCTGTGCCAGGGAGGCCGAGTCGCCCCGCGTCAGGGGCGCGACATCACCGGTGATGTGCCGACGCGTCTTCATCAGCGGCTGGATCTTCTGTCCGAACGCGTCGAGGCCCGCTAAGAAATCGTCGAAGACGAGGAGCACGCCCCCGGTGCCCGGCACGGTCATGACCGCGTCGAGGAGCCGCGCGATGGTGGCGTGGGAGCCGACCAGGGTGCCCATGTTGATGTTCACCGCGGAGGTCGGATCGGCCATCTGGCGGACGTTGGTGTCGGCCCCCGACTTGGTATCGGCCGAGCCCTGAACGCCGAGCCAGGCGATCGCCTCCCCGTCGGCGCCGGCCTTGTAATGCTCCCATTTGGCGTGGGCCGCTTCGTCGGTCTCGTCGGCGATGATCATGAAGAGCACGTAGGACGAGACCGCGCGGCCGGTCTTCGCCTTGGCGTCCTCCAGCCGCGCCACGGTGGGGGCGAAGGCGGTGGGCGTGTTGACGCCCTTGCCGAAGCAGAAATTGTAATCGGCATAGGTCGCGGTGAACGCCATGCCGGCGCCACTCTGCCCGGCGCAGATGATCTTCATGTCGGCCTGCGGGCGCGGGCTCAGGCGGCAATCGTCCATCTGGAAGAAGTCGCCCTTGCGGTCGCTGCGGCCGGTCTCCCAAAGATCGCGCAGGATCTGCGCGTATTCCGAGAGATACTCGTAGCGCCGGGCAAAATATTCGTCGCCGGGCCAGAGGCCCATCTGCGCGTATTCCGGCTTCTGCCAGCCGGTGATCAGGTTGAGGCCGAAGCGGCCGTTCGAGATCGAGTCGATGGTCGACGCCATCCGGGCGACGATGGCGGGCGGCAGACACAGGGTCGGGGCGGTGGCGTAGAGCTTGATCCGGCTGGTGACGGCGGCGAGCCCCGACATCAGCGTGAACGATTCGAGGTTGTGGTCCCAGAACTCGGTCTTGCCGCCGAACCCCCGCAGCTTGATCATCGAGAGCGCGAAATCGAGGCCGTACCCTTCGGCCTTCAACGTCACCTGCTTGTTCAGCTCGAAACTCGGCATGTATTGCGGCGCGTTCTCCGAGAGAAGCCAGCCGTTGTTACCGATCGGAATGAAAACACCGATGCTCATCGGTTCGGTCATGGGTTCGGCCATGGGCTCGGCCTCAGTCTCGGCTTTGGGCTCGGTCATGGCACCCTCGCGTTCCGACGGCAGCATTGCGTGCCGCGACATGAGACCCGTCAAGTCTTCCGCCGTACGGCTTCGGACTCGACCGAAGTGGTACGGCACATCCTCAGGCTAGCTATTCGGACCAGATGGTCAAACTTCAAAATCAGGAAGTTTGACCATCTGCACAAACTCTCCGCGGCATGCGCGCGCGCTGTGCGGGTCCTGCCCATCGGAACGGCGAGAACGGCAGCGCTCGGGCCCGGAACCGGCGACGTTGCCGAATCAGGCGAGTCCGAGGCCCGCCAGGATCAGTCTCTGGGTACTGACCACGATCCGCTCGAAGAAGGCTTCGTCCGACAGATCGTGCCCGGTGATCGCGTCGACCTGCACGGCGAAATCGGCGTAGTGCTGGGTGATCGCCCAGACCGAGAAGACGAGGTGATGCGGGTCGTGCGGCTGGATTCGCCCTTCGTCCATCCAGCCGCTCAGCACGGCGACCTTGGCGTCGACCAAGGCCCGCAGGGGGCCTTCGAGTTCCGCCCGCAGGAGCGGAGCGCCCTGGACGATCTCGAGGCAGAACAGGCGGGACGCCTGGGGTGCGTCGCGCGACAGGGTCACCTTCGCGCGGATGTAGGCCTTGAGCGCCTCGGCCGGCTCACTCCCGGAATCGAGGGCCTGAAGCGGATCGAGCCAGACATCGAGCACCCGTCGCAGCACGGCGACGTAGAGAGCCTCCTTCGAGGCGAAGTAATAGAGCAGGTTGGTCTTCGAGAGGCCGGCGCGCTCGGCGATCTGATCGAGGCTCGCCCCATGCAGGCCAAGGGTCGAGAAGACCGCGAGGCCGGCATCCAGAACCGCGTCGCGCCGCAGCGCTCCGTCGCGCCGCCGACGCCGCACGGGCGCTGCCACAAAGCCGTCAGCCAATCCGCTCGCCTCCCGGGACGTCGCCCGGAGAGCCGGGCGCGTCCCCGTTCCTACCCGATCCCGTGCGGGCGCGACAAAGGGGACGCGAGGGCCGGAACGGTCGACCGCGCCGGATCAGGCGGTGAGGCCGAGGCGGGTGCGGGCCTGGGCCGGGCTCGCGACGGTCCGGCCGTGCCGCGCGATCGCCTCCACGGCGAGGCCCACGAGTTCGGCGTTGCCAGCGGCGAGCCGATCCTTGGTGAGGCGGATGTTGTCCTCGAGCCCGGTGCGGACGGCGTCTGCGCCGCGTGCCAGGGCCCAATCCATCACGGGCGCCTGATGGCGTCCGATGCCGGCGGCCGTCCACGTCGCCTTCGGCAGCACGCGGCGCAGCTCAGCGAGCAGAATGTCGAGGAGGTGTTCGTCGGCCGGCATCGCGTTCTGCACGCCCATGACGAACTGGACGTGGGGCCGGTCGTCCATCAGCCCGGCCTCCACGAGGCGCCTGGCGCCGTGCAGGTGCGAGAGATCGAAGATCTCGATCTCGGGTCTCACCCCGAAACGCTTCATCCGACCTGCGAGATCGGCGACGAGGGCGGCCGGGTTCTCGTACACGATGGTAGGGAAGTTGACCGAGCCCGTCGAGAGCGAGGCCATGTCGGGGGCATGCTGGAGGGAGAGCCCCCGGCTCGCCGGGTCGCGTCCGCGCCCGCCGGTGGAGAACTGCACGATCATGCCCGGGCAATGCGTGCGCAGGCCCGCCTGGACGGCGGCGAACCGGTCTGGATCGGAGGAGGGGGTCTCGTCGTCGTTGCGGACATGGATGTGGGCCAGCGTCGCGCCGGCCTCGTAGGCGGCATGGGTCGATTCGATCTGCTCGGACACCGTGACGGGCAGGGCGGGATTGTCCGCCTTGCGCGGCACGGAACCGGTGATCGCGACGGCGACGACGACGGGCTGGCTCATGGCGTGGGTCTCCCTGCTTTCGTCAACGCGGCAGCGGGGCGTCGGATGCCGAAGGGACGCCCTACCGTCACCCGACAGGGGGAGGCCGACGGCAGCGGTGGCCTCGGGGCCGGCGGAGACGTAAAGGCGGGCTTGGCAAGCCGCGACGGGACCTGCGCGTCCGTGCAACGGCCGTTGTCAGGACCCTTCAACGATGGAGCCTTCCATGAACGACACCATCCTGATCCTCAACGGCCCCAACCTGAACCTCCTCGGCAAGCGCCAGCCCGAGATCTACGGGCACGAGACCCTCGGCGATGTCGAGGCGCTCTGCCGGGCCGAGGCCGAGGCGTTCGGGCTTACGGTCGACTTCCACCAGAGCAATGCCGAGCACCAGATCATCGACTGGATTCACCAGTACCGGGTCGGGTCGGCGGGGATCGTCATCAATCCGGGGGCCTTCACCCACACGTCGATCGCGATCCTCGACGCCCTCGCCACGTGCGAGGTTCCCATCGTCGAGTGCCACATCTCCAACGTCCACAAGCGCGAGGCCTTCCGGCACCATTCCTACGTCTCGCTCGCCGCGACTGCGGTGCTGGCCGGCTTCGGCACGCACGGCTACGTTCTGGCGGTTCGCCACATCGCCCATCTTCGCGGGTTGCAGGGCCAAGTCTGACGCGATCAGGCCGCCGCGCCCGGTCTTGAGCGGGTCGAGCGTCCTCGGGCACAAAAAGGCCGCGGCTTGCGGGTGGCTCCGTCGCCCATCGAAGTCACGCCGAAGCGATACGGGCGGCCGACCCCAGCCTCACGCCTATATCGGAAGTTCTTCCACCCAAGCCATGGCTTGACCCATGGCTTGGGTGGAGAGCCCTACGAAAACCTTGCCGGTCGAAAAACTTGGCGGAAGGGGTGGGATTCGAACCCACGGTGGAGTTGCCCCCACGGCGGTTTTCAAGACCGCTGCCTTAAACCACTCGGCCACCCTTCCGTCCGCGCCGGCGCGGAGCCGGCGGGGTGGGAGGGTTCTAACGGAGAACGCCGCGGTCGGAAATCGAAAACTCAGGCGGCGCTGGCCTCGAGGCGGCTCAGGCGGTCGAGAAGCGCGCGGTCGTGCAGGAGGGCCATGCGCTCCTTCGGCGAGAGCCAGGCGGCGGCCTCGTCGAGGGTGTGGGCTTCCACCACCTTGGCCTGGGCCAGCGCCCGGTCCGTGTCGATGACGCCGCGCGGCCGGGGTGCGGCCTGGGGCAGCATGGCGGCGTGGGCCTCTGCGAAAGCGGGCTCGGCGTGGAGGGCCCGCAGGGCGTCCGCATCGTCGAGGCCCTGCGCGGCATTGCGGGCGGCGAGGCGGCCCGCCTGTGTGGCGATGGCGGGCGGGTCGCGCTCCTCCGGGGTCATGAGCAGGCCGAGCCGCTTGAGGGCCAGCCCCCAGGCGAGCTGACCGCTCGCCCACGAGATCGGGATCGCGAGCACGAGGCCGAGGATCGTCGGCGACATCCAGAGGAACAGGGAGGTCGCGATGGCGAAGGCGGCGATCCCGGTGACGAGGCCGAGCGCCATGTGCCAGCGGTGGCGACGGACGATGTCGCTCCACGGGATCGAGCCGTCGTCGCGCCGCTGCGGGTTCCAGCCGGTGTCGCGCCCGACGAGGATCTGGAACACCGAGCCCGACTGGATCAGCATGGCGATGGGCGCGATGAGGGCCGAGAGCAGGATCTCGATCAGGCTCGACAGAACGAGGCGGACGGCGCCCCCGCAGGCCCGTCGCACGGGGCCGTCGATCAGCGCCAGGATGAGCCCCAGAAACTTCGGGGCGAGCAGGATGCCCATGGTGATCCCGAACAGCCGGAGCGCGCGAACGGGATCGAAGCGCGGCCAGACCGGGTAGAGCCCGAACTCGCTCGTGAAGTATTCCGGCCGCACGTAGGCGGTCTGCAGCACGAGGGCGATACCGACCACGAGCTGGGCGAGCCAGAGCGGCGAGGCGACGTAACCCGCGATGCCCGTGGCGAAGTGCTGGCGCGACGCGGTTTTCAGACCGGCGGCCCCGATGATGCGGCTGTGCTGAAGGTTGCCCTGCGCCCAGCGCCGGTCGCGCACGGCCACATCGATGAGGGAGGGCGGGCTCTCCTCGTAGGAGCCGGGAAGGTCGGGCAGCATGGTCACGCTCCAGCCGGCGCGCCGGATCAGGGCGGCTTCCACGAAGTCGTGGCTGAGCACATGGCCGCCGAAGGGCGGCTTGCCGGGCAGGTCCGGCAGGCCGCAGGCGGCGGCGAAGGCCTTCGTGCGGATGATGGCGTTGTGGCCCCAGTAATTGCCGTCGCGGCCCGACCACACCGACAAGCCGGTGGCGATGACCGGCCCGTAGATCCGCGCGGCAAATTGCTGGACGCGCGCGAACAGGGTGTTGCGGTTGATGATGAGCGGCAGCGACTGGATGATGCCGGAATCCGGGTCGGCCTCCATGGCGGCGGCCAGATGCACCACGCACGTGCCCGTCATCAGGCTGTCGGCATCGAGCACCAGCATGTGGTCGTAGGTGGCACCCCAGCGCGAGACGAAGTCGCCGATGTTGCCGGCCTTGCGGTGGTGGTTCTTCGGCCGGTGGCGGTAGTACAGGCGGGCGTCGTCGCCCCAGCGGGCGCGAAGATCGAGGAACGCGCGCTCCTCGGCGATCCAGGCATCGCTCAACGTCGAATCCGACAGCACGAAATAGTCGAAGGCGTGGCCCAGGCCGGTGGCATCGATCTCGACGCGCATGGCCTCGATGGCGGCGAAGGTCCGGGCCGTGGCCTCGTTGTAGACCGGCATCACCACCGCCGTGCGGGTGGTGAGCGCCGTCGGCAGGGCAGGGGCCTTGGGGCGGCGCAGGAGCACCAAGAAGCCCAGGATCGCGCCGGTGAAAGCGAGCGCGATCCAGGAGAAGTTCAGGGTGAAAAGGGCGAGCAGCACGTATTGCAGGGCCGTGGTGCCGCCCGAGACCGCCACCACCTCGTACATCTGCATGGCGCCGTAGGCGGTGAGGAGTGCTGCCGCGCCAAACACGAAGAGGCGGGCCAGCCACGGCTTTCCATGGCGGACCGAAGGCACGTGGCCGGCGCCCTCGTCCCAGGTGTCGAGGCGCTGCACCGGCATGGCCAGGGGCGCCTCGGGTGGCATCGCCGGACGGAACGGGGCGGGTGCCGGGGCGACATCACCGGCTGGGGCGACTTGAGGCGCGGGTGCGTTCACGGTGTCCAACGGTAGAGCCAGGTTTCGGTGAGGGGGGTGTCGCCCCGTTGCAGGGCGAGGCGCAGTTCGCACGCCTTCTCGCCACGCGGGTCGAGCTCGAAGGCGACGCGCACGGTCTTGCGGTCGGGGTAGCGGTAGAGGGTGCTCGCCGTGATGGCGCCGGGGCCGACCGAGAGCTGGGTCCGCAGGTCGCCGGCTTCGGCCAGACCCTCCCCGGTGAAGTCGACGAGGAAGAGGCGCCGGTTGTCGTTCGTCCCGCGCCCGGCGCGGGTGCCGGAAACCACGGCCACAGGCACCGGCTCGGGTGGCTGCCAGCACCAGTGCTGGCGGTAGCTGAACGCCCGCTCGGCCCCCGCCGCGAGGCCGGCTTTCGGCCGCCAATAGGCTAGGATGTTCTCGTTGAATTCGGAATCGCTCGGGATTTCGAGCAAGGTCACGGACCCCGGTCCCCAGGCGGAGAGGGGCTCGAGCCACAGGGACGGGCGCCATTCCCAATGCTGGATGTCGTCCTGGAAGCTGCGGTAATCCCGCGCCCGCTGCATCAGCCCGAAGCCCTTCGGGCTGTCGTCGACGAAGGACGAGACCTGCAGGGTCTCGGGGTTGCGCGCCGGGCGCCAGATCGCCTCGCCGGAGCCCGTGCGGATCTGCAAGCCGCCCGAGGAATGGACGGCGGCGCGCGCATCGTCGGCGCCGCGACGGTCGTGGGGACCGAACAGGTAGCTCGTGGTCATGCCCCCGAGTCCGAGGTGATCGATGGCGGTCCGCGCGAACACCGTCCCCTCGACGTCGCAGAGCGAAGCCGCTCCCGGGCGCAGGCTCATGCGCAGGGCCGCCGTGGCGGACGGCGAATCGACCAGGGCATGCAGGACGAGGGGGCCGCCGGGACCGGGCCGTTCGATCCAGACGGCACGCCACTCGGGAAATTCCTCACCCCGTGCATCGGCCGGTCGCAGGGTGAGGGCGCGCGCGGTGACGCCGAAGCCCTGGCCGGCCGCGACGAGGCGGAAGAACGAAGCGCCCTGGAGGTAAGCGAAATCCGTGAGCTCGCCGCCCGCGAACCGGGCCCGGAGCTTGAAACCGGAATACCCCGGGTCGTCCTTGAACGTCGGGATCTGGGTGGTGTCCGTCTCGAAGCGGGCGCGGTCGTAGGCCACGGGGCGCACGACCCCGTCCTCGATGAGCGTCAGGGCGACCCGTCCCCTGAACACCGAGCCGCGATGGAGCGGTTCGATGGTGAAGCCTAGGTCGGCGTCGGCCCAGACCGCGCTCCCCGGCACGGTCCGAATCCCGGCGTATTGCTCGCGGTTGAGGCCCGTCAGGGCCTCGGGCAAATCGTCCGTGCGCGGGGCGACGTAGGCGCGCGCGGCCAGTGCCCGGGCGAGGTCGGTGACCAATCCGGCCTGGAATGGCGTGCCGGCCGCCGGAAGGGACGGAGCCTCGTCGGCGAAGGCGCGCGCGGGCAGGGCGGCGAGCCCTCCGGACAACGCCACCACGCCGGCCCCACGGAGAAGATCGCGGCGGGTATGGTCCTGGGAACCTGCCATCGCGGGAGCGTCGGACGGGTGAGCAACGGCAGCGTGGGAACCTGGGAGCGGCAGCGTCATGGGACCTGTCGTTTGGGCGCGCTCGGGCGCCGGATTGATGGAGAGCGCGGCTCAGGCGCAGGGTCTACCATGCGTCGGCCTAAACTGGAGATTAAGTGTCACACAACGCCCAAGTCCCCGGTCCCGTTCGACGCGTCGGAGCCGGTTCGCCCCACACAAGCCTGGCCGTCTGGCCGAGCCGGCGCGCTTATGGCACATCGAGACCGTCGATGGTCATCGTCGACGCCGCAACGGAGGCTCTTCATGGCACTGATTCCATGCCCCGCCTGCACGCACCGTGTGTCCACGCAGGCCTTGGCTTGCCCCGCCTGCGGCCATCCCGGTCAGGAGCATTCCCCGCGGGGCGGAGGCGGCGGCATCGCCCGGGTGCTGGGCCACGTCGCCGGCACCTACATCTCCACGACGACACTGGCGAGCCTGGCGCTGGGCTGCGTCATGTTCGTCTGCGTCGCCGCCGTGCTGATCACGCTGATCCTCTCCGGTCGCTGATTCCGAGGGCGGTGCTTGTTCCAGTGAAGGCGCTTGTTCCAGGGAAGGTGTTTTCGAACCCGGCGGGAGTCAGCCGGGGCCTTGCCAGACCCGGCGGTGGCGCAGTAGCGCACCGGCAGCGCGCGTAAGGACTGGGACCGACCGATGGATGCAGCGACGACGACCGGGCGCAGCCTCACCGCCATCGTGCTGGCCGCCGGCAAGGGCACGCGGATGCGCTCGGATCGGCCCAAGGTCCTCCACGCCGTGGCCGGGCGGACCATGCTCGGCCACGTGCTCACCGCCGCCCGCGAGGCCGGCGCGGGCCGCATCGCCGTGGTGGTGGAGCCGGGGCAGGCGGCCGTCGCCCGGGAGATCGAGCGGATGGCCCCGGGCGCCGCCGTGTTTCCCCAGGCCGAGCGCCTCGGCACCGCCCACGCGGTGCTGGCCGCCCGCGACGCCCTGACGGCCGGCGGCGACGACGTGATCGTCGCCTTCGGCGACACCCCCCTCGTCACCGGCGCCACCCTCGCCCGCCTGCGCGCACCCCTGGCCGACGGCGCCGCCGTGGCGGTGCTGGCCTTCGACAGTCCGAACCCCACGGGCTACGGCCGCGTGCTGACGGACGGCGGACGGGTGGTGGCCATCCGGGAGGAGAAGGACGCCACACCCCCAGAGCGGGCCGTGACCCTGTGCAATGCCGGGCTGATGGCGCTCTCGGGCCGGCACGCCCTCGACCTCCTCGCGCGCATCGGCAACGCCAACGCGGCCGGCGAGTACTACCTGCCCGACGCCGTCGCCCTCGCCGTCGCGGACGGGCTCACCGTAGCCGTGGTGGCCGTGGACGAAGCCGAGGCGCAGGGCGTCAACGACCGGATCCAACTCGCCGTCGCCGAAGCCGAGATCCAGAGTCGCCTGCGGCGCGCAGCGCAGCTCGGCGGGGCGACCCTGATCGCCCCTGAGACGGTTTTCTTCAGTTTCGACACGGTTTTGGGCCAGGACGTTCTTGTAGAGCCTCATGTGGTGTTCGGCCCTGGCGTCACCGTCGGTGACGGCTCTGTCGTCCACGCCTTCTCGCATCTCGAAGGCGCCACCCTGGCGCCGGGCGTCCAGATCGGTCCCTATGCCCGCCTGCGCCCCGGCGCGGTGCTGGAGGCGGGCGCACGGGTCGGCAACTTCGTCGAGATCAAGAACGCGCGCCTCGGCGCCGGCGCCAAGGCCAACCACCTGAGCTACCTCGGCGACGCCGAGATCGGGGCGGGCGCCAATGTCGGGGCCGGCACCATCACCTGCAACTACGACGGAGTGAACAAGCATCGCACCACCATCGGGGCGGGCGCCTTCATCGGCTCGAACACCGCCCTCGTCGCCCCCGTCACCGTGGGGGCCGGTGCCATCGTCGGGGCGGGCTCGGTGATCGCGGCCGATGTCCCCAAGGACGCGCTGGCCGTCTCGCGGGCGCGCCAGCGCAACCTCGCCGGATGGGCGCCGGGCAAGCGTGCGGCTCTGGCCGCCGAGAAGGCCAAGCGCGCAAAATCGTAAACCATGCGGGCGGTTGGGCCGATTGCCTCAAGCTTGCGTTGAGGGTTTGCCGGCGACCCTTGGCGTCGACCGGGTGGCGCGCCTGTTCCAATCCGATACAAGCCCGGCTCGGCCGCGGTTTGGCGGCCCGTTTGTGAGAGACACGACCCATGTGCGGAATCGTTGGCATCGTCGGACGGGACGCCGTGGCCGGGCAGCTCGTGGAGGCCCTGCGCCGGCTCGAGTATCGCGGCTACGATTCGGCCGGCATCGCCACCCTGACGCAGGGGCGCCTGGAACGCAGGCGCGCGGAGGGCAAGCTCGCCAACCTCGAGGCGCGCCTGCGCGACGAGCCCCTCGCCGGCGCCATCGGCATCGGCCACACCCGCTGGGCGACCCATGGGCGCCCCAACGAGACCAACGCACACCCACACGCCACGGCGCGCCTCGCCGTGGTCCACAACGGCATCATCGAGAATTTCCGCGAACTCAAGGCCGAGCTGCAGGGCCTCGGGGTCCGCTTCGAGAGCGAGACCGACACCGAGGTCGTGGCCCAGCTTATCAGCCACGCCATGGAGGGGGGCTTAAGCCCCATCGAGGCCGTGGCCGCCTGCCTGCCGCGCCTGCACGGCGCTTTCGCCCTCGGCATCCTGTTCGCCGGACACGACGACCTGCTCATCGGCGCCCGCCACGGCGCGCCGCTCGCCATCGGGTTCGGCCAAAGGGAAGCAGGGATCGGCGAGACCTATCTCGGCTCCGACGCCCTGGCGCTGGCGCCGTTCACCGAGGAGATCACCTACCTGGAGGAGGGCGACTGGGCGGTCCTGTCCCGCGCGGGCGCCGAGATCCGCGACATCGGCGGGGCCATGGTCGAACGCCCGCGCCAGCGCATCGTCGCCCAGGCCTACCGGGTCGAGAAGGGCAACCACCGCCACTTCATGGCGAAGGAGATCCACGAGCAGCCGGAGGTCGTGGGCCGGACCCTCGCCCACTACGTCGATCTGGCCAATGGCCGCGTCGCCCTGCCGGGGGACCTGCCGTTCGATTTCGCCACGCTCTCGCGGCTGTCCATCACCGCCTGCGGCACGGCCTACTACGCCGGGCTCGTGGCCAAATACTGGTTCGAGACCCTGGCGCGCCTGCCCGTGGAGATCGACGTCGCCTCCGAGGCGCGCTACCGCGAGCCGCCCCTCGACCGCGACGGCCTCACCCTGGTGATCTCGCAATCGGGCGAGACCGCCGACACACTGGCCTCCCTGCGCTACGCCAAGAGCCAAGGCCAGCACACCCTGGCGGTGGTCAACGTGCCGACCTCGACCATCGCCCGCGAGGCCTCCGCCGTGGTGCCGACCCTGGCCGGCCCGGAGATCGGCGTCGCCTCCACCAAGGCGTTCTCGTGCCAGCTCACCGTGCTCCTGTGCCTCGCCATCGCGGCGGGCCGGGCGCGCGGCACCCTGAGCGCGGAGCGCGAGCGCGGCTTGGTCGACGCCCTCATCACCGTGCCGGGCCTCATGGCCGAGGCGGCCAAGCGCGAGGGCGAGATCGAGGTTTTGGCCCGCGAGGTCTCGAAGGCCCGTGACGTGCTCTATCTGGGGCGCGGCACCAGCTACCCGATGGCGCTGGAGGGCGCCCTGAAGCTGAAGGAAATCAGCTACATCCACGCCGAAGGGTATGCGGCGGGCGAACTCAAGCACGGCCCCATCGCCCTCATCGACGAGAGCGTGCCGGTCATCGTCATCGCCCCCCACGACGCGATCTTCGAGAAGACCGTGTCGAACATGCAGGAGGTGGCGGCGCGCGGCGGCCGCATCATCCTCATCGGCGACGCCAAGGGCGCCGCGGCGGCCGGCCTCGAGACCATGGCGACGGTGACCATGCCCGACTGCGATCCGGTGGTGGCGCCCATCGTCTACGCCGTGCCGATCCAGCTCATCGCCTACCACACGGCGGTGTTCATGGGGAAAGACGTGGACCAGCCGCGCAACCTCGCGAAATCCGTGACGGTGGAATAACCGCGCGGGAATCGTCCCGCTCCATCACCAGCCCGCCCTGAAACACGGTCCCGCCCACGGCGACCGATCGCGGACCCTTGCGCTTTTCCATCCCGTCGCCATCTTTAGACCATCCAACCGGATGGCCTGAAGGGGTTCGAGAGATGGAAGACAACGTTCACGCCCTGCGGCCGAAGCTGCCCGACAGCGAGAAGGTCACGGTCAATCTCGGCTTCGTCGACCTCGGGCACATCGACCTGATGGTCCGCGACGGCTTCTTCGCCAACCGGGCCGACTTCATCCGCACCGCCGTGCGCAACCAGCTCGAACGCCAGGGCGAGGCCGTGCGCCAGTCCGTGGCCCGCAAGGGCCTCGAACTCGGGCTCTCCCATTACAGCCGCGCCGCCCTTGAGGCGGCGCGCGACGCCGGCGCGCCGCTCCACATCCAGGTGCTCGGCCTCGCCAGCATCGCCCCCGACGTCACCCCCGAACTCGCCCGCGCCGCCATCGCCTCCGTGCAGGTGCTGGGTGCCTTCCAGGCGAGCCCGGCGGTCAAGGCGGCCCTCGCCGACCGCATCGCCTGAACTCCCTCACCGACAAGGATTCCGATCCATGGCCCCATTCGACGCAACCCACTTCTCCGCCATCGACATGGCCGCCGTCACCCGCCTGACCCAGGCCGGGCGGCTCGCCGAGGCGATGGCCCTGCTCCAGGGCAAGCCCGCGCCCGAGGCGGACGCACCGAAGGACACGAAGCGCCCGCGCCCGATCCTCGACATGGTGGCCCCGACGGACGGCACCGGGGCCTGGACGGCGCCGGGGGCAGACAGGGACACCACTGCCGACGCACCCACGCAGGCGGCACGGCCCGACCCCGCACAGGCCCTGCGCGCCCTATCCGAGCGCTTCACCAAGGCCGGCGGTCTGGCGGCGGCGATGCCGAACCTCGAAGGTTTCGGTCAGGGCCTCGGTCAGGGACTTGGCCGAGGCCCCGCCACGAAGCCGATTCCGGTGCCCGAGGGCGCCCGCTTCGAGACACGCCACTTCACCAGTGCGGGGGGCGCCCGCGACTACAAGGTCTACGTGCCGAGTGGCCGGACGGGCGAGACGCTCCCCGTGATCGTGATGCTGCACGGCTGCACCCAGTCGCCCGACGACTTCGCCGCCGGTACCCGCATGAACGCGCTGGCCGAGACGCAGGGCTTCCTCGTGGCCTATCCGGCGCAGCCCCCCTCGGCCAACGCGCAGAAATGCTGGAACTGGTTCAACGCCGGCGACCAGCAGCGCGAGGGCGGCGAACCGGCCCTCATCGCCGGTATCGCCCGGGCGGTGGTGGCCGAGTTCGGCGGCGACGCAACCCGCGTCTACGTCGCCGGCCTCTCGGCGGGCGGGGCGGCGGCGGCCATCATGGCCGCGACCTATCCCGACCTGTTCGCGGCGGTCGGCGTCCATTCGGGCCTCGCCTGCGGGGCGGCCCGCGACATGCCGTCCGCCTTCGCGGCCATGAACGGCGGCGGGGCGGTCCAGGCGCGTGGGAACGGCCCGGCCGTGCCGACCATCGTGTTCCATGGCGACGGCGACCGCACGGTCCATCCCGTCAACGGCGAACGGGTCATCGCCCAGGCGACGCCCGCCGAGGCTCTCGGTACCACGGTCACCAACGGCACCGCGCCGGGGGGCACCCGCTACACCCGCACGGTCCGGACCGACGAGGCCGGTCGCGCCGTGCTGGAGCATTGGCTCCTGCACGGCACCGGCCACGCATGGTCCGGCGGCAGCCCGGACGGGTCCTACACCGATCCGCGCGGCCCCGATGCCAGCGCCGAGATGGTGCGCTTCTTCCTGGCGCACACGCTCGCGGAACGCCCGACCCGACACTGAACCGGCGGGCCGGGCGCGCAGGCGCGACCTTGAGCCCGGCCCCGTCTGCGGCTACCTCTACGCAAGCGGGCCGGGGCCGGCCGACGATCCTCGGGCGCCGTTCCCCGCGCCGAAAGTGCATCCGTGGCGACACTCATCCCACCGGTCCCCGAACCAGAGCCCGCAGGCGCCCGCCCCCGGGTGAGCGCACGCGGGCGCCTGCGGACCTACTTCCTCACCGGCATCATCGTCTCGGGCCCCCTGGCGATCACCATCTACATCACGTGGTGGTTCATCAGCCTCATCGACGGCTGGGTGAAGCCCCTGGTGCCGGCGAGCTACCTGCCCGACCATTACCTGCCGTTCTCGATCCCAGGCCTCGGCCTCGTCATCGCCTTCCTGGCGGTGACCCTGCTGGGCTTCCTCACGGCCAACCTCGTCGGCCGCAGCGTCGTCGAGTTCGGCGAGGTGCTGCTCGCCCGGACCCCGGTGATCTCGGGCCTGTACAAGGGCCTGCGCCAGATCTTCGAGACGCTGTTTTCGGCCAACGGCACCTCGTTCCGCACTGTCGGCCTCGTGGAATTTCCGGTGAAGGGCACTTGGTCGGTGGTGTTCCTGTCGGCGCCGGCCGCGCCCGACGTGCAGAACGCCCTGGCGCCCGGCGGCGACCATGTCGGCGTGTTCCTGCCCTGCGCGCCCAATCCGACCACGGGGTTCTTCTTCTACCTGCCGCGCCACGACATCGTTGAGATCGCCATGAGCGTGGACGATGCGGCCAAACTCGTCATGTCGGCGGGCGTGATCCAGCCCGACGATCCGCACGCACGGATCCAGGCCATGGCCGCCACCTTGCGCCATGCGCAGGAAGCGGCGGTGAAGCCCGCCGCCCCGGTGGACGCCTGAGCGAAGCCCAGATTCGCGTCGCGAAGCGATCGACCGGTATGAGGGGTCATCCGGCGCCAAGAAGCCGGATCGCGGCGTCGCGCTCGAACAGGTAGAGCAGCACCCTGAGGGCCTGTCCGCGGGTACTCTTCAGGCCGGGATCGCGCTGGACCACGAGTTGGGCGTCGTCGCGGGCGACCTGCAGCAGTTCGGCGTCGGTCTCCAGGCTCGCGAGGCGGAAGGCGGCCAGGCCGGATTGGCGCGTGCCCAGTACCTCGCCCTCGCCGCGCAGGCGCAGGTCCTCCTCGGCGATGCGAAACCCGTCCTCGGTCTCGCGCATCATCTCCAGGCGTGCCCGCGAGACCTGCCCCAGCGGCCCGCGATAGAGCAGCAGGCAGGTGGACGCCCTGGCGCCCCGCCCGACCCGGCCGCGCAGCTGGTGGAGCTGGGCCAGCCCGAAACGCTCGGCATGCTCGATGACCATGATGGTCGCCTCCGGCACGTCGACGCCGACCTCGACCACGGTGGTGGAGACGAGGATCTTCGTGACGCCGGCGGAGAATCGTTCCATGGCGGCGTCCTTGTCCGGCCCCGGCATCTTGCCGTGGATCAACCCGACGGCGTCGCCGAAGCTGTGGCGCAGATCCGCGAACCGCTCCTCCGCCGCCGCGAGATCGATGAACTCGGATTCGGCCACCAGGGGACAGATCCAGTAGACCCGGTCGCCGGCCGCCAACGCGCGGCCCAACCCCGCCACCACCTCGTCGAGGCGGTCGGTGGAGACGAGGCGGGTGACGATGGCCTGGCGGCCGGCGGGTTTCTCGTCGAGCACCGAGACGTCCATGTCGCCAAAGCAGGTCAGCGCCAGGGTGCGGGGAATGGGTGTGGCGGTCATCACCAGGATGTCCACGGCCTGGCCCTTGGCCCCGAGCGCCAGGCGCTGGTGGACGCCGAAGCGGTGCTGCTCGTCCACCACGGCCACGCCGAGATCGCGAAAGACCACGCTGTCCTGGAACAGGGCATGGGTGCCGACCACGATGTCGATGGTGCCGGCCGCAAGGTCTGCGAGCGTCGCGCGGCGCTCGGCGGCCCGGTCGCGCCCGGTGAGGAGGCGCAGGCGCAGGCTCCCGGCCATGGGCCCGAGCCGCTCGAAATGCTGGCGGGCGAGGATTTCCGTGGGGGCCATGAGCGCCGCCTGCCGCCCGACCTCGATGGCGGAGGCCATGGCCAGCAGCGCCACGGCGGTCTTGCCCGAGCCGACATCGCCCTGGAGCAGGCGCAGCATGCGCCGATCAGAGGCGAGATCGGCGCGGATCTCCGCGACGGCGCGCTTCTGGGCACCCGTGAGCCCGAAGGGCAGGGCGGCCTCGATTCGGTCCTTCAAGTGCCCGTCGCCCGCGTTGGCCCGGCCCGGTGCCCGGCGGTTGCGGGCGCGGAGCAGCGCGAGCGCCAGTTGCGAGGCCAGGAGTTCGTCGTAGGCAAGACGCCTCCGAGCAGGCGTCCGGGGTGCGCTCGTCGCGCCGTCCGGAACGGGCGGCGGGGCGTTCTCGGGGCGATGCTCGGCGCGCAATGCGTCGGCGAAGGTCGGCAAATTCTCGCGGGCCAGCCAGGCCGGGTCCTGCCATTCGGGCAGCACCGGCAGGCGCTCCAGCGCCGCGTGCGCCAGCTTCGAGATCGCCCGCGAGGTTAGCCCCTCCGTGGCGCCGTAGACCGGCTCGACGGCGGGGAGGGCGGCGAGCCCCGCCTCGTCGATGATGCGGGCCGGGTGCACCATCTGGCGGTGGCCGTCGTAGAGGTCGATGCGGCCGGTGATGTAGCGGTGGGCGCCCAGCGGCAGCATCTTCTCCACCCGGGGGGCCGGCATGCCGAAGAACACCAGGGTGATGTCGCCCGTCGCATCTTCCACCAGAACCCGGAACGGGCGCTTGCCGGCGCCGGCTTGGGGCGGGCGGTACTCGGTCACGGTGACGCCGAGGGTCACCGGCTCGCCGGGCGGCGCCTCCGCGATGGAGCCGAGGAGCTTTCGCACCACGCCGCCCTGGGGCAGGTGGAACAGGAGATCGACGATGCGGGCCGGCTGCTCGGGGGTGCCCAGCAGCCGCTCGATCATCGGCGCCATCTTCGGTCCGATGCCCGGCAAGCCGCGCACCGGTGCGAAGAGCGGGTCGAGGATGGTCGGGCGGAGCGGGGCAGGGCGGGGGTCGTCGGTCATGCGGCTCGGGCGAGGGCGGTTTTCGCGGACGCTAAGGCGGTGGCCTTAAGAGGTTGGCGCATGCGCCGGGCGGGATGGTGACGCGACGCGGTGCCTCTATATACGTCCTGAAAGGCTTGGTCCCGGCGCGGATGCCGCATCGGCCCAGGTCCGAAGATCCTCCGATCCCGGGATCCCTTGATACCGAGTTCCCGTCATCCCCGGATCACAGCATCACAGGCGAGCCCATGTCCGGAACCACCCGCACCAGCGCGGACCTCGATCCACGCCGCCGCCGCACCCTCTTCCGCGCCTGGCATCGCGGCATCCGCGAGATGGACCTCATCATGGGCCGCTTCGCCGATGCCGAGATCGGCACCCTGACGGAGGAGGAACTGACCCTGTTCGAGGCGCTCATCGAGGTGCCGGACCGCGACCTGTTCCGCTGGCTCACGGGCGAGGACGAGACGCCGCAGAACTACGATACCCCCGTGTACCGCCGCCTCAAGGCGTTCCATAAGCACGACGCGCCGATTCACTAGACACCGCGCGACCGCACGGGACCGTCCGACGCCCTCGATCCCCCCTACGGGGAGGGATGCCGCGTTGCGCCTCGCCCACCGAATGAGTTCAGACACCCGACCCGATGGCAAAACCCCAACCCAAAGCCCCCGCGCCCGCCCCGAAGCCCCCCGTGGCGCGCTTCGCCCTGCCGAAATCCGGGCCCCTCGCCCGCGCGCTGGAGGCGCTCAAGCGTGGCGACAGCCCGACGCTCGCCAACGTGCCGGAAGGGTTCGATGCCGTCGTGGTGGCCGATCTCGCCCGGGCGCTGAGCCGCGATGTCGAGGGGCCGGCGGTCCTCGTCCACGTCGCGCGCGATTCCGGCCGCGCGGCGGCCTTCGTCAACGCCCTGAAGTTCGTCGCCCCCGAGATCGAGGCCATGAGCGTCCCGGCCTGGGACTGCCAGCCCTACGACCGCGTCTCGCCCAACGCCGCCATCGCGGCTCAGCGCATGACCGCCCTGTCGCGGCTCTCCCGCTCGCGCTCGTCGGAGGAGCAGCCGCGCATCCTGTGCACCACGGTCAATGCTTTGATCCAGAAGGTGCCGCCCAGAGAGAAGATCGCCGTCGAGACCTTCTCGGCCGCCATCGGCAACGTGGTGCCCATGGATCAGGTCACCGCCTGGGTCGAGGCCAACGGCTTCTTGCGCACGGGGACGGTGCGGGACACCGGCGAGTACGCCGTGCGCGGCGGCATCCTCGACCTGTCGCCGCCCGGCCTGCCCAACCCGATCCGCCTCGACTTCTTCGGCGACACCCTCGAATCGATCCGCGCCTTCGACCCCGAGACCCAGCGCACCATCGGGCAGCTGCGCTCCCTCGACCTCGTCCCCATGAGCGAGGTCCAGCTCACCACGGAGACGATCCGGCGCTTCCGCCAGGGCTACATCGGAAGCTTCGGTGCCGCGACCCGTGACGACCGTCTCTACGAGACCATCAGCGAGGGCCGGCGCTACGCCGGCCTCGAGCACTGGATGCCGCTGTTCTACGACCATCTCGACACCCTGTTCGACTACGTCGCCGGCGTGCCCCTGGTGTTCGACGCGCAGGTCGACGAGGCCGCCACCGAGCGCCTCACCCTGATCCGCGACTATTACGATGCCCGCGCCGAGGCGGTGAAGGCCCCGTCCCCGGGGGTCGCGCCCTACAAGCCCCTCAAGCCCTCGGCTCTGTACCTGACGCCCAACGAGTGGCGCGACCGGGTGGCGGCGGCAGCGATCGCCCGGCTCTCGCCCTTCACGATGCCGGAAACCCCGGAGCGCCTGACCATCGATTGCGAGGGTCGGCAAGGCCGCACCTTCGCGGCCGAGCGCGCCGACGAATCGGCCAGCGTGTTCGATGCAGCGGTGGCGCACGTCAAGGACCTGCAGGGATCCGGTCATCACGTGATCCTTGGATCCTGGTCCGATGGCTCGCGCGACCGCCTGTGCAGCGTGCTCTCCGACCATGGGCTCAAGAAGCCCATCGCCATCAACACCCTGACGGCGGTGAACGCACTCAAGCGCGGCACCGACGTGGCGGTTGCGGTGTGGGGCCTGGAGAGCGGCTTTACCGTCGACAAGCTCGCGGTGATCTCGGAAGGCGACATCCTCGGCGACCGGCTGGTGCGCCAGAAGCGCAAGGCCAAGCGCCCGCAGGACATCATCCTCGAAGTCCAGGCGCTCCAGGCCGGCGACCTCGTGGTCCATGCCGACCACGGCATCGGCCGGTTCGTCGGCCTGAAGACGGTGACGGCCGCGGGGGCCCCGCACGATTGCCTCGAGATCCAGTATGCGGGCGGCTTGCTGCTCCTGCCCGTGGAGAACATCGAGCTTCTGACCCGCTACGGCTCGGAGGATGCGGAGGTCGCCCTCGACCGTCTCGGCGGCGGCGCCTGGCAGGCCCGCAAGGCCAAGATGAAGAAGCGCATCCTCGAGATGGCGGGCCAGCTCATCCGGGTCGCGGCCGAGCGCTTCGTGCGCCAGGCCCCGCGCCTGCACGCGCCGGAAGGCCTCACCGACGAGTTCGCGGCGCGCTTCGCCTTCAACGAGACCGAGGACCAGGCCAACGCCATCGACGCGGTGCTCACCGACCTCAACGCGGGCCGGCCCATGGACCGGCTGGTGTGCGGCGACGTCGGCTTCGGCAAGACCGAGGTGGCCCTGCGTGCGGCCTTCGCCGGCGCCATGGGCGGCAAGCAGGTGGCGGTGGTGGTGCCCACCACGCTCCTGGCGCGCCAGCACTACCGGACCTTCGCCGAGCGCTTCAAAGGCCTGCCCGTCGAGGTCGCCCAGATGTCGCGCTTCGTCTCCAACACCGAGATGAAGCGGGTGCGCGACGGTCTCACCGCCGGCACCGTCGACATCGTCATCGGCACCCACGCGCTGCTGGCCAAGAACGTGGCGTTCAAGGATCTCGGCCTCATCATCGTCGACGAGGAGCAGCATTTCGGCGTGGCCCACAAGGAGCGCCTCAAGGCACTCCAGGCCGACGTGCACGTGCTCACCCTCTCGGCGACGCCGATCCCCCGCACCCTGCAGCTCGCCATGACGGGGGTCCGCGAACTCTCCATCATCGCGACGCCGCCGGTGGACCGCCTCGCCGTGCGCACCTCCGTGACGCCGTTCGATCCCCTGCTGATCCGGGAGGCGCTGCTGCGCGAGCGCTATCGCGGCGGCCAGTCGTTCTACGTGGTGCCACGCATCGAGGATCTGGCCGAGGTCAAGAAATTCCTCGACACCGAGATGCCCGAGACGACCGTGGCGGTCGCCCATGGCCAGATGGCGGCGGGCCAGCTCGAGGACGTGATGACGGCGTTCTACGAGGGCAAGTACGATGTTCTGCTCTCGACGACCATCGTCGAATCCGGCCTCGACATTCCGACGGCCAACACGCTGATCGTGCACCGGGCCGACATGTTCGGCCTCGCCCAGCTGTACCAGCTGCGCGGCCGCGTCGGGCGCGCCAAGGCCCGGGCCTACGCGCTGTTCACGACGCCGGCCAACCGCACCCTGACGGTGCAGGCCGACAAGCGCCTGAAGGTGCTCCAGACCCTCGACACCTTGGGCGCCGGCTTCCAGCTCGCCTCTCACGACCTCGACATCCGCGGCGCCGGCAATCTGCTGGGTGACGCCCAGTCGGGACACATCAAGGAGGTCGGCTACGAGCTTTACCAGCAGATGCTGGAGGATGCCGTCACCGCGCTCAAGGCCGGCATCGAGGAGCCGGTGGAGGAGGCCTGGTCGCCCACCATCGCGCTGGGCGCCCCGGTCACCATCCCGGAGGACTACGTCGAGGATCTCACCGTGCGGCTCGGCCTTTACCGCCGGCTCTCGACCCTCGAGAACGATGCCGAGATGGAAAGCTTCGGCGCCGAACTCATCGATCGGTTCGGGCCGCTGCCGCCGGAGGTGGAGCAGCTCCTCAAGATCGTCACCATCAAGATCCTGTGTCGCGACTGCAACGTCGAGAAGGTCGAGGCCGGCCCAAAGGGCGCCGTGGTGCATTTCCGCGACCGGTCGTTCGCCAACCCGCAGGGCCTCGTCGCCTACGTCGCCGGCCAAGCGTCCTTCGCCAAGGTGCGTCCGGACATGAGCATCGTGTTCATCCGCGACCTCGACTCGATCCCCGAGCGCCTCAAGATCACCACCATGATCCTGCGTGAATTGTCGAAGATCGCACGCGTCAAGAAGGCGAAGGCGGCCTGAACGTGAAACGGACGCGCTTTGCAGCGCGCCCGTCGAACCTGATTCCGTGAATTCTTTAAAGGACTTACGGGCGAACGCTCACATTCTTTCTCAGAACCGAATCGCCCGGACCGCTTTGTGGTGGCCTCTAGAGATCGGGCTCGTTGAGCACGTAGGGGCCGATCTCGCTCTGCAGATCGATGCGGGTTCCGGCTTGGCCGGCCATGAGCTCATCCACGACGATGACCGGGATGCCGGCATGGCGCATCTGCTCGCGCAAGCGCTCGGACAGCAACGCATAGGCCGGATCGCGCGAAGACACCTGCAGCAGGATGGCAGCCGGGCGCGCGATAACCGCGAGCACGTCCTGTGCCGCCTCCAGGGAGGCGGTGACGCTGGCATAGCCGAGCTCCGCGAGCTCCGCAGCCAGCGATCGGTCGATGGCCCGACGGCCATCATCGACAACGAGAACCTGTTGCAGCGCACCCATGAGCGTCAGCGGTAGTCCATCCATCGTCCCTTGGGAAGGGACCCGTGTGACAACACACACGGCGACGATTGGTTCGCCGACATGAAAACATGGTTTTCACATCATGGGACGGGAGCCCGACGGCAACGAACCAGAACTGCCCTTCATGCGGGGCTTGCGGATCTCGTGGCAAACTACTGCTCAAAAGGGTATTTTTGAAATTCAGCTGATTCGATTGACTTGGATCCGGCTTGATCTCGATTTTATGACGTGACGCGATCGATTTGGTGACGCGCTCGCGTGCGATGCCTCAGTGATCCTCGACGCCCATGGCACGGTTGCCGGCGACGGGCACGCGAAACGGCGAGGGCAGCCACCCATCCGCGAAATCCGGTTGGGGAATGCCGCGTTGCAGCGGCCCCGCGTGACAGGCGAGTCCCCGAAAGGCGAGGGCGCCATCGGGGTCGCGGCGCAGGCTCATCAGGATGGACCGGGGATCGGCCCGTTCGGGAGCCGCCAACGTGAGGGTGACATCGTTGTCACGGCGTGCGCCGGTGAGCAGGGCGATCTCCTCGAAGGCGACCACATCGATCACCGGAACCGCCTCCGGACGGGAGGACAGGCGGCGCTGGGGGAAGCGGCTCGGCGTGCGGTGCACGAGTACGAGACTGGCAAGGGTCGCAGGCAGGTGGCTCGCGGCGAAGTTGGCCTCCAAGGCCGCCGGCACCACGAGGTGGGTCGCCACCGGGCGCGCCAGGGCCTCGGCGAATCCCGCCGCCTCGAACATCGGCATCGCCTCGAAGGTCGCGCCGGCCACGAGGGCGGCACCGAGACCCGTGACGAGCCCGCGCAGGTCGCTGCCGGGCAGGAGTGTGAGGAGACGCTCGCCCGGCGCCATCCGGGCGGTGATCCCATGCACTGCGATGGCGGCCGCCAGGGCATCGGCGCTGCGGTGGATCGGGCAGGCGGGATCGCCCCCGGCGAAGCTGACCAAGCCGCCGGGTCCCGGGGCGAACGGGCCACCGGACTGGTCGAGCACCATGGCATCGAGGTTGATGACGCCGTCGGGCACGTCCGGCCCGAAGGCGGCGAGGTAGCGCAGGCCGAAATACCGGGCGGCCACCCGGCGCAGGCGCTCGGCCGGATGGGTCGCGCCGAAGCGGGCCTGGGTCAGGACCGCGCTGATGCCGGCGGCCTGAACGGCGAGGACGAGGCCGTCCTCGTCCAGAGCTGCGGGCAGGAGGGCCGGAACGTGCCCGGCCGCTTCCACCGCGAGGATGGCGAGGGCTCCCTCGATAGCGTCCGGCAGGGCGATCCCGATCCGGCTCTCCGCCGGAAGCCGCCAGCCGCGGAGGCCGTTGGCGAGGCGAGCCACGATCTCGGCAGCGGCGGCGTAGGTCCAGACGATGGATTGGCGTCCACTCCGGCGGTGCTTATCCGGCGAATCGACGAAGGCGATCCGTTGCGGGTGGGCATGGGCCGTGGCGGCCAGCAGGCTGCACAGGCGCTGGCCGCGCAAGAGGGGGTCGCGCGGCGCGGCGGTCGCATCGCCCGCGGACCTCGGGAGGCTCAGCAGGGCGGGACGGGGCGAGGCCGGAGCGCGCGGCGCGGCAGCGCCGGTCGCGAAGCCCGGTGAAGGGGATGAGATGGCTGGCTGCGCCGACACGTGCGCTTGAACTCCCGATGCCCCACGTTCATGAACCCTTAGGGTTAAGCGCGCCTTAAACCGCCCTGCCCGAACGGCCCGAACGGGGCAGGTGTCATGTCTTCGCCGCATTCCCTGAGGAAAGCAGGCGCGCAATCGTTCAGGCGGGATCGGGACACACCCGATCTGCCGGCGCTGGGCCGCCAAGCCGGTGCGCGGGTCCTAGTCCGTCGTCACCGTGTCGCTTCGCGTCCAAACGCCCACCGGGACCTCGCGTCCCGGCCGCGCCTCCCATACAAGTCCGTCGATTTCCAGATTCCAAGGGGCCAGACCTGATGTCCTTCGCCAACCGTCCCGCGCGCCCGCTGCGCATCGCCGCGTTCCTTGCCCTGGCGGGTCTTGCCGGACCGGCCCTCGCGCAGGCTCCGAAGCCGAAGCCGGGCGCGCCTGCGCCGACGGCCCCTGCCCCGACGGCACCGGCCGCTCCCGCGGGCGGCGGCATGGCGCAGCAGCAGACCGGTCCCCAAACCGTCAACGTGAAGTCCGAGCCGTCCCAGACCGAGTGGACCAAGGTCTGCGGCAAGGACCAGGCGAGCGCAACGGACGTTTGCTACACCACCCGCGACTTCGTCTCCGATCAGGGCCAGCCGGTCCTCGCCGTCGCCGTCTACGACATGAAGAACGCCCAGCAGAACGTACGCGTGGTCCGCTACCTGCTGCCGCTGGGCCTGCTGCTGCAGCCGGGCATCCGCTTCACCGTCGACGGTCAGCAGGGCACGCCGGGCAAGTTCGCCGTCTGCTTCCCCAATGGCTGCTTCGCCGAGGCCGGCGGCGTCGGCAACGACGTCGTCAACGCGATGAAGAAGGGCACCACCCTCAACGTCAGCGTCCAGAACCAGACCCAGCGCGAGGTCACCTTCGCGGTGCCGCTCGCCGGCTTCGGCAAGGCCTTCGACGGCCCCGCCATCGACCCGAAGGTGCTGGAAGAGCAGCAGAAGAAGCTCCAGTCCGAGCTGGAGAAGCGCAGCGACGACATGCGCAAGAAACTCGAGCAGCAGAACGCCACCGGTGGTGCGGCTGCCCCGGCTCCAGCCGCCGCGCCCAAGCCCTGAGAGCGATCGGATCGCGGCCACGCCGCGATCCACTGGGATTCGAAACGAGAAAGGCCGGGCGAAGGATCGCCCGGCCTTTCTCGTTTCGGGGGCTTTCGAACTTGCGGTCAGTTCGCCTGGGACGTCCGCATCCGGTAGGTGCCCTCCGCATCGCGCTCGAACACCTCGGCGATGCCGGTGTGGCGCAGGGCCTCGCCGGAGGTATCCGGCACAAGGTTCTGCTCGGAGACGTAGGCGACGTACTCGCTCTCGGCGTTCTCGGCGAGCAGGTGATAGAACGGCTGGTCCTTGCGCGGCCGAACCTCCTCGGGAATCGCCAGCCACCATTCCTCGGTGTTGTCGAACACCGGATCGACATCGAACACGATGCCGCGGAACGGATAGATCCGGTGCCGGACCACGGCGCCTAAGCCGAACTTGGCGGTTCTCATTTCGGGCGCGGTGGAAATCGTATCGCTCATCCCCGTCAGATAAGCCGGCCCGCCGCGGTTGTCATCGGCGACGATGCCGCCGACGACAACCGACGCCTTCAGGTCAGACCGTAGGTCTTGGCGAGTTCCGGGTCCTTGTCGGCCACGAGGCGGGCGAGATCGACGATGACCTTCGCCTGCTTCCAGGTGGCGTCGTCCTGCATCTTGCCGTCCAGCATCACCGCGCCGGTGCCGTCGGGCATCGCCTCGACGATGCGCACCGCGAAGGCGACCTCCGCCGGATCGGGCGCGAACACGCGCTTGGCGATGGCGACCTGGTTCGGGTGCAGTGTCCAGGCCCCGGCGCAGCCCATGAGGAAGGCGTTGCGGAACTGAGCCTCGCAGGCGTCCCCGTCGGAGAAGTCGCCGAACGGGCCGTAGAAGGCCTTGAGGCCGTTGGCCATGCAGGCATCGACCATTTTCGCAATCGTGTAGTGCCAGAGATCCTGCTGGGCGGAGGCGCGGACGGCGCCGTCCGAAGTCGGATCGGCAATGACGCGGTAATCCGGGTGGCCGCCGCCGACGCGGGTGGTCTTCATGCCGCGGGACGCCGCGAGATCGGCGGGGCCGAGGCTCATGCCGTGCATGCGCGGCGAGGCGGAGGCGATGGCATCGACGTTGGCCACACCCTCGGCCGTCTCCAGGATGGCGTGGACGAGGATGGGCTTCTTCACGCCGTGCTTCGCCTCGAGCTGGGCGAGCAGCTGGTCGACGTAGTGGATGTCCCACGGCCCTTCGACCTTGGGCACCATCACCACGTCGAGCTTGTCGCCGACCTGGGAGACGATCTCGAACAGGTCGTCGAGAATCCAAGGCGAGTTCAGGGCATTGATGCGGGTCCACAGGCCGGTGCCGGACGCGGCGAAGTCGGTGGCCCGCGCCATGGCGACGAAGCCCTTGCGCGCGGCCTCCTTCTGATCGACGGGCACGGCGTCCTCGAGGTTGCCCAGCACCACGTCGACGGTGGCGGCAAGCTCGGGCACGCGGGCGCGGACCTTGTCGTTGTGCGGCGGCACGAAGTGGATCATGCGCTCGAGCTTCACCGGAAGCTCACGGAACGGTGCGGGCGCGCCGGTGGCGAGCGGCTGGAAGAAGCGGCGGGGCAATTTCATCGGCGTCTCAGGCTCCGTGTTCTTGTGTGTCGGGGTCCCGCCCCAGCGGTTAGTTCAAGCCTGCCCCCGTCGTAAAGGTGCGCGGACACACCAAACCATTTGCCACGCGGCCGGGATGAGAGGACCATCCGGAACGAGACCCGCCGCCTCACGTTCTGAGGACGAGGCGGGCACCTCGACGACGAACGAAGGACGGACCCATGTCCGGATCATCGATCAGCCGTATCGGCCTCCGGTCCACGGCGCTCGTGTGCGCGGCCGTCATCGGTCTCGGCCTCCCACAGCCGGGTTCCGCCGCCGAGCGAGGCAGGCCCCCAGAACGCACCGTCTTCACCGCCGCGGACGCCGCATCGGCGCGACCCGACGGACTTCCCGCGGGCCTGCGCATCCCCGGTGACGATCCGGCCGCCTTCGCCCGGCTCCTCGACGACGCACGGGCCGTCGCCGACCCCTGGCTGGTGTTCTCGGGCGGCGGCGAGAACGGCGCCTTCGCGGCCGGTCTCCTCAAGGGGTGGAGCGAGGCCGGCACCCGGCCGAGCTTCGGCGTGATCACGGGCGTCAGCACGGGTGCGATGATCGCCCCCTTCGCCTTCGTCGGGTCGGGCGGCGATGAAGCCTTGCACAAGGCCTACACGGACATCTCGGCCGCCGACGTCTTCGAATTCGGCGGCACCAACGAAGCCCTGACCGACACCTGGCCGCTCAAGCGGCGCATCGACCAATCGGTGACCCCGAAGCTGCTTCAGGCCATCGCGGCCGAGCACGCAAAGGGACGGCGTCTCCTCATCGCCACCACGGCGGTGGATTCCGAGCGGCCGGTGCTGTGGGACATGGGCGCCATCGCCGCGACGGGCGGCCCGAAGGCCCTCGCCCTGTTCCGGGACATCATCCTCGCGTCCTCGGCGGTGCCGGGGGTGTTTCCGCCGGTGATGGTGCAGGCCATGGCAGGGTCCAGGCCGATCCAGGAAATGCACGACGACGGCGGGACCACGGCGCCGTACTACCTCGCCCCCGAAGCGACGCTGCTCTCCGCCGACCCGGTCGCCCTGCCGACCCACCGGGTCTACCTCGTGATCAACAACACGCTTGCGCCGCACTTCCAGATGGCCTCGCGCACCACCCTGAGCGTGCTCGGCCGGTCCATGTCGGCGGCGATCAAGGCGCAGACCCGCGCCGCCCTCGCGCTCAGCCGGGGGTTCGCCCAGCGCACGGGCCTCGACCTTCGTGTCGCCGAAATCGACGGGCGCTTCACCCGGACGAGCACGGTGCCCTTCGACCAGACCTACATGAGGGCGCTGTTCGCCCACGGCGAGGCCCTGGGACGGGCCGGCACGGCGTTCACCGGGGAGGGCATCGACGCCGATCGCCCGACGGTCTCGCGACCGGGGGCGACGGAGCCGCAGCACACGTCCTCGGGCCACGCCGTCAAGGATTTGGCCCGGCGCTGAACGTCACCGCATCAAGCTCGGGGCACCGAGTCGCGGCACCACGCCCTCGCGCATGACGATCCGGCGCAAGGGTGCGATCGTCGTCATGGCGAGGAGCCCGAGGCCGCGCAGGGCGTCCACGGGCAGGAAGCCGGTGAGCAGGCTTCGGTTGAGGGTGTCCACCGCCAGGGTCCGCAGGCGCGCGTCGCGACTGCGACCCCGGGCGAACCCCGCCAGTGCCGCCCGCGAGCCCGGGTCGCGTCCGTCGCCCACCGCCTCCACGACGGCGTCCCGCAGGGCCGCCGCATCGCGCAGACCGAGGTTGAGGCCCTGCGCGCCGATGGGCGGGAAGACATGGGCCGCCTCGCCGACAAGGGCGAGGCGGGCGGAAACCGGACTCGTCAGGGCGAGGCCACGCATGGGGACGAGGCCGCGCGGCCCGTCGATCCGCATGGCCCCCAGCATCGCCTGCGCCTGGGTCTCCACGGCGCGTGCGAGCCCGGCCTCGTCGAGGGCCGCCATGGCCTGCGCCCGCCTGTCGTCCATCACCCAAACGAGGCTGGAGCGGTGGCCACCGGGCAGCGGAACCAGGGTGAACGGCCCCTGCCGCGTGTGGAACTCCGTCGAGACGTCCCGGTGCGGACGGGTGTGGGCGAGGATCGTGGTGATGGCGGCCTGCGGGTAGGACCATTCCCGGGGGACGAGACCGGCGGCAGCCCGCAGCTTCGACCGGGCACCGTCGGCCCCGACCGCGAGGCGGGCGGACAGGCGCGTGCCGTCCGCGAGGGTGAGATCGGCGGCCTCCGCGCCCACGTGGAACTCGGCCGCGTCGCTCTCGAACAGGGTGAGGTTGGCCATGCCCCGGGCCTGCGCCCGCAGGCTCTCGACGAGCCGGGCGCTCTCGACGTTCCAGCCGAAGGCATCGAGGCCGATCTCGGTCGCGACGAAGCGGGCCGGGGGCGGCCGGAACAAGCTGCCGGTGTCGTCGACGATGTGGAGCTCGGCCAGCGGGCTCGCGTGAGGAGCGATGCCCTCCCAGGCACCGAGCGCCCTGAGGAAGCGCACCGACCCGTCGAGGAGGGCCACGGTCCGCCCGTCGGCCACGGGCGCGTGCCGGCCGACGAGGGCGGTGGGGATGCCGTCGCGGGCGAGCGCCAGGGCGGCCCCGAGGCCGGCGGCCCCGGCGCCGACGACGGCCACGGCGAAGGGGGCCCCCACGCGCGAAACGGTATCAGGCGATGGGGCCACGGGGTTGTTCTCCTGGGCACGGCCCATCCGATGCGGGGATCGAAGGCAGGTGTCGACGTGGGACAGACCGGCCAATCCGTCACCCCTTACAGAGGGAGGAGCCCGGATCGGTCAAGGGACGCGATGGTGCGGGAAAACAGCGCCGGTTAGCATCCCGGGCGAGAACACCCGTCCGCCCGCGCCGGAGATGCCCGTGAACCTCGCCATCGCGCTCTTCGCGCTCGGCTTCCTCATGCTGGTGGCCTATCGCGGCTTCAGCGTCATCCTGTTCGCCCCCATCGCGGCGCTCGCGGCCGTGCTGCTCACCGATCCCTCCGCCGTGCTGCCGGTGTTCTCCGGCCTGTTCATGGAGAAGATGGTCGGCTTCGTGAAGCTGTACTTGCCCGTGTTCCTGCTGGGCGCCGTGTTCGGCAAGGTCATCGAGATGTCGGGCTTCTCGCGCTCCATCGTCACGGCGGTGATCGAGGTCGTCGGCGCCAGGCGGGCCGTCCTCTCCATCGTTCTGGTGTGCAACCTGCTCACCTATGGGGGCGTCTCGCTCTTCGTCGTGGTGTTCGCGGTCTACCCGTTCGCGGCCGAAGCGTTTCGCCTCTCCGACATCCCGAAGCGCCTGATCCCCGGCACCATCGCGCTCGGCGCGTTCTCCTACACCATGGACGCCCTGCCGGGCACGCCGCAGATCCAGAACATCATCCCGACCACCTTCTTCAACACCACCACCTGGGCGGCCCCCTGGCTCGGGCTCATCGGCGCGGCCTTCATCCTCGTCATCGGCGTCGCCTATCTGGATGCGCGCATCGCGGCGGCCAAGCGGAGGGGCGAGGGCTACGGCAGCGGCCACACCAACGAACCGGCGGTGATGGATGTCGCCGCGCGGGCGCACCCGGCCATCGCCCTCCTGCCGCTCGTGGTGGTGGGGCTCGCGAACCTCGCCTTCACGGCAGCGATCCCGCGCCTCTACGGGTCCAAGGTCGAGACGGCGCTCGCCGGCCTCGACAAGCCCATCGTGACGACCATCGCGTCCGTTACCGCTATCTGGGCGGTGGAACTGGCGCTGCTCGCCGGCATCCTCACGGTGCTGGCCTTCGCCTGGAAGCCCGTCGCCCAGGGCTTCGCCGAGGGCAGCCGGGCGGCGGTAGCGGGTGCGCTACTGGCCGCCATGAACACCGCCTCCGAGTACGGCTTCGGCGCGGTCATCGCAGCACTCCCGGGCTTCCTCGCCATCCGCGAGGCGCTGGCGGCGATCCCGAACCCCCTGGTGAACGAGGCCGTCACCGTGACGGCGCTCGCCGGCATCACCGGTTCGGCCTCGGGCGGCTTGAGCATCGCGCTCGCAGCCATGTCGGGCACCTTCATCGCGGCGGCGCAAGGGGCCGGCATCCCCATGGAGGTGCTGCACCGGGTGGCCAGCATGGCGAGCGGAGGCATGGACACGCTGCCTCACAACGGGGCCGTGATCACGCTTCTCTCCGTCACCGGACTGACCCATCGGCAGGCCTACGCCGACATCTTCGCCATCACGGTTCTCAAGACGACGGCCGTGTTCGTGGTGATCGGAATCTACTACCTCACCGGGATCGTATGAGGCGCAGGGGCTCCGCGAACGGCTCACCCGCCGGGCAGGGGCGATGCGCCATTGCCCTTCGCAGCACACCGTCTATGTCGGCTCTGAACTGACTACCACGAGGAGCTAAGCCCCATGCCGAAGGCGATCCGAGTCCACGAATACGGCGGCCCCGAGGTGATGCGCTACGAGGACGTCACGGTGGCCGAGCCGGGCCCAGGGCAGATCCGCGTCCGCCAGAGCGCCATCGGCGTCAACTTCATCGACATCTACTTCCGCTCGGGCGCCTACAAGGTGCCGCAACTGCCCTTCACCCCCGGCAACGAGGGCGCTGGCACCGTGGTGTCGGTGGGCGAGGGCGTGACCGAGTTCCGGGCCGGCGAGCGCGTGGCCTACGGCTCGGCCGCCGGCACCTATGCGGAGGAGGTGGTGATCCAGGCCAGCGCCGCCGTGCACCTCGCCGACGGGGTGGAGAACACCACCGCTGCAGCGATGATGCTGAAGGGCCTCACCGCCGAGTACCTCCTGCACCGGACCTACCGGGTGAAGGCCGGCGATACGATCCTGTTCCATGCCGCCGCCGGCGGCGTCGGCCTCATCGCCTGCCAATGGGCCAAGCACCTCGGCGCCACCGTCATCGGCACCGTGGGTTCGGCCGAGAAGGCGGAACTCGCGCGGGCCAACGGCTGCGACCACGTCATCCTCTACCGCGACGAGGACTTTTCCGCCCGGGTGAAGGAGATCACCGGCGGCAAGGGCGTGCCGGTGGTCTACGATGGCGTCGGCCGCGACACCTTCCCGGCGTCCCTCGACTGCATCAGCCCGCTGGGTCTCTTCGTGAGTTTCGGCTCGGCCTCGGGTCCCGTGGACGATTTCAGCCTCGCGCTCCTCGGCCAGAAAGGCTCGCTCTACGCCACCCGCCCCTCGCTCTTCGCCCATGCGGGCAAGCGCGAGACCCTGGACGCCATGGCCAAGAACCTGTTCTCCGTGGTGGCGAGCGGCGCGGTGACGATTCCCGTCCACGCCCAGGCGAAGCTCTCGGACGCCCCCCAGGTCCACCGTGATCTCGCCAGTCGCAAGACCACGGGTGCCACGGTGATGATCCCGTGATCCTGTCCACTCGGATCCTGTTCTCCCGGGATCGGAGGACGCCGTGATCCCCGGATCATCGGATATCCTCCTCGTCGTCGACGTGCAGGTCGATTTCCTGGCCCGCGGGGCGCTCGCCGTGCCGGACGGCGACGCGGTGATCGCCCCGATCAACCGCCTCATCGACCGGTTCGCCCACGTGGTGGTGACCCAGGACTGGCACCCGCCGGGCCACGTCTCCTTCGCCACCAGCCATCCGGGCCGGGCGGCGTTCGAGAGCGTGGTGCTCCCCTACGGCCGCCAGGTGCTATGGCCGGAGCATTGCGTGCGGGGAACGGCCGGTGCCGTCCTCGCCCCCGGGCTTCGAGCCGAACGCGCCGAACTGGTGATCCGCAAGGGGCACCACCGCCATGTCGACAGCTACTCGGCGTTCCTGGAAGCCGACCGGACCACGCCCACCGGGCTCGCCGGCTACCTGCGCGAGCGCGGGTTCACCCGCGTGGTCGTGTGCGGCCTCGCCACGGATTACTGCGTCGGCTGGACTGCCCTCGATGCCCGCGCAGCGGGGTTCAAGGCCGTGGTCGTCACCGATGCCGTGAGGGGCATCGACATCGAGGGTTCGGTCGCCCGCGCCATGGCCGCCATGGCGGCGGCCGGGGTCGGTTTCGTCGAGAGCGCGGCCTACACCGCGCTGCCGTAGAGATCGTAGGCGTCCGCCCGCTCGATCTTCACGGTGACGATGTCGCCGATGCGGAGCGGGCGGCGCGAGGTCACATGGACGTTCCCGTCGATCTCCGGCGCGTCGTATTTCGAGCGTCCCTTGGCGACGCCGCCCGCGACTGCATCGATGATCACGGGCAGACGCTTGCCGATGCGCGCCTTCTGCAGGCGGGCGGAGACCGTCTGCTGCGCTTCCATGAACCGGCGCTTGCGATCGGCCTGGACCTCCGGCGCGATGGCGGCGCCGAGATCGTTGGCCAGCGCGCCGCCCACCGGCTCGTAGGCGAAGCAGCCGACGCGCTCGAGCTTCGCTTCCTTGATCCAGGCGAGCAACTCCTCGAACTCGGCCTCGGTCTCGCCGGGAAATCCGACGATGAAGGTCGAGCGAATGGCGAGATCCGGGCAGATCTCGCGCCAGCGTCGGATGCGCTCGAGCTGCTTCTCCTGATTGCCCGGCCGGCGCATGCGCTTCAGGACGGACGGCGAAGCGTGCTGCAGCGGCATGTCGAGGTAGGGCAGGATCTTGCCCTCGGCCATCAGGGGGATGACGTCGTCCACGTGCGGGTAGGGGTAGACGTAGTGCATCCGCACCCAGGCCCCGAGCTCACCGAGCTCGGCGGCGAGATCGTAGAACTTCGCCCGGACCTCGCGGCCCTGCCACGGGCTCGTGGCGTAGCGGATGTCGACGCCGTACGCGGAGGTGTCCTGCGAGACCACCAGCAGTTCCTTGACGCCGGCTTTGACCAGTTTTTCCGCCTCGCGCAGCACGTCGCCCGCAGGTCGGCTGACGAGGTCGCCACGCAGGGACGGGATGATGCAGAAGGTGCAGCGATTGTTGCAACCCTCTGAAATCTTGAGGTAAGCGTAGTGGCGCGGGGTGAGCTTCACACCCTGCGGCGGCACGAGGTCGAGGAACGGGTCGTGGGCCGGGGGCACTGCCTCGTGCACCGCCGCCACCACGGATTCGTAGGCCTGCGGGCCGGTGACGGCCAAGAGGTTCGGGTACTTCTTGCGAATTTCCTCGGGCTGCGCGCCCATGCAGCCGGTGACGATGACCCGGCCGTTCTCCGCCATGGCCTCGCCGATGGCCGAGAGCGATTCGGCCTTCGCCGAATCGAGGAAGCCGCAGGTGTTGACGATGACGACATCCGCCCCGTCGTGGCGCCGGGCGAGTTCGTAGCCCTCCGCCCGCAGGTGGGTGAGGATGCGCTCGGAATCCACCAGCGCCTTGGGGCAGCCCAGCGACACGAACGAAATCTTGGGCGCGGCCTTCGAAGACGCCGGCGGCAGCAGGGGTGAAGCGGTCATGGGCACTCGTCGGGCGCGGTCGAACGAGTGTCGAACGGCCGGTGATTCGAGGAAATCGGGTGAGTTGACAACTCTATAGCCGCATCCGGGCCGGCTTGCGAGCCTCACCGTTTCGGGCGCGCCATGCATCGCGACCGCTTCCCCGGCGGCCAAGCGCGTGCCAACTCAGAAAAATCCGGAATCCTTGCCGCAGGGCAGGGCGGGTATCCCATTGCCGCGTGACTCTCTAAGCCCCCATCATCATGTGGACCGCAGACATCCCGTTCGTCGATCCCGTCGCGGCGGCAGAAGCCCTGGCGCACCTGCCGGGGCTCGCCTTCCTCGACAGCGCCATGCATCACCCGACCCTTGGCCGGACCTCGACCCTGGCGGCGGACCCGTTCGCCCGGTTCCGGTATCGCGACGGTCAGGCCACCCTGGACGGCGCGCCCGTGCCCGGCACCGGCCTCGACGCCCTGCGCGCCTGCCTCGCCCCCTATCGGATCGACCCGGAGCCAGGCGAGCCGGGCTTCACCGGCGGGGCCATCGGCTACTTCGCCTACGATCTCGGCGGACGCCTGGAGCAGGTGGCGGCCCCGGCCCGGCGCGCGGGCCTGTGCGACGACATCGCCTTCAACCTCTACGACACGGTGCTCACCATCGACCACGAGAGCGGCACCTGCCGGCTCATGGCCACGGGCTTTCCCGAGCGAGACCCCGCCGCCCGGCAGGCCCGGGCGCAGGCGCGCCTCGCCCTGTTCGCGCATTACCTCTCCGGCGCCCGTCCGACGCCCGAGCCGGCGGCGCAGGGTCCCCTGGTCTGGCACTCCAACTTCACGAAGGGCGCCTACGAGGCCGCGGTGGAGCGGGTGCGGGACTACATCCGCGCCGGAGACATCTATCAGGCCAACATCGCCCAGCGCTTCGAGGCCAGCCTGCCGGCGGGCTTCGATGCGCTCGGTCTCTACCGCCGCCTGCGCGCCACCAACCCGGCGACCTTCGGCGCCTATCTCGCCTTCGAGACCCTGCGCGTCGCCTCGAGCAGCCCCGAGCGCTTCCTCAAGCTCTCGGGGCGGGACATCGAGACCCGCCCGATCAAGGGCACGGTGCGCCGCGTCGCCGACCTGGCGGAGGATGCGCGCCTGGGGGCCGCGCTCCAGGCCGACCCCAAGGAGCGCGCCGAGAACATCATGATCGTCGACCTCCTGCGCAACGACCTCTCGCGCATCTGCGAACCGCACAGCGTGCGGGTGCCGGTCCTGTGCGGGCTCGAATCCTACGCCTCCGTCCACCATCTCGTGTCCGTGGTCACCGGAACCCTGAAGGACGGGATGGACGCCATCGACCTGATCCAGGCGACCTTCCCCGGCGGCTCCATCACCGGAGCACCGAAGCTGCGCGCCATGGACATCATCACCGAGATCGAGGGCGACGCCCGCGAACTCTATTGCGGCGCCATCGGGGCCCTGGGCTTCGACGGTAGCCTCGACACCTCCATCGCCATCCGCACGGTGGTGATGGAGGGCCACACGGCCGTGCTTCAGGCGGGCGGCGGCGTCACCCTGCTGTCCGACCCGGGCCGCGAATACGAGGAGACCCTGACCAAGGCCGCGCGGGTGTTCCAGGCGTTCGAGCCGGACGGGGAGAGCGCGCCGTGATCCTCGTCATCGACAATTACGATTCCTTCGTCTTCAACGTGGTGCGGTACTTCGAGGAACTCGGACAGACCGTGCGGGTGGTGCGCAACGACGCCGTCGATGTCGCCGGCATCCGGGCGCTCGCCCCCGAGGCGATCGTGATCTCGCCCGGCCCCTGCACGCCCGCCGAGGCCGGCATCTCGCTCCCCGCCATCCGCGAGCTGTCCGGCGCGATCCCCCTGCTCGGCGTCTGCCTCGGCCACCAGGCCATCGGGGCGGCCTTCGGCGGTCGCGTCGAACGGGCAGGCCGGCCGCTCCATGGCCAGGCGACCCCCATCACCCACAGGGGGCAAGGCCTGTTCGCCGCCCTGCCGAGCCCGATGCAGGTGGGACGCTACCATTCCCTCATCGTCACGCCGGAGCCCGGCATGGAAAGGTCGCTCACCGTGGACGCCGTCTCGGCCGAGGGCGAGGTGATGGCCCTGTCCCACACGCAGCATCCGACCTGGGGCATCCAGTTCCACCCGGAATCCGTGCTGACCGAGCACGGCCACGCCCTGTTCGGCAACTTTTTGGAGTTGGCCCGCGCCTGGCGCGCGGGGGAGGGGCAGGAGCGGGTGCGGTCCCATGCCGTGGTTTGACGGCGCCCTCATTGCGGGGCCGACGGCCCAGTTCGACCTCGCCGACCGGGGCCTGACCCTGGGCGACGGGGTGTTCGACACGGCGCTCGCCCGCGACGGCCGCATCGTGTTCGAGGCCGCGCATGTCGCGCGTCTGGCCGCCGCCACGCGGGCCCTCGGGTTCTTCGTCGACCCGGCGCGCATCACGCAAGCCATGCGGGCCGTGGCCGACGGGGCAGGGGAGCTGGCGGCGATCCGCACTACCGTGACCCGGGGCGCGGGACCGCGCGGCCTCGCGCCCCCGGCCGAGCCGCGCCCGGTCCTGTGGGCGAGCGCGGCGCCGCTCCCGCCCGCCCTGCCCTTCGCCTCCCTGACGCTGCATCCCACGGACATCCGCCGCAACGACACCTCGCCGGCCGCGCGCTGGAAGACGCTCAGCTACCTCGACGCCGTGCTGGCGGCGGGGGAGGCGCAGGCGGCCGGGTTCGACGAGGCCCTGTTCTGCAACACCCACGGGCGCGTCGCCTGCGCCGGCACCGGCAACCTGTTCGCGGTGTTCGGCACCCGCCTCGTCACCCCGCCCCTGTCGGAGGGCGTGCTCGCCGGCATCGTCCGCGCCGAACTTTTAGGATTGGCCCCGGGCCTCGGGCTCGTGGTCGAGGAGCGGCCCCTCGAACTCCCGGACTTCCTCGGCGCCGAGGCGGTGTTCCTCACCAATTCCCTGCGCGGGCTGGCCCCCGTGCGGGCCGTCGGCGCGACGGCGTTTGCCGAGCATCCGGCCGTCACGGCCTTGAGCGAGGCCCTGCGCGCGGCCATGCAAGCGTGACCGGGCCGCGCGATCACCGCTGGTGGCTGCGCCTCGCCCTGATGGCGGCCTACGGCTTCATCGGGATCGTGCATCTCGCCGCCCCCGACGCGTTCCTGCCGATCATGCCGGACTGGGTGCCGGCCCCGCGCCGCGTGGTGATCCTCACGGGCCTCTGCGAACTCGCCGGCGTCGCCGGCCTGATCTGGCCGCCGACCCGGCGCTGGGCCGGCATCGGGCTCGCCCTCTACGCCGTCTGCGTGTTCCCGGCCAACATCAAGCACGCGGTGGAGGGCATCCCCGTCGCCGGCCTGCCTGATTCGTGGTGGTATCACGGGCCGCGCCTCGCGTTTCAGCCGGTCTTCGTCTGGTGGGCCCTCTACGCCACCCACGTGATCAACTGGCCCCGCCGGACCAGGTGAGGGCAGGGCGTCCGTGTCCGGGATTCCGAAGGGGTCACCCCTTCGGCGGGTGTCGGGCAGAGCCCGACGAAGGCCTCCAGGGCTCCGCCCTGGACCCGCGAAGGGCTAGCCCTTCGAACCCTGACTTCTCACCTCTTCTCGGCTCGCTTCACCGCCGTCCAGGCGGCCTCCATGGTGTCTAGGGACGCGTCGCCCAGCGTATTCCCGTCGGCCGTGAGGCGGGCCGCCATGGCGGTGAAGCGCCGCTCGAACTTCGTATTCCCCGAGCGTAGGGAATATTCCGGATCGATCCCGAGATGGCGGGCGAGGTTGGCCACCGAGAACAGCAGATCGCCGACCTCCTCGATCACATCCGCCGGGGTGCCGTTGAGCATGGCGTCGGCGACCTCGTCGGTCTCCTCGCGGACCTTGGCGACGACGTCGGCCGGGTCCGACCAGTCGAAGCCGTAGGTCGCCGCCCGGGCCGAGAGTTTTTCCGCGCGGCTGAGGGCGGGCAGGGCGCGGGCGATGCCGTCGAGGGGACCCGGGTCGCGCGTCGGCCGCCCCGCCCGCTCGGCCGCCTTGATCGCCGCCCATTGCCGCTCCACCGCCGCCGGATCGCGCAAGGATGAGTCCGCCGGTACCGGGCCGCCATCGGGGGCGAACACGTGCGGGTGGCGCCGGACCATCTTGGCGACGATGGCGTCCACCACGTCCGCGAAGGTGAAGCGCCCCGCCTCCTCGGCGATCCGGGCGTGGAACACGACCTGGAGCAGCAGGTCGCCGAGCTCGTCGCGCAGATCCGCCGCGTCGTCCCGTTCGACGGCGTCCACGACCTCGTGGGCCTCCTCCACGGCGTAGGGTGCGATGGAGGCGTGCGTCTGGGCGAGGTCCCAGGGGCAACCCGTCTCCGGGTCGCGCAGGGCCGCCATCAGGGTCAGGAGCGCGTCGATGGTCAAGGGAGACTCCGGGACGTTTGCGGCGAGGGCGAAGGAACCCATAGCCGATCCGGCCGGGGAGGGGTGAGGCTGGGGACAGATCCGGGACAGGCGGTGTGCATCCCTTCAAAAGTCCCCCAAAAACCCCCTTTGCCCGGCGTGTTCGTTAAACCGAACGGCGCCCGATCCCCTTAGGAAAGGTATCAGTAAGAGATTCTCAGAGAGTCAGTTATGCAGGTTATATGGAGAGTCGAAAACCTGCATGCGCGGAAGGGGTTGAGCCCTGTTCGCGTATCGAACTCTGCGTGGTTTCGTATCGAACTCTGCGCCGGTCCGTATCGAACTCTGCGTGGGAAACGGGGGTGGGCGTATGGGATTCGGCGCATCCGCGTATTGGGTTCGGCGTGGAAACCGGATCCGGCCGGTGAACTCCGGGGATAGTTCGAAAACCGACCCCGTATCGAACTCTGCGTGCCGCCCTCGCCCGGTCCGGACGCGCGACCCGCAGGATCGAATTCACGAGTCCCGACCGGTGGATAGCCGGGATGACGCCGTCCGCCCGTGAGACTCCCGTGCCCCGGATCGGGCATGGTCCCGTCCTCATGGCGCCGCATCGGCGCGGACGGCACGGGTTCGGGATCGCGGCTTTTGGGGATCGAGGACACATTGGCGGGCATCCGCGACGCCGATCTCCTGGCCGAGGTCGAGGTGGCGCGTGGCGGCTTCCTGTTCGCCACCATCGCGGAGACCATCTTGCACCGGCAGCGGGCGCGGGACGCCGAGGCCGCCGCCCGCGGGGCCGTCGCCGGGCGGCGGCAGGCCATGGCGCGCGACCAGCGCCGGCGCGACGCCGTGCGCGAGGTCATCGAGAACGAGCCCACGGGGCCCGAGAACCTCCAGCACATCCACTCGGTGCTGGCGCTCTGCGGCCTGCCCTACCGGGACCCCGGCGACGCCCGCGAATTCTTCCGGGAATACGGCAAGAATTCCCTCAGTCTCCTGGCCGGACGCCTGAAGAACCCCGCCACCGGCGAGATGGAGTTCCAGGGCCTGCCCTACGGCCCCAAGGCTCGCCTCGTGCTCCTGCACCTCTGCACCGAGGCCGTGCGCCAGCGAAGCCCCACCATCGCGGTGGCCGACAGCCTGTCGGGCTTCATGAAGGAGATGGGATTCGCCGTCACCGGCGGCGAGCGCGGCACCATCCGGCAGTTCAAGGAGCAGCTGGCGCGGCTCGCCGCCTGCACCCTGCAGATCGGCCTGTGGGACGGGGCCGGCAGCGCCAGCACCCTCAACGTCCCGCCGTTCCGCCAGCTCGACCTGTGGCTGCCGCAGGGCGCCGACGGGGTGGTCTGGCAGAAAAGCGTCCAGTTCCACCAGGATTTCTACGACAATCTGATCCAGCACGCCCTGCCGGTGGACATCCGCGCGGCTCGGGCGTTCTCGGGCTCCGCGCGCAAGCTCGATCTGCTGTTCTGGGTCGGCTACCGCCTGCGCGCGCTCCAGCGTCCCCTCCGGCTCACCTGGGACAACCTGCACAGGCAGTTCGGCGCCGACAATGCCAGCATCCGCAGCTTCCGGCAGGCCTTCAAGGCGGATCTCGCCCATCTGCAGGAGGTGTTCCCGAAGCTGCCGATCCGGCTGGACGACAACGGCATGCTGCTCCAGCTGGCCGATGCCGGCGCCCTGCTGATTCCGCCGCGGGCCGGCAAGCCGGCCCGGAAGGCCGTCGCGGCCTGACGCGTCGGTGATGGAAGGCAGGGAATAATACGCATTCTCTTGTCTCCATGGAATATTCTGATAATCCTACGGGCAGGGATTAATTAGAATATTCCATGGAGTGGCGATGTTTCCGAACGAGGCCGAGATCGAAGCCGCTCTGGCTGTCCTGCGTCGACAGCGCGACGCCCTCGACCGGCAGATCGCCGACCATGCCCTCTACCTCGAACTCGGCCGCCGCCTCGGTGCGGCCTCCCGCCCATCTCCGGCGCCGACGGCCGAACCCGAGGCACGCCCGGGCGAGGACATCGCCGCCGCCCGCCGCCACGGGCGCGCCCTGGTGGCCGCCGCCCTCGACATCCTGCACGAGGCCGGGCGCCCGCTGCATGCCGGCGAGATCCTGCCCGGCCTGACGGCGCGCGGCTTCGACCTGCCCGGCCACGATCCGGTGGCCGCCCTCAACACCCGCCTGTGGAAGCGCTCCGGCCCCGGTGGCCCCCTGCGGCGCCTCGGTGACGCGGTCTACGCACCCTCGGAGGAGGAGGCCGATCGGGCGTGAGCCTTCCGGTCCGGGATCCCGAAGGGGTCACCCCTTCGGCGGGTGTCGGGCAGAGCCCGACGCAGAACCCAGGGCCGGTCTTTGTAAATTCTTGCCTGGACCCGCGAAGGGCTCGACCCTTCGAACCCGGACATCAGTCCGGCAGGGCGAACACCGTGAGCTGGCCCCCCAGCGCCGTGTAGTTCGCGAGCGCCGCGTAGCCGCCCACGGCGCCGGCGCCGTCGTTGGGGTCCGTGAGACCGGCGGCCAGCCCGATGCCGGCCCAGCCGCCGATCCCTGAGAGCACCGCCACGTATTGCCGGCCCCTGTGGGTGTAGGTGGTCACGTTGCCGACGATGCCCGACGGGGTCTTGAACCGGTAGCGTTCCCGGCCGGTCCGGGCATCGACGGCCTTGAGATGGCCTTCGAGGGTTCCGTAGAACACCACGTCCCCGGCGGTGGCGAGGACGCCCGACCACACGGAGAACGGCTCGGGGATCGACCAGGCGATCCGTCCGCGCACCCCGTCCCAGGCCGTGAGGCTGCCGGTGTGGCCGTCGCCCGGCGGCGGCTGCAGGCTCAGGGTGGCGCCGACATAGGGCAGGCCGGGCGTGTAGGTCACCCGGAACGGCTCGTAGGTCATGCAGATGTGGTTGGTCGGCACGTAGAACAGGCGCGTCCGGGGCGAGTAGGCCGCCGGCTGCTGGTTCTTGGCGCCGATGGCGCCGGGGCAGATGCCCGGGGTGGTCTCGTCTTCGCCGGTCCGCTCGGGGGCGTAGCGCGGATCGAGGACGGGCCGGCCGTAGGTTTTCGAGGCCCGGTCGAGGTCGATGTGCGTGGCCCAGTTCACCGCCGGATCGAACTTCTCCGCCACCAGGAGTTCGCCCGTGGCGCGGTCCAGGGTGTAGGCGAAGCCGTTGCGGTCGAAATGGGTGAGCAGCGTCCGCATGCGGCCGTCCATCGCCTGGTCGGTCAGGATCATCTCGTTGACGCCGTCGTAGTCCCACTGGTCGTGGGGCGTCATCTGGTAGAGCCAGCGCGCCCGGCCCGTATCCGGATCGCGGGCGACGATGGACTGCGCCCAGCGGTTGTCGCCGGGGCGCTGGCCGGGGTTCCAGGTCGAGGGATTGCCGGTGCCGTAATACATGAGGTTCAGGGCGGCATCGTAGGCGTACCAGCCCCAGGTGCAGCCGCCGCCGGTCTTCCACTGGTCGCCCTCCCACGAGGCCAGGGAGGAATCCCGGCCGATGGGCCGGCCCAGCACGGTGGTGGTTTCGGGATCGACGCGCATGTCGGCGTCCGTGCCCATGGAGTAAGCCCGCCAGAGGCGCCGGCCCGTCTTCGCGTCGTAGGCGGTGAGGTGGCAGCGCACGCCGAACTCGCCGCCCGAAAGGCCGACGAGGATCTTGTCCTTCACCGGCAGGACCGTGGCGGTGTTGGTCTCGCCCCGGGCCGGATCGCCGTTGCGGACCGCCCAATTCACCCGGCCGGTCGCGGCGTCGAGGGACACCAGCGTGGTGTCGGCCTGGTGCAGCAGAATCGCCCCATCCGCGTAGGCCAGACCCCGATTGACCGTGTCGCAGCACAGCATCGCGACGACGGACGCATCCTGCTTGGGCTCGTACTTCCAGAGGATGCGGCCGTCGTGGTCGAGGTCCAGGGCATAGACGATGTTGGGGAACGGCGTGTGGACGTACATCACCGCACCGACCACCAGCGGGGCGCCTTCGTGCCCACGCAACACGCCCGTCGAGAAGGTCCAGGCGACCTGGAGGCGGGCGACGTTCTCGGCCGTGATCCCGTCGAGGGGCGAATAGCGGGTGTTGGCCGCGTCCACGGTCTGGAGCATCGGCCCGCCCGTCGCGTCCTGGGCCGGCTCCTGGGCTCCCGCGGGGAGGGTGGCTCCGGCCAGGGCGGCAAGACCAAAAAGACCAAGACCAAGAAGACCAAGACCAAGACCAAGACCGGGACAGGGCGGTAGCGCGCGACGCATGGGATCCCCTCGGGTGTGGTTCGGGGAGGTCTAGGCGATTTCAACCCTCACGGCTCATGCGCGAAGGGACGCGGGCGGAGAGCCCGCCCGCGTCCTCGATCGGGAGCCGAATCAGTAGAACGGCCCGTAGACGGGGCGGGGGCCGTAGAACGGGCGCGGTGGTCCGTAGGCGTAGCCCGGCCCGTAGAAGCGCCGCGGGCCGTAGAACGGACGCGGTCCGTAGCCGTAGCCCCGGTAGATCGGCCGGCACCGTCCCCAGCGATTGGGCGCCCAACCGGGGCCGCAACCGAAGGCGACGGTCTGCACCGTGGCATCCGTGGGGGAACCGGCAAACGGGGCCGCGAGGGTGCCGGCGGGAGCCGGGGGCAGCGGAGCGGCATGGGCGGCCGAGGCGAGGCCGACACCGCAGGCGACGGCGAGGGCCGCGACGAGCGCGTTCACAGACATGGAACAGACCCTTCTGCTGTTGTGAGGGCGATCCGGCCGCGAGGACCGGATCGCCAACCAAAATGCCCCCGCCCGGCTGAACGCTCGCTGACATGATCTGGGCGCGATTGTGATCCCCGGCTCAGCGCAGGAGGGGAAAATATGCCCGCACCGCCCGCTCGCTGCCCGCCTGCGACAGGTGGCCGGTGTCGAGGAACAGGTCGGTGCCGTCCGCGCGGTAGCGGCACAGGGGGCCGTCGCAGAAGGTCGGCAGGGGGTCGGCGAAGCGGGCCTTCGCCGACAGACGTCGGATCGCCGGATCGCCCCGGTGGGCGAACCACGCCGCCGAGCCGTCGACCCGGGTGCCGGCGCCGCGCGCGCCCAGCACGCCCACGTCGAACGCGAACAGCGGCGAGGGGCCGATCACCGAGACGGCGACCCCCGCCGCCGTGAGACGCGCGATGGTGTCGGGCAGGTTGGCCAGCGTCCGGGCGGGCAGGAGGTCCCAGCGGGCGGCCAGCACCACGCTGTCGATGCCGTAGGCGCGGATGATCTCGAAGACGTGGGCGTTGAAGTCCCGGCAGCCGGGTTTGGCCCGCGAGGCGTAGGCGAGGAGCGGCGGGCAGCCGGCGAAGGTGTATTGGAGGATGGCGTGGCTCAGGGTGGGGGCGTTGCGCACGAGGCCGGGCACGTAATGGGCCGCGTAGGAATCGCCCCACAGAAGGGCGGTGGCGGGCGCGTCCCGGGCCAGCAGACACTCGGCTCCCGCCCAGTCCGCGACGCGCTGGTTCTCGAGAAAGCAGCGCCCGCCCTTCCAGCCCGCCCGCTCGAGGGCCGCGAGGGCGCCCGGCCGAATGTCGGGAAAGCGCGCGGGAAAGCCCTCCGCGAGGGTGCCGGCGAGGCCGAGGGCCGCGAGGACCGTCAGGGCAGCGGCCGTGGCGGCGAAGAGCGGACGATGACCGTCCCGTGTCCCGGTGGATCGCCCATACCGGAACGGCGTCTCGATCCAGCGCCAGGCGGCGTAGGCGAAGACGAGGCAGGCCGCGACGACGGCACAGATCTCCCACCCGGCCGGCTCGCGCAGCAGGGCATAGCGAGCGAACACCACCACGGGCCAATGCACCATGTAGAGGGCGTAGGACATCCGCCCGAGGCCGGCGCAGGGCGGCGCCGACAGGACCCGGCCGATGGCGGTCGGGCCATTCCCGGCGGCGATGAGGAGGGCTGCTCCGAGGCACGGCGCCAGGGCGTTCAGGCCGGGAAACGGTGTCGCCTCGTCGTAGGCCAGGACCGCGGTGGCGACGAGACCGAGGCCGCCCGTCGCCATGGCCTCGCGCAGGGCGCGCGGCGGCGTCCAGTCGGCCGCGAAGGCCAGGAGGGCACCGACGAGGAGTTCCCAGGCGCGGGTGGGCAGGAGGTAGAAGTTGGCGCCGGGCGCGCTGTTCGTCAGGACGATGCCGAGGGCGAGGGAGGCCAGCAGGGCCGCGAGAAGAGCCGCCGCCGCGACCCGCCGCGAGCGGGCGAGGAGCAGCGGCAAGGCGATGGGCACCACGAGGTAGAACTGCTCCTCGACGGAGAGCGACCAGGTGTGCAGCAAGGGCCGGGTCTGCGCCTCGAGGTCGAAGTAACCGGTGGTCTTCCAGAAGAACACGTTGGCGGCGAAGGCCGCGGCCGCCACGACGCTGCGGGCGTAATCGTCCATGGCGCCGGGAGGCAGATAGAGCAGGGCGAGGGCGTAGGTGGCCAGAATCGTCGCCACCAGCATCGGCAGGATGCGGCGGATGCGGCGCTCGTAGAACCGGACGAGGGAGAACCGGCCCGCCGCCACGTCGGCGAGGATGCCCCGGGTGATCACGTAGCCCGAGATCACGAAGAACACGTCGACGCCAACGAACCCGCCGGACAGGCCCGGCACGCCGGCATGGAAGAACAGCACCACAAGGACGGCCACCGCGCGCAGGCCGTCGATGTCCGGGCGATAGGCCATGTGCAGGGGCGCCGAGGGCGGACCGGCCGCGAGGGTGAGCGAATGGGCCTGCGGAGGGAGCTGCGACATGCCGGTTCGTCAGGCCGAGGGCAGGGGCGCCGCCTCGCGCGCGGGCGCGCGGGGCCGAAGGAGGCGCTGGCGCGCCGGTTCCTCGATCGCCAGGTGCACGGCGCTCGCGGCGGCGAGCGACAGGAGCGTCGCGAGCGCGACGGTGAGCCAGGGCGTGCCGGCGAGGCGGCCGGCGAGGACGGTCCGGTCGAGGCTCGACACGAAGGCGTAGGCGGGCACGTGCAGGAGGTAGAGGGCGAAGGAGATGCGGCCGAGGAAGACGAACCACCCGGCCGTGAGCGGGCCGGAGCGGACCTGGGCGCCGGCCAGGATCACCGGTGCCCAGACCACGGCGGTGAGCCCGTTGTGCATGAGCGGCTCGGGGATCGTCTCGACCCCCGCGACGAGAGCCAGGGCCGCCGCTCCCGCCCAGGTGAGGAGCACCCCGAGGGGCAGGCGGACCCGCCGCCACAGGACGAACAGGAGCAGGCCGGCCACGAATTCCGGCAGGCGCAGCAGGGGATTGTACTTGATCGCCTGCGCCAGGAGGGTCGCCGCGTCCGTGGTCGGCGCGATGAGGGAGAGGCCGGGGGCGAAGCGGTTCCAGGCCAGGATCGCGAGGGCGACGGACGCGGCCCAGGCCGCGAGGGTGACGAGCGCCGTCGGGCCCGGCCGCCTGAGGGCGAGCGGCAGGAGGAGGGGGAACAGGGCGTAGAAGAACAGCTCCGCCGAGACCGACCAGCTCGGACAGTCGAGGGAGCAGGCCGCGCCCGGCACCCAGGCGTGGAGGCCGAGCGGCGCCAGCACCGCGCCGGAGGCCATCAGGGTCTGGAGCGGGGGCACGACCTTCGCCGTCCAGACGACGAACCACGGCAAGCCGATGGCGAGGGCCAGGAGGTAGACGGGATAGACCCGTGCCACCCGCGCGCGCAGGAAGCGCAGGCGCGCGGCGCGCGGCGACAGGTCCACCCGCTGATAGTTGTAGGCCAGGATGAAGCCCGACAGCAGGAAGAAGAACGTCACGCCCGAGTAACCGAGGAAGACCGCATCGGGCATCGCCGCACGGCCTGCCTCGTAGCCGGCGAAGTGGAAGGCGAGGACGTAGGCCGCCGCCACGAAGCGCAGGGAGGTCAGCGCCGGCAGGGGCTCCACCGCCGGATGGGGGCCCGCGGGGTCGGCCTGGTCCGCGCGCGGCGTCATGCCCGGTCCCCTTCCGCCCGGTCCCCACCCGCGACCACCCGGGTCCGCGCCAGGTAGCGCAGGCCCAGCACCGACACCACGAGGAGGAAATAGAGCCCGTTGGTGGCCTGGTAGAACACCGATTCGAACACCGCCACGAGGATGATGAACAGCCACAGGCGCAGGAACAGCATCGTCAGGGGGTCGATGGAGCGGCCCCCGGCCCGGGCCTGGAGGTCGCTCACGGGCGCCCAGACGAGCCACCACAGGGTGAGGGCGAGGCCGACGAGGCCGGATTCGAGGGCGGTGTTGAGATAGCCGTTGTGCGCGTCCGTGGCCCGGTTGACCCAGGTCGCCGCGTCGGCGCCGCCGCCGTAGAACACGCTCTCCCAGAACGCGCCGTAGCCGTAGCCGGCGATGGGACGCCTGGCGATGTTGTCGGCGGCGAACTCCCAGATCTCCGTGCGGCCGGTGAAGGTCGGGTCGCCGGCCAGACGCGCCACCAGGGCGCCGATCTCCGGCACCAGGACCGACCCCACCGTCACCGTCAGGAGGAGGGCGAGGGGCGCGAGCAGCACGAGGCGCCGCCAGACGGTCGCCCCGGACCACGTGCAGAACCAGGTGAGGGCGAGCACCGCGGGCGTGATGGCGACGGAGGTCTTGGCGTTCGTGAACACGAGGAACAGGGCGGCGGCGCCCGCGAGCAGGAAGCCGAGGATGCGCTGCCCCGTCCCCGCCCAGAACAGGCCGACGAACACGAACGCCCCCATGGCGGCGCCCGCCGCATTCTTGTGCGCGTAGACCCCGCGCCAGCTGCCGGCGTGCTCGGGCTCGATGAGGTCGAAGGCCGTGTGCATGGCGCGCTCGGGCACGAGCACGAGGCCGAGATAGCTGATGCCCACGATTCCCAGCACCGTGGCGCCCAGCACCGTGGCGAACTGGCGCGCGTCGCGCGCCGCCACGAGAAGCGACACCGCCGCCGCGGTGACGATCACGAGGGAGACCAGGCGGCGGGCCGAGACCAGGGGCTCGATGGACAGCACCGTCGATACGGCGAGCCAGGCGAGCATCAGCAGGATCGGCAGGCTGGCCAGCGGCCGTAGGGCGGCGGCGCCCCGGGCGAAGAGAATCGTGCCGGCGAGGCCGCCCATGATCAGGAACAGGATCTGGTTGCCGAGGTTGCCGCCCGCCCCCGAGGCCGCGTTCTCGGGCGCGGTGCCGTCGTGGAACGGGTTGGCGCCCACCAGCATCACGAGGAGGATCGCCACCATGGCGGTGACGCGCAGGGCGTCGGGACCCAGCGCACGGGCGGACACCTGTCGCGCGGGGTCGGCGACTCCCGTGGTCATCGGCTGCAACTCCCATGAACTGTGTCGGGACGAGAAGGCCCCCCATCGGGACAGGAACTCGGCCCCGAGGATCACCCAGGATAGCGCGATCCGTCCTCCGTATCCTGCGGGCAGAATACTTGAGAACCCGCAAAGGCCGGACCCCGGTCCGGATCAGGATTCCGGCTCGCCCCAGACCTCCGGCGCGCGGCCCGTGATCGACCGCACCAGGGCCTCGCGCGCGGCCCGGGAGGCGGCGAGGCGCGCGCGGGCCGCGGCGAGCACCGGCGGCGCCGCCGTGTCCGGCGTGCCGGCGTCGAAGGGCGGGGCGGGGGCGTATTCGAGGCCGAGCTGGATCGCTTCCGCCTCCTCCTGACCGACGAGTTCGGCGGCCAGCGCCAGGGCGAAGTCGATCCCCGCCGTGACGCCGCCGCCGGTGACGAGGTTGCCGTCCCGCACCACGCGCTCGGCCACGGGCGTCGCGCCGAAGGCCGCGAGCAGGTCGAGGGAGGCCCAGTGGGTAGTGGCGCGCCGGCCCCGAAGGAGACCGGCCGCGCCCAGCACCAGGGCGCCGGTGCAGACGGAGGTGACGAAGCGGGCGGTTTTCGCCCGTTCGCGCACGAAGGCCAGCACGACCGGATCGGTCATCAGGGCGTTCACCCCGACCCCGCCGGGGACGCACAGCACGTCGAGGACCGGGCACGCGGCCATGGTCACCGTGGGGGCGAGCACGAGGCCGGTGGCGCTCCGGATCGGGTCGAGGCCGGCGGCGACGAGATGCACCGTCGCCCCCGGGATCATCGCGAACACCTCGTAGGGCGCGGTGAGATCGAGCTGCTGCACGTTCGGGAAGGCGAGGAGGCCGATGTGGAGGCTCATGTGAGGACCCTGGTTCTGGGGTGCGTGATTCGCGGGGCGCCCCGGCTCACGGACACGCACCATCATATCCGGACCGAAACGACCGGGCGCCCGCTTTTCTCGCTTCCTCGCAGGCCCCGCCCGGGCCCGTTCGGAATTTGACATTCGGGGCCGCATCATCGACACCGCCGGCCTTCGCGGCATCGACCGGAATCGCCGGGCGCGTGCCAGTCTGGAGCCGCATGCCCGCCTTTCCGGCCCGTCCTCCCGCATGACCGACCGCGCCTTCGCGTCTCGCCCGGGCCGTCGCGACCTGTTCGCGTGGCCGCAGGCGATCCTCGACGCCGCGGCGCTGAGCCATGGCCGGGCCTGTGCCCTCCTCGTGGCGCTCTGCCTCGTCTGCTTCCTGCCGGGGCTCGCCTCGCTCCAGCCCATGGACCGGGACGAGCCGCGCTTCGCCCAGGCCTCCAAGCAGATGCTGGAGACCGGCGACCTCGTCGACATCCGCTTCCAGGGCGAGGCGCGCCACAAGAAGCCCGTGGGGATCTACTGGGCCCAGGCCGCCTTCGTCGGGGCCGGCGAGGCCCTCGGCATCCCGAACGCCCGCACCACCATCGCGCTCTATCGCCTGCCCTCGCTGCTCGGCGCCATCGGGGCGGTGCTCCTCGCCTACTGGTCGGCCCTGGCCTTCCTGCCCCGGCGGAGCGCGCTGCTCGCCGCCGCCCTGTTCGCCGCCTGCGTGGTGCTCTCCGCCGAAGCGCGCCTCGCCAAGACCGACGCGCTGCTCTGCGCCTGCGCCATGGCGACCTTCGGGTCCCTGGCGCGGGCCTGGCTCGGCCGGGCCGACGGATCGGCCGGCCGGACCCTCGGCACCGCCACCGTCCTGACCTTCTGGCTCGGCCTCGCCGTGGGCATCCTGGTGAAGGGCCCGATGGTGCCCCTGTTCTGCGGGCTGCCCGCCCTGGCGCTGTCGCTCCACGCCCGCTCCGGCCGGTGGCTGCAGGCGCTGCGGCCCGGCCTCGGCCTGCCGCTCACGCTCCTCATCGTGGCGCCCTGGTTCGTCGCCATCACCTGGAAGAGCGGCGGCGCCTTCTACGGCGAGGCCGTCGGCCACGACATGATGAGCAAGGTCCAGGGCGGCTCCGAGAAGCATTGGGCGCCACCGGGCGCCTACCTGTTCGCGGTGTTCGGCACCTTCTGGCCCGGCGCGGCCTTCGCGGCGCTCGGCGCGCCCTTCGCCTGGGCGAACCGGCGCGAAGCGGGAATCGCCTTCCTCCTCGCCTGGATCGTGCCGACCTGGCTCCTGTTCGAGATCGTGCCGACGAAGCTGCCGCACTACGTGCTTCCCCTGTTCCCGGCCCTCGCGATCCTCACCGTGCTCGCCCTGACGCGCGGCGCCCTCGACCCCGAACGCCGGGGGGCGCGGCTCACGGCCGGCCTCGTGGTGCTGATCCCGGTGGGCCTGACCCTGGGGCTCTCGGCCTTCGCCTGGACCTACGACCGGACGTTGCCCTGGGCCGGGCTGCCGCTGCTCCTGGCCGCCTGCGCCGTGGCGGTCCTCGCCTGGCGCGCCTTCGCCCGGGGGGCGGCGGAGCGGGCCCTGTGCCTCGGCATCCTCGCCTCGGCCCTGCTCTCGCCGGCGGTGTTCGGTCTGACCCAGCCGGTGATGGCCGCCCTCAAGGTCTCGCCCCGCCTCGCCGCCCTGCGCGACCGCGTGCCCTGCGCGGCGCCGAAGGTGGCGAGCCTCGGCTACCGCGAGCCGAGCTTCGTCTTCCTCATCGGGACGGATCTGGCGATGATGGACACGGCCGCCGAGGCCGCCGCCTTCCTCCGGGGCGAGGGCTGCCGCCTGCTCTACGTCGAGGGCCGCTTCGCCCCGGCCTTCGCCGAGGCCGCCGCGGGCGTCGGGTTCGTGCCGGCCCCGGTCGGCACCGTCTCGGGCTTCAACATCAACGGCGGACGAAGGGTCGACCTCACGGCCTACGCCCACGCCCCCGAACCGACGCCCTGAACCCCCGGGAATCCCCCATGCGTCTCTCCGTGATCGTGCCGGTGAAGGACGAGGTCGGCAACATCGCGAGCCTCGTCGCCGAGATCGGCGCGGCCTGCGCGTCCCTGGCGCCGTTCGAGGTGATCTACGTGGACGACGGCTCCACCGACGGCACCGCCGCGGCCCTCGACCTCGCCCGCCGCGACCGGCCCTGGCTCCGGGTGCTGCGCCACGACCGCACGGCCGGCAAGTCCGCCGGGGTGCAGACCGGCATCGCCGCCGCCCGCGGGGCGATCTGCGCCCTCCTCGACGGCGACGGCCAGAACGATCCGGCCTACCTGCCGACCCTGCTGGCGGCCCTCGAGGAGGGCGGCCCGCGCGTCGGCCTCGCCCAGGGGCAGCGCGTCGGGCGCAAGGACGGCCGGTTGAAGACCCTCCAGTCGCGCATCGCCAACGGGGTGCGGGTGCGCATCCTCAAGGATGCCACCCGCGACACCGGCTGCGGCTACAAGCTCGTGCGCCGCGAGGTCTATGCCCGCCTGCCGTATTTCGACGGGCTGCACCGCTTCATGCCGGCGCTGGTGGCCCGCGAGGGCTACGCTGTGGTCCACCGCGACGTGATCGACCGCCCGCGCTTCACCGGGGCCTCGAAATACGGCCTGTTCGACCGGCTCTGGGTCGGCCTCCTCGATCTCGCCGGGGTGTGGTGGCTGATCCGCCGCAAGCGGGTCACGCCTTCGGTCACCGACGTCACGGGACCCTGACCCCATGCTGATCCAGCTCGCCGCGGATATCCGCGGCTACGTCTACGACGTCTTCGTGGTGCGCTTCGACGGGTGGCTCGTCTTCGGCATCCTCGCCCAGGCGGTGTTCGGCGCCCGCTTCGTGGTGCAGTGGCTCGCCTCCGAGCGGGCGGGGCGCAGCGTGATCCCCCTGGCGTTCTGGTTCCTCTCCATCGCGGGCGGCCTGATGACCCTGGTCTACGGCCTCGTGCGGCGCGAACCCGTGATCATCTTCGGGCAGGCGCTGTCGACCTTCATCTACCTGCGCAACGTCGTCCTCATCCTGCGCGAGCGGCGCGCCCGATGACGGCCTTCGCGCCCCTGCCGGCGTTCTACGACGACCTCGACGCCAGCTTTCTCGAACTCTGGCGCCTCCTGCACGAGGGGCCAGCCTTGCGCCGCAACGCCTTCCACATGCCGGCCCTCGCCACCGTCGACGCCGGCGGGCACCCCCAGGTGCGGACCGTGGTCCTGCGCGAAGCCGATCCCGCTGCGGGAACGCTCCGGTTCCACTGCGACCGCCGCTCGGCCAAGGCCGGCGAGATCGCCGCCACCGGCCGGGCCGCCCTGCACGGCTACGACACCGCCTCGAAGATCCAGATCCGGGTCTCGGGGCCGGCCCGCCTCCACACGGACGACGCCGTGGCCGAGGCCGCCTGGGCCGCCTCGCGGGTCATGAGCCGGACCTGCTACGGGATCGCTCCGGCCCCCGGCACGGCGCTGCCCGCGGGCGACGCCTACACCCAGCCCGAGGACGGCGCCGACCTGGACCTCGCGCGCCCGAATTTCTGCGCCGTGGTGGTGACGGCGACCCGCCTCGACTTCCTGTTCCTCGACCGGCGCGGGCACCGCCGGGCGGGGTGGGAACGCGGGGCGGCGGGGTGGACGGGCGCCTGGCTGGCGCCGTGACGCCGCCCCTTGTTCCGGGGGCGCTCCCCACGCGCCAGCGCCCCGCCGCCGGTTCGGCGCGGGGGACGGCCTGAGGAAACGGGAGACGCGGGACGCCRCGAGACCCTGTTTTTGTAAGTTTAGCCGGTCTCCCGGCGTCCCCCGGCCCGGCCCCTTTCGGGACCGATCCGTTTCGTCACGGCGTCTTCTCGGCCTCGGCGACTCGGCTAGTAGCGGCCCACCTCCGCGCGACGCGACGTCCCTTACGGGAACGCCGGTGCGGCAGCCGACTGATCAGGGTCAAGCCCCGAGCCCGTGCTCCAGGGTCCCGGTTCCTCGCCTCAACACGGCTCCTCCCCGTCCAGAACACCTTGCGTCGCCGATGCGGCCCGGGGCGATGGCGAGACCGGGCCAYCGACGCGGGGCGCCGTCTCCTCCCCCGAGCCCCCCGACCCGGTTCGCCGGGGGGCCTCCCGCGTGGGAGGCGAGTGCCCGGACTGAACCACGAAATAGGAATATTGTCAAGAAATTTCGGTGCTCGAGTGGCTCCGGGCCGAACATAGCCCTCTCCCGCGGAGGCTGCCGGATTCACACCTCTCGCGGGCGGCACGGGTCCCCACACCTTCCAGGAGAGGGACAGGGTGAGGTGTACGACCTTTCCGGAGAGACCTCTCACCTCACCCCAGCCCTCTCCCTTCAGGAGAGGGGGCCTGTTGCGCTTCACGCCGACGCACGGGACCCGCTCGGCGAGCGGCCGAAATCGCCGGCTTCACCGTCGTGTGAATCCCGTAGCCCGCAGAGGGGGGAGGGTTTGTCAGGCCCCGACCAACATCGTTCCGTCGTGGCCGGCGATGCTGACGTCCCGAAGCTCTCCGGCCGGGGTGTCCGGCTCTAGCCGCACTTGGGTAAACCCCTCCGTCCGCCCCATGCCGCCGCGCTCGCTCAGCACCCGGTGGGTGCGCCCGACCTGCGCCGCGAGATGCGCCGCCAGGGCCGTTTCCCCGGCCGCGCGCAACCGCGCGGCGCGCGCGCGGACAACATCCCCCGGCACCGGCGGCATCCGCGCCGCCGGGGTCCCGGGGCGCGGCGAGTACGGGAAGACGTGAAGATGGGTCAGGCCGCATTCGACCACGAGGTCGAGGGAGCGGACGAACTGCGCCTCCGTCTCGGTCGGGAACCCCGCGATGAGGTCGGCCCCGAACACCACCTCCGGCCGCAGGCGGCGTACCTCGGCGCAGAAGCGGATCGCGTCGGCGCGGGTGTGGCGGCGCTTCATCCGCTTGAGGACGAGGTCGTCGCCGGCCTGGAGCGAGAGGTGGAGATGCGGCATCAGCCGCGCCGCGCCGGCGATGGCATCCATGAGGGCGTCGTCGGCCTCGATGGAATCGATGGAGGACAGGCGCAGGCGGGCGAGGTCGGGCACGCCGGACAGGATCGCCTGCGTCAGGCGTCCGAGGCTCGATGTGTCCGAAAGATCGCGGCCGTAGGCGGTGAGATCGACGCCCGTGAGCACCACTTCCCGCCCGCCATGGTCGACGATGCGGCGGACCTGATCGACCACGTCCGCCTGCGCGACGGAGCGCGAGTTGCCGCGCCCGAACGGGATGACGCAGAACGTGCAGCGGTGGTCGCAGCCGTTCTGCACGGGCACGAAGGCGCGGGTCTGCCCCGCGATGGCGGCGATCCGGGTGGGCGCGACCGTGCGCACGGCCATGATGTCGTCCACCGCATTGCGGTCGGGGGGGACGCGGGAAGGCGCCCAGGTCTCCATCCGGCCCTTCGCGTCGTTGCCGACGAGGCGGGCGACCTCCGGCATGGCGGCGTAGAGGGCGGTTTCCACCTGCGCGCCGCAGCCGGTGACGACGATGCGGGCCGCCGGCCGGTCGCGGGCGATCCGGCGGATGGCCTTGCGCGCCTGGCGCCCGGCCTCCTGCGTCACCGCGCAGGTGTTGACGATGACGAGGTCGTCCGCCGCATGGGGGCCGGCATGGCCGCGCATCACCTCCGCCTCGACGGTGTTGAGCCGGCAGCCGAAGGTGAGGGTCTCGACCGCCATTCTAGGCGGCCCCGGCGAACAGGGCGGGATCGAAGGTGCCGTCCCATTCCAGCGCCACGGGGCCGGTCATGAGCACGTGGTCGTCGGCGCGCCACTCGATGACGAGGTCGCCGCCGGGCAGGTGCACGGTGGCGCCCCGGCCGATCATGCGCAGGCGCGCGGCCGCCACCACGGTGGCGCAGGCGGCGGTGCCGCAGGCCAGGGTCAGGCCGGCGCCGCGCTCCCACACCCGCAGGACGATGGTGTCGGGGCCGGTCACCCGGGCGAGCGAGATGTTGGCGCGGTCGGGAAAGACGGGATGGTTCTCCAGCATCGGGCCGATGCGGGCGAGGTCGTAGGTCGCGGGGTCGCGGTCCACGAAGAAGATCGCGTGCGGGTTGCCCATGTTGACCACCGCCGGCGAGTGCAGCACAGGCGCGTCGATGGGGCCGACCTGGAGTTCGATGCGCCGCGTGTCCTGGAACGGTTCGGCGAGCGGGATCTCGTCCCACTTCAGCTTGGGCCGGCCCATGTCGACGGTGAAGGCGCGCTCGGCCATGCGCTTGACGCTCACGAGGCCGCCCCGCGTCTCCAGGGTGAGGCGCCCGCTCTCGGCCGGCCGCGCCATGGCGGGGTCGTCGAGCATGGCGTAGGCGACGCAGCGGGTGCCGTTGCCGCAGGCGCCCGCTTCCGATCCGTCGGTGTTGTAGATGCGCAGGGCCGCGTCGGTGCCGGGGGTGCGCGCGTCGTGGATCACCATGAGCTGGTCGAAGGCGGAGGCCGGGTGCCTCGCGATGGCCCGGACGTCGCCGGCCGCGACCGTGAGGTCCGACCCGCGCAGGTCCAGCACCACGATGGCGTTGCCGGCGCCGTTCATCTTCAGGAACCGTCGATGGGCGAGTGCGCTCATGTCTCTTCGGATGATTGTCTCGGTGGAAGGGCCCGGGCCCCGCATATAGGCGAAAGCCCGGGGCCGCGCACGCGGGGCCGCCGGGGGGCTGCGTTGCAGAAGCGCCGCGCCCGGTCACGTTCGTGCGCGCGGACACGCGATGCGCCTCGCGGGGGGCGGGCTTCGTCACTACGTTGGCGACCACTGCCCCCGGCTTCCCCGGGAGGCCGCCGATCCTCCGGAGCGCCGCCGTGATTCGCTTTCGCCTGACGCTCCTTGCCGGATGCCTCGCGGCCGGCCTCGCCCACGCTCAGGAAGCGGTGCCGCCGGCCGTCGCCACCCCCCTGCCCACCACCACGACGCCCGGCCCGGCCGGCCCGGGCACGCCCGACGTGCCTGTCCCCGCCCAGGCGGGCGCCGCCCCGGCCGCGCCCCCCACGGCCGCGCCGCGAAAGACCCTTGTGGAGACGCCCGGCGACGCCAACGACGTCGATGCGGTGTCCCTGCCGCCCAAACCCGCCGCGATCCTGTCGGGACGCGCCAAATGGGAGGAGGCGGTGCCGAGCCTGAAGGCCGCGTTCCAGCGCATCGAGGCGGATCTCGCCAAGGCCGGCATCACGCCCACGGGCCGGCCCATCGCGGTCTTCGCCAAGACGGACGACGACGGCTTCCAGTACGAGGCGATGATCCCCATCGCGGCGATGCCGGACCCGAAGCCCGCCGAGGCCGACGGCCTGCGGTTCGGAACCACCCCGAGCGGCAAGGCCCTGCGCTTCCCGCACCGGGGTTCCTACGACGAGATCGACGGCACCTACGAGACGCTCACCGCCTACCTCGACGCCAAGGACGTGGTGGTGCAGGACCGCTTCATCGAGGAATACGTCACCGACCTCAACGACAAGGCCGACGAGAAGCTCGACGTGAACATCTACGCGCTGCCGAAGCCGTAGGATTTCGCCGGGGCCGGCGCCCCGCGCGGCGCCTCGGTCGCGCGGCCGCCGTCCAGGTGGATCACCCGATCGGCTGCGTCGAAGTAGCGGTCGTCGTGGCTGATCACCACCAGGGTGCGGCCCTGGCGCTTCAGGGCGGGCAGCAATTCGGCGTAGAACAGACGCCGGAAGGTCGGGTCCTGCTCGGCCGCCCACTCGTCGAGGACGAGGACCGGGCGTCCTTCGAGGGCGGCCTGGATCAGGGCGAGGCGCTTGCGCTGCCCCGCCGACAGGTCCGTGGTCGAGAAGGCGCCGTCGCGGATCGCGACCTTGCGGGCCAGATCGAGGGTCTCGAGAAGTGCCTGGCCCGCCTCCGGGCCGATGGCGGCGGGCATCACCAGATCGTCGAACAGGGTGTAGTCGAAGAACACCGCCGAGAAGTGCTGGCGGTAGGCGTCGCGGGTCTCCGCCGTCACCGGCACGCCATCGAGGCGGAGCGTGCCGGTCTGCGGCGGGTAGAGGCCGAGGATCAGCTTGATCAGGGTGGTCTTGCCCGAGCCGTTCTCGCCGACGATGAACAGGATCTCGCCCCGCCGGATGGTCAGGTCGAGGGGTCCGAGGGTGAAGGCCGGCCCGTCGTCCACAGATGGGAAGGTGTGGCTGACGCCCCGCAATTCGATGGTGTCGATGGCGTCCGCTACGGGCGGGACGGCCGGCGTGAGGAGATCGGGCTCGGCGGCGTCGCTGTCCGCCGAGAACGCGGCGATGCGTCCATAGGCGACCTCGGCGCGGCCGATCTCGGGCAGGCAGGCGAGGATATAGCTCACCGGCGTCTCCACGTAGAGCAGCACCAGCACGAAGCCCGACAGGACGGAACTGTCGATCCCGATGGCGGCCTTGTAGGCGATGATGGCCGCGATGGTGGCGAACAGGGCGAGCTTCTTCGTGAGGAAGGAGAACTCGAACAGCGTCTGCGTTGCCCAGGCGTTGCGCCTCAGATCCTCGATGCAGCCGGCCAGGGCCACGTTGCGCACGCGCAGGCGGCGCACCTTGTTGAGGCGCAACTCCCGGCACCCCTCCGTGAGGGTCTGATAGTGCTTCTGCTGGGTCTCCACGAGGGTCCGGCGCGTTCGGAAATGAACCATCGCCCGGCGGCGCAGGACGGCCTCGCCGTAGCTGCCGAGGCCGAAGCCGACGAGGGTGATCGCGAACAGGGTCGGTGAGAGATAGAGCAGGTAGGCGAGGCAGCCGGTCAGCACGCCGATCTGGATGATCAGGCCCGACAGGAGCCCGATGACCCGCGAGAGGGTGCCGGCGTCCTCGTTCAGGGAGGCGAGGATGCGGTGGCGGCCGAGCCGTTCGATGCGGGAGAGCGGCGCGGTCAGGATCAGGTCCGCGAGATCCCGGTTCAAGGTCGCGTTGATGCGCCCGCCCGCCAGGCTGCTGCCGAGCCCGGAGACGAGGGACCCGCCGACGCCGAGGACGACGAGGCCGAGGAAGATCGCCAGAAAATTCTCCGGCAGGCCGCCCTCGGCGTGGATCGCCGTGTTGACCTGGGCCAGGACCGCCGCTGTCGCCAGCCCGCTCGCCGCGCCGATGACCGAGGAGACCGCGACGAGCGGCCAGAGGGGGCGCAGGAGCCGCACCGCATCCTGTCCGAGCCGCCCCAAACGTGCACGCGCCTCCGCCATCGACATCCTCTCGGACCAGCCGAGGCAGAGGTGCCCCGCCCACGCCTTGTTCGGCCACTCGTCGATGCAGACCGGCGTGTGACCCCGGATCTACGGACCACGGAAGCATCGGGCCGGGCTCATTGCATCCTGGCGTTGCGGTGACAAGGCGCCTGGGGCGATCGGGGAAGGAATACCTTACAGCAGGCCGAGTTGCGCGGGTGCCGGCCCGGCCGGGCCGCCCTCCAGGGCGAGGAGGAAACGCTTGGTCTCGACACCGCCGGCGAAGCCCGTCAGGGCCCCGCTGGCGCCGATCACCCGGTGGCAGGGTACCACGATGGGCAGCGGGTTGGCGCCGTTGGCCGCACCCACGGCGCGGCTCGCGCTCGGGCGCCCGATCCGGCGGGCGAGTTCGCCGTAGGAAATCGTCTCGCCCGGCGGGATTTCCGTGAGGGCCTGCCAGACCGTCAACTGGAACGGCGTTCCGCGCGGCGCCAGTGCGAGGTCGAACCGGGTCAGCCGACCGTCGAAATAGGCCGTGAGCTGCGCCCTCGCTTCGGCGAAGGCCGCGTCGTTCCGGTGCCAGTCCGCGCCCGGCGTCACGGCGCCCTTGCCGCTCGGAAAGCCGATGCAGGCCAACCCGTCATCGGTTCCCCCGAGGAGAAGCGGGCCGATCGGGCTGGCGAGCATCGTGTAGGCTGTCTGGCGCATGGCAGAGCCTACCATGCGCCGATCGGGACGCATCCTCCGCGACCCACGAGACGGACGACGGCCCTACTCCGCCGCCTCGCCGTACGCCTCCACCGGTGGGCACGAGCACACGAGGTTGCGGTCGCCATAGGCGTTGTCGACCCGGTTGATGGGCGGCCAGTACTTGTCCATCCCGAGGCTGCCGGTGGGAAAGCACGCGGCTTCGCGGGAATAGGGCCGCTCCCACGGGCCGATGAGGTCCCGCACCGTGTGGGGGGCGTGCTTGAGGGGGTTGTCGGCCCGGTCGATCCGGCCCTCCTCGATGGCGCGGATCTCCTCGCGGATCGCCAGCATGGCGTCGCAAAAACGGTCGATCTCCCCCTTGGTCTCGGATTCCGTGGGCTCGATCATCAGGGTTCCGGCCACGGGCCAGCTCATGGTCGGCGGGTGGAAGCCGCAATCGATGAGGCGCTTGGCCACGTCCTCGACGGTGACGCCGGCGCTCTTCTGGAACGGGCGCAGGTCGATGATGCATTCGTGCGCCACGCGGCCGTGCGCGCCGGAATAGAGCACCGGGTAGGCGTCGCCGAGCCGGGCGGCGATGTAGTTCGCGTTGAGGATGGCGATGCGGGTGGCCTGCGTCAGGCCGCGCCCGCCCATGAGCAGGCAGTAGCTCCACGAGATCGGCAGGATCGAGGCCGAACCGTAGGGGGCCGCCGACACCGCCCCCTCCCCGCCGGTCTCGGGATGCCCGGGCAGGAACGGCACGAGGTGCGCCTTCACGCCGATGGGACCCATGCCGGGGCCACCGCCGCCATGCGGGATGCAGAAGGTCTTGTGCAGGTTGAGGTGGCTGACGTCGGCGCCGATGTCGCCGGGGCGGGCGAGGCCCACCATGGCGTTGAGGTTGGCCCCGTCGAGGTACACCTGCCCCCCGTGGAAATGCACGATGGCGCAGAGTTCTCGGACGCGCGCCTCGAACACCCCGTGGGTCGACGGATAGGTGATCATGCAGGCCGCGAGCTTGTCGGAGTGCAGCTCGGCCTTGCGGCGGAAATCCTCGACGTCGATGTTGCCCTTGGCGTCCGCGCCGACCACCACGACGCTCATGCCGCACATCTGCGCCGAGGCCGGATTGGTGCCGTGGGCCGAGGACGGGATGAGGCACACGGTGCGGTGCCCCTCCCCCCGCGACAGGTGGTAGGCGCGGATGGCGAGCAGCCCCGCATACTCGCCCTGCGCGCCGGAATTCGGCTGCATCGAGATCGCATCGTAGCCGGTGATGGCGCAGAGTTTTTGCGAGAAATCGCCCAGGAGTTCGTGATACCCGGCCGCCTGATCCGCCGGCACGAAGGGGTGGATCTCGGAAAACTCCGGCCAGGAGATCGGCAGCATCTCGGCGGTGGCATTGAGCTTCATGGTGCAGGAGCCGAGCGGGATCATCGCCCGGTCGAGCGCCAGGTCGCGGTCGCTGAGCCGGCGCATGTAGCGCGTCATCTCGCTCTCGGCCCGGTTCATGTGGAAGATCGGGTGGGTGAGGTATTGGGAGGTGCGGATCGCCCCTTCCGGCAGGCGCGGGGCGGGCCACGCCTCGTCGTAGGCGAGGTGATCGCCGCCGAAGGCGCGCCACACCGCCTGGACGATGTCGGGCCGGGTCCGCTCGTCGACGGTGATGCCGATGCGGTCGTTGCCGACCTTGCGCAGGTTGATCCCGTTGGCCACCGCATTCGCCAGAATCAGGCCCTGGAACGCGCCGACCCGCACGGTGACCGTGTCGAAGAACGTCTCGGATTCCATCGCGAAGCCGAGGCTCTCCAGCCCCTGCGCCACCCGCACGGCGTCGCGATGGACCCGGGCCGCGATGGCCTTCAGGCCGCGCGGGCCGTGGAACACGGCGTACATGCCGGCGATGACCGCGAGCAGCACCTGCGCGGTGCAGATGTTCGAGGTCGCCTTCTCGCGGCGGATGTGCTGCTCGCGGGTCTGGAGGGCGAGGCGATAGGCGCGGTTGCCGCGGGCATCCACCGAGACGCCGACGAGGCGCCCCGGCAGGGTGCGCTTGTGGGCGTCGCGGGTGGCGAGGTAGGCGGCGTGCGGGCCGCCATAGCCCATGGGTACGCCGTAGCGCTGCATCGAGCCCACCGCGATGTCGGCGCCCATCTCGCCGGGGGGCTTCAGGAGCGTGAGCGCGAGGGGGTCGGCGGCCATCACCGCCACGGCGCCGGCCGCGCGCAGGCGCGTGATGATCTCCGAAACGTCGTGGATGGCGCCGCAGACGCCGGGATACTGGAAGACCGCGCCGAACACCGCAGCCGGATCGAGGTCGGTCGCCGGGTCGCCGACCACGATGGTCCAGCCGAGCGGCGCGGCGCGGGTCCTGAGCACCGCGATGGTCTGGGGCAGGCACTCGGCATCGACGAAGAACGCGGTCTGGCCGTTGGTGGCGATGCGGGCGGCCATGCCCATGGCTTCCGCCGCCGCCGTGGCCTCGTCGAGGAGCGACGCGTTGGCGATGTCGAGGCCGGTGAGGTCGCAGACCAGGGTCTGGAAGTTCAGGAGCGCTTCGAGGCGGCCCTGGCTGATCTCCGGCTGGTAGGGCGAGTAGGCCGTGTACCAGGCCGGGTTCTCGAAGATGTTGCGCTGGATCACCGGCGGCATCGTCGTGCCGTGATAGCCCTGCCCGATGAGCGAGACGAGGAGCCGGTTCTTGTCGGCGATGCCGCGCATGTGCTCGAGCACGCGGCGCTCCGTCAGCGACACGCCGAAATCGAGGCGCTCGGCCTGGCGGATGCTGGCCGGCAGGGTCTCGTCCACGAGCGCGTGCAGGGTCTCGGCCCCCACCACGGCGAGCATGGCCTCGATCTCGTGCGTCGTCGGGCCGATGTGGCGGCGGTTGGCGAAATCGTAGGGGTCGTAGCGGTCGTTGGGCATGATGGGCCTCAAGGTGTGAGTGGAGTTCGCGCCCTCGACCCTCTCCCCTCTGCGGGAGAGGGTGCCTGCGGAGCAGGCGGGAGAGGGGCAGCGCGGACCTTTCCGGAAAGGGCGGTGCTCCCCTCTCCCGGCCCGCATTCGCGGTCCACCCTCCCCCGCGGAGGGGGGAGGGTTCTTCGGCCGCCCTATTTCGGGAAGGCCGCGTAGGCGGCCTCGTCCATGAGATCGTCGAGGGCCGACGGGTCGTCGAGGCGGATGCGGTAGAGCCAGCCGGCGCCCTGCGGGTCGCTGCCGACGCTCGACGGATCGGCGACCGCCGCCTCGTTGACCTCCGTGACCTCGCCCGAGACGGGCGCGTAGACGTCGGACGCCGCCTTGACGGATTCCACCACGGCCGCCGCCTCGCCCTTCACGAGGCGGGCGCCGACCTTCGGCAGTTCGATGAAGACGAGGTCGCCGAGCTGCTCGGCCGCATGGGTGGTGATGCCCACCGTGGCGACATCGCCCTCGCGGGCCAGCCATTCGTGCTCGTCGGTGAATCGCAGCATGGGTCACTCCTGGGGACAGGTCGGGAAGTCGGGGATCGGGACGACGCCGAAATTCAGGCGCGCTTGAAGCCGGCGGGAACGAAAGGCAGGCCGTTCACCACCATGGGCAGACGCCGGCCGCGCACCTCGGCGAAGACGCGGGTGCCGGGCCGGGTCAGCGCGGCCGGCAGGTAGCCCATGGCGATGGGGGCCTGCAGGCTCGGCCCGAAGCCGCCGGAGGTGACGTGCCCGATGGCGTCGCCCGCCACCTCTCCGGCGAACAGGGGGGCGCCGGCCCGCACGGGTGCGGCGCCCTCGGTGCGCAGGCCGACGCGCTTGCGCGACGGACCGTCGGCGAGGGCCGCGAGGATGCGCGCCGCACCGGGAAAGCCCCCCTCCCGCGCGCCGCCTCGCCGGCGCACGGCGGGAATGGCCCAACCGAGGCCGGCTTCGACGGGGTCGGTGCCGGCGTCGATGTCCGCCCCGTGCAGGCACAGGCCGGCTTCCAGGCGCAGGGAATCGCGGGCGCCGAGCCCGATGGGCCGGACGGTCTCGTCGGCGAGCAGGGCCTCGGCGAGGGCCTCGGCCCGGTCCTCGGGGATTGAGAGTTCGAACCCGTCCTCGCCGGTGTAGCCTGAGCGGGTGACGAGGGCGGACGTACCGGAGAGATCGACGGTCCGGACATCCATGAACCGCATGGCGGCGACCTCGGGGGCGAGGCGTGCCAGGACAGCCGCCGCCCCCGGCCCCTGCAGGGCGAGGAGGGCGCGGGGCAGCACCGCGATCTCGCAGATGCCGGTGAGATGGGCGCGCAGATACGCCTCGTCGGCGACCTTGTTCGCCGCGTTCACGACGAGGAGGAGGCTGTCACCGCACTGGGCGACCATCAGGTCGTCGCGAATGCCGCCGGATTCGTCGAGCAGGAGGCCGTAGCGCTGGCGGCCGGGACGCAGCCCGAGCACGTCGATGGGCAACAGGGCCTCGAGGGCGTGGGCCACATCCGTGAGACTGCCCGATCGGGGGATGAGCTGGATCTGGCCCATATGCGACACGTCGAACAGCCCGGCGTGGACGCGCGTGTGCAGGTGTTCCTTGAGGAGGCCGTCCGGGTACTGCACCGGCATGGCATAGCCGGCGAACGGCACCATCCGGGCGCCGTGGCGCAGATGCAGGGCGTGGAGCGGTGTGCGAAGGGCGTCGAGCGGCATCGGAATTCCCACGACAGAATGGTTCCGGACCCTCGGTCGAGTGGTCCGGTTGCCCCCATCTGTCGCGGTTACCTGAGAGCTTCTCCCGTGCGCAGACGGCGCGACGCGGGATTTCTCCTTCGGTGGGCGCCGTCAGGCGCCTCTCTCCAGATTGTCGAAACGATACGGTGATTGTGCCTGAGAGTTTCCGGGGGTGGTTGCTCCGTCGGCGCCATGATCGAAATGCTTCGCACACGAAGTGCTTCGACCTGGGCTCTCCCGTATCGCCATTGCTGACGAGGGCAAGGTTACATGCCGTGCCGGGCCGCGCAAGCCGGGGCCTGACAAACCCGGAGCTTTCGTCACAGCCTGGAACCGGTCCGAATCCTCGGCGATTCCCGCTTCATGACCATCGCATCCGGACACGACCTCGCCGGCCCCCGCCCTTCGCGACGCCGCTCCACGGACCTCCCGGCCGATCCGGGCCTGGGCGAGAAGGCCTTGGAGATCCACCGGCGCCTGTGCCCGGTCTACGCGTGCCCGATCCCCTACTTCCACAGCCTCGACCCGCTGAGCGAGCTCGTCTCGTCACTCCTGTCGCATCGGACCCGGAACGCCGATTCGGGCCGGGCCTTCAAGGCGCTGCGGGCGCGCTACCCCGACTGGGCCGCGATGCTGGCGGCCCCCGTGTCCGAGATCGAGGCGACCATCCCCGGGGTGACCTGGCCCGAACTCAAGGCTCCGCGCATCCAGGCCATCCTGCGCGCCGTACAGGAGCGGCACGGTGCCCTGTCCCTCGACTTCCTGGCGGAGATGGGTGTCGACGCGGCGCGCGCTTGGCTCGAAGCGATTCCCGGAATCGGCCCGAAGACCAGTGCCGCCGTGCTGTCGTTCAGCGTCCTGCGGATGCCGGCGCTCCCGGTGGACAGCCACCATCACCGCGTCGCCCAGCGCACGGGCCTGATCGGCGCGGCGATCGATGTCGGCCCGTCGCACCCGATCCTGCGGGCGCAGCTGCCGGCCGATTGGAGCGCCCAGGACCTCTACGACAACCACGAGATCCTGATGCTGCACGGTCAGGCGGTCTGCCACCACCGGAGTCCGGCCTGCGGGCGTTGCGTCCTCCTCGATCTCTGCCCCACGGGGCAGGCACGGCAGGGCAAGACGACGGCCGCTTGACCGGCCCCGACGCGGCGTTCAGAAACCGCCCCTTGGCGTCCTCGCACGACGGCGCCCTTCCGACAGGACGGCACGTGAAGGACCCCGCGCGATGACCGCGTTCAAGGAGCTTGTGTTCTCGGGCGTCCAGCCCACGGGGAACCTGCATCTCGGCAACTATCTCGGCGCCATCAAGCGCTTCGTGGAGATGCAGGCGCGCGACGCGCAGTGCCTCTACTGCGTCGTCGACATGCACGCGATCACCCTGTGGCAGGACCCGGCCGCCCTGAAGGGGCAGATCCGCGAGGTCACCGCAGCGTTCCTCGCCGCCGGCATCGACCCGAAGCGGAGCATCGTCTTCAACCAGTCGCAGGTGCCCCAGCACGCCGAGCTCGCGTGGATCTTCAACTGCGTCGCGCGGCTCGGCTGGCTCAACCGCATGACCCAGTTCAAGGACAAGGCCGGCAAGGACCGCGAGAACGCGTCGATCGGGCTCTACGCCTACCCGGTGCTCATGGCCGCCGACATCCTGGCCTACCGCGCCACCCACGTGCCCGTGGGCGAGGACCAGAAGCAGCACCTCGAACTCACCCGCGACATCGCGCAGAAGTTCAACAACGACTTTTCGGAGTCGATCTCGGCCCATGGCCACGATGCGGGCGAAGGCTTCTTTCCCGTCACCGAGCCGCTCATCGGCGGGCCGGCCGCCCGCGTCATGAGCCTGCGCGACGGAACGAAGAAGATGTCGAAGTCGGACGCCTCCGACAATTCGCGCATCAACCTCACGGACGACGCCGATTCCATCGCCGCCAAGGTGCGCAAGGCGAAGACCGACCCGGACGCCCTCCCCTCCGAAGTGGCGGGGCTCGCCGGGCGGCCCGAGGCCGACAACCTCGTGGGCATCTTCGCCGCCCTCAAGGACGTGTCGCGGGAGGATGTGCTGCGCGATTACGGCGGCGCCCAGTTCTCCCAGTTCAAGGGCGCGCTGGTCGAACTCGCGGTGGAGACCCTGGCGCCGCTGGGGTCCGAGATGAAGCGTCTGGTCTCCGATCCGGCCGAGATCGACGCGGTCCTGGCCGACGGGGCCGAGCGCGCCGAGGCCATCGCGGCCCCGACCCTCGACGCGGTGAAGGACATCGTCGGCTTCGTCCGCCGCGGCCCGCGCCTGCGGATGGTCTGACGCCGCCGCTCTGCCGCAGCGTGGCAGGGCGGCGGGTTGGACACGATGCGACGCGCGGCGCTTACTCCGGCTCCGACGGCGGCTTGTTGACGGCGATGCACATCTTCACCGCCTCTTCGAGCTTGATGTCGCGCGGGTTGCCGATGTTCGCCGTCTCCTCCAGGCACTTGATGAAGTAGTTGCGGTCGAGATCCGGCGAAAGGCTCGTGAACGCCTTGCCCATGCGGGTGGCGAAATCGATCTTCTCGTCCGTCGTCGCGCGCGGCCAGCGGGCGACCTTGTCGTCCATGGTCAACTTCGCCGCCTGTGCACCGGTGGCCATGCACAGGGTGAAACATAAGAGTATCCTGATAGACGCGCGCATGACGGAACCTGTGTTGCGATCGGTTACAGGCGTGATGGTAGCGCGCGGTACGTCCGAGAAAAGAAAAAGGCGGCCCGAAAGGCCGCCTTTTCTCGTTTCCTCAGCTTAGAAAGCTCTCAAGCCAACCCGAAGGCCGGCGACTTACGCCGCGTCGACGACCTGGGCCGGACCGGAATCCTTGCCGCGGGCTTCGACGTCGCGATCGACGAACTCGATGACGGCGAGCGGAGCGTTGTCGCCGTAGCGGAAGCCGGCCTTCATGATGCGGCAGTAGCCGCCCGGACGGGCGTTGTAGCGCGGGCCGATGACGGCGAAGAGCTTGCGGACCATGTCGTGGTCGCGGATCTGCGACATGGCGAGGCGGCGCGCGTGCAGCGAGTCGGTCTTGCCGAGCGTGATCAGCTTCTCGATGACCGGACGCAGATCCTTCGCCTTGGGCAAAGTGGTGATGATCTGCTCGTGCTTGATCAGCGCGGCGGACATGTTGGCGAACATCGCCTTGCGGTGCTCGGTGGTGCGGTTGAAGCGACGACCGCGAAATCCATGACGCATGATGGCTGGTCCTTATGTGATGGCCGCCGTGCCACGGTACGGCCAAGCGCCCCATGAGCGGGGCTGTTCATTCCGCATGACCCCGCGGCGGGATTCTTTTGGGAGTTCGCATCTCCGCGAACCCCCGATGGATTGGCCAAACAAACGGCGCCGCGACGCGCCAGAAAGTCCCGGCCGGGGCGGCTCGCCCTAATAATGCTCTTCGAAGCGCTTGGCGAGATCTTCGATGTTTTCCGGCGGCCAGCCGGGGATGTCCATGCCGAGGTGGAGGCCCATGGCGGCGAGCACTTCCTTGATCTCGTTGAGCGACTTGCGGCCGAAGTTCGGGGTGCGCAGCATCTCGCCCTCCGACTTCTGGATCAGGTCGCCGATGTAGACGATGTTGTCGTTCTTCAGGCAGTTCGCCGAACGGACCGACAGCTCGAGCTCGTCGACCTTCTTGAGCAGGGCCGGGTTGAAGGGGAGCTGCGGCGCGAGCGGCTGCGCCTCTTCCTTGCGGGGCTCCTCGAAGTTCACGAACACCTGGAGCTGGTCCTGGATGATGCGTGCGGCGTAGGCCAGCGCGTCCTCGGGCGTCACCGCGCCGTTGGTCTCGATGGTCATCGTCAGCTTGTCCTTGTCGAGATCCTGGCCCTCGCGGGTGGTCTCGATGCGGTAGCTGACCTTGGTCACGGGCGAGAACAGGGCGTCCACGGGGATCAGCCCGATGGGTGCGTCCTCGGGACGGTTGCGCTCGGCCGGGACGTAGCCCTTGCCGGTGGCGACGGTGAACTCCATCCGGATCTCGGCGCCGTCGTCGAGGGTGCAGATGACGAGGTCGGGGTTGAGGATCTGGACGTCGCCGACCGTGCCGATGTCGCCGGCGGTGACGAGGCCGGGGCCGGTCTTGCGCAGGGTCAGGCGCTTGGGCGCCTCGGTCTGCGAGCGGATGGCGATGGTCTTGATGTTGAGGACGATGTCGGTGACATCCTCGCGCACGCCGGGGATCGACGAGAACTCATGCAGCACGCCGTCGATCTGCACCGAGGTCACGGCCGCGCCCTGAAGCGAGGACAGCAGCACGCGGCGGAGCGAGTTGCCCAGCGTCGTGCCGAAACCACGCTCGAGCGGCTCGGCCACGACGGTGGCGACCCGCTTGGGGTCGTGACCGGTCGAGACCTGGAGCTTGTTCGGCTTGATGAGCTCTTGCCAGTTCTTCTGAATGACCACGATGCTACCTCTCGCGACGATCGGCGCGGCCCACACGGGCGGTCCACGCTCGGGTTTCGATGCTGCGCCTCAGCGCCGAAACCCCTTGAAAAGGATGGCGCTCGCCGCTTTCGCAGCGAACGGATTCAGTGTGCCGCGACCCAGAGTTCGGGGACGAAGCTGTAAGCGGCCCCGTCCCGGGCGACGTAGCCCAGGGCCGGGAATTCGAGATGGGCGCCGGCGATGAAGGTCCGGTCGGTGGCGACCTCGTCGAGGATGCGGCGGCGCACCTGGCGCGCTGCGTCCGCGTCGACGTCGAACACCATCCCGGCGTCCGGACGCTTGAACTGGATCGCCGGCAGGTGGACGATGTCGGCCCACATCAGGAGTGCGTGGTCGCCCGACACGATCCGATAGCCGGAATGACCCGGCGTGTGGCCGGGCAACGGGACCATGGTGATCCCGGGCGCGACCTCGCCGCCGGTCACGGTCCGCAGCCGACCCGCGTAAGGGGATGTCGCTTTGGCGGCGTTCTCGAAATAGGGCTTGGCCCCTTCCGGCGCACGGGACAGGGCACCCTCGTCGAGCCAGTGCGCCGACTCGTCGGCGTGCACGACGAGTTCTGCATTGACGAACGCCGCCGAGCCATCGGCGGTGACGAGACCGCCGGCATGGTCGGGGTGCAGGTGGGTCAGCAGCACCGTGCCGACATCCTCGGCCCGGACACCCGCGGCGGCCAGGGCCGCCGGGACACGCCCGAGGGTATCGCCCCCGAATCGACCCATGCCCGTATCGATGAGGATCGGCGCCCGGCCCGGCCCGGTGATGAGAAACGCGTTGAGGGTGATGCGAGGATCGCGCGCGCGAAAGCCGGCCGCCTGAAGCGAGCCGGCCTCATCCGTATCGATCCCGACGACGAGGTCGAGCGACCCGGGCAGGTAGCCGTCATTCAGAACCGTGACCGTGAGATCACCCAAGGTCCACCGCAGCACACCGGGAAGCGGACTCGAACCGTTCGACACGCACGTCTCCGTCACACACCTAAAATGCCGGCCGGGGCGGAGTCCTTTCGGACCGGCCCGGCCGGTTTTCGTCAGTCTTAGACGCGCCGACGCTTGCGGGGGCGGCAGCCGTTGTGCGGGATCGACGTGACGTCGCGGATGGAGGTCACGGTGAAGCCGGCGGCCTGAAGCGCGCGCAGGGCGGATTCACGGCCGGAGCCGGGGCCGGACACCTCGACTTCGAGGGTGCGCATGCCGTGTTCGGCGGCCTTGCGGGCCGCGTCCTCGGCGGCGACCTGGGCCGCGTACGGGGTCGACTTGCGCGAGCCCTTGAAGCCCATGGCGCCAGCGGACGACCACGAGATGGTGTTGCCCTGGGCGTCGGTGATGGTGATCATCGTGTTGTTGAACGACGCGTTCACATGCGCGACGCCCGAGACGATGTTCTTGCGTTCGCGGCGACGAACGCGGGTTGTTTCCTTGGCCATCTTGGTTCTCGTCCTTCAAACGCGCCCGTCATACCAGGCGCTCGGGATTCTCTGGGAGGTGGCGGCGCGGGCGTGGAAGACCGTACCGACACACCGGGCCTCCGTGAGGGGTACCCGGATCGACGTTCGGGAGGCCGAGCGAACCACGGCCTCCCGAAATGCGAATGCTTACTTCTTCTTGCCGGCGATGGGCTTGGACTTGCCCTTGCGGGTGCGGGCGTTGGTGTGCGTGCGCTGGCCGCGGACGGGCAGGTTGCGGCGGTGGCGCAGGCCACGGTAGCAGCCCAGATCCATCAGGCGCTTGATGTTCATCGAGACTTCGCGGCGCAGGTCGCCCTCGACGAGATAATCGCGATCGATGGTCTCGCGGATCGACAGAACCTCGGCGTCGGTGAGCTGGTTCACACGGCGCTCGGCCGGGATGCCGACCTTCTCCGTGATCTCTTCCGCCTTCTTCGAACCGATGCCGTGGATGTACTGAAGCGCGATGACGACGCGCTTGTTGGTCGGGATGTTAACGCCAGCGATACGAGCCAAGGTCTTCTCCATCTGGGCAGCGGACCCAATCGGTCCGGCCCGGGTTATCGTGATACGCGTCCGGTGGAGACCGGCCCCTGCGTACCGTCCAGAACGACAAAGCGGCCCGCGGCAACCTCTGGCGAGGCGGCCCGGACCCAATCCGTGTGAACGAAGACCGGCCCACTAGCGCGGGCCGGTCCCGCTGTCAACTCGATGGTAACAAATCCAGCCGCTCAGGACGCCGTCGTTTCGACTCAGGACGCCGTCGTTTCGACATGGCGCTCCAGGGTCGCCATGAGATCCCCGGTGACCTCGTCGACCGGTTTCATGCCGTCGAGGGTCTCCAGCATGCCGAGGCTGGCGTAATAGGCGGAGAGCGGCGCGGTGAGCTCGCGATAGGCTTCGAAGCGCGTCTTGAACACCTCGGGCGTGTCGTCCTTGCGTACGGGTTCGCCGCGGGCGGCGGTCTCGGAGGCGCGCTTGGCGATGCGTCCGATCAAGGCGTCCTCGTCCACGGCGAACTCGACCACGGTGTCGAGGGCGAGGTTCTTCTTCTCGAGCATCCGGTCGAGGGCGGCGGCCTGCGCGACCGTCCGGGGGAAACCGTCGAGGATGAAGCCGTTGCGCGCGTCCGCTTCCTCGATCCGGTCGGCGACGATACCGACGACGACGGCGTCGGGAACGAGCCCGCCGCTTTCCATGATCGCCTTGGCCTCGAGGCCCACGGGCGTACCGGCGGCCACCGCCGCCCGCAGCATATCCCCGGTGGAGAGCTGCGGAATGCCGAACCGCTCGACGATGCGCGCCGACTGCGTTCCCTTACCAGCTCCCGGCGGTCCGAGCAGAATGATCCGCATGGCGTCGTTTCCTCAGGTCCGTTCTTCTTGAAGGGCGGCGCCCTCGAAAAGGGAACGCCGTCGCTGATAGGCTCGCCCGATGGGTGCTCAGCGGCGCCGCGTGGCGCCCCGCAGCTTGGCCTTCTTGACGAGGCCTTCGTATTGGTGGGCCATCAGGTGACCGTGGATCTGCGCCACCGTATCCATCGTCACCGAGACGACGATGAGGAGCGACGTGCCGCCGAACCCGATGCTGGCCGAAGAGTACGACGCCAGGATTTCGGGCACCAGACAGACGAAGGTCAAATACAGGGCGCCGATGAGGGTGATGCGCGTGAGGACCTTGTCGATGAAGGCCGCGGTACGCTCGCCCGGCCGGATTCCGGGAATGAAGCCGCCGTGCTTCTTCAGGTTGTCCGCCGTCTCCTCGGGGTTGAACACCACCGCGGTATAGAAGAACGCGAAGAAGATGATCAGGGCGGCGTACAGCACCATGTAGAGCGGCCGGCCGTGGCCGATATAGGTCGTGATCGTCGCCAGGATGCCGGTGCCGCCGTTGTTCGCCGAGAAGCTCGCCACGGTGGCGGGCAGCAGCAGGAGCGACGAGGCGAAGATCGGCGGAATCACGCCGGCGGTGTTGAGCTTCAGCGGCAGGAACGAGGTCTGGCCCTCGTACATCTTATTGCCGACCTGGCGCTTGGGGTAGTTGATCAGGAGCCGACGCTGGGCGCGCTCCATGAACACGATGAAGTAGACCAGGGCGATGGCGGCGACGCCCATGCCCAGGATGACGGCGGAGGAGAGCGCCCCGGTGCGGCTCAGCTCCAGTGCACCCACGATGGCGACCGGCAGGTGGGCGACGATGCCGGCGAAGATGATGAGCGACGAGCCGTTGCCGATGCCGCGCGAGGTGATCTGTTCGCCGATCCACATGAGGAACAACGTGCCGCCCGTCAGGGTGATGACCGTGGACAGGATGAAGAACGGCCCCGGCTCGATGGCCGCGCTCGAACTCTGGAGGCCGAAGGCGATGCCCCAGCTCTGGACCAGGGCCAGCACCACCGTGAGGTAGCGGGTGTACTGATTGATGACCTTGCGGCCGGACTCACCCTCCTTCTTCAGCGCCTCCAGGGTCGGAACGACCGAGGTCAGCAGCTGAATGATGATGGAGGCCGAGATGTACGGCATGATGTTGAGGGCGAAGATCGCCATGCGCTCGACGGCACCGCCGGAGAACATGTTGAACAGCCCGAGCACGCCGCCCGCCTGCTGCTGGAAGTTCCGGGCGAACTGCTCGGGATCGATGCCGGGAATCGGAATGTAGGTGCCGAGCCGGAAGACGATCAGCGCACCCAGGGTGAACCAGATCCGCTTCTTGAGCTCGTCGGCCTTGGCGATGGCCCCGAAATTGAGGTTCGCGGCAAGCTGCTCGGCGGCTGAGGCCATGGCACCGGTTCCTGAGTCACGATTCGCACGGGAGCGAACAGCTCCCCGATAAACTGAAACGGCGGCCACGCGCGAGGTCGCACGGGCCGCCGCTCAGAGGTTCGACTTAAAGTCGGTCTCGAGTCTACGCAACCACGCGGGCGGGCTTGCCACGGGTGGACACGCCGTCGCCGAAGGTCACGGTGACGGTTCCGCCGTTCTTTTCGACGGCCTCGATGGCCGACTTCGACGCGCGGGTCACCTCGAAGGAGACCTTCGTGGTCAGCTCGCCGACGCCGAGGAGCTTGACGCCGTCACGGGCACGGGCGCACACGCCCGCGGCGATCAGGGTCTCGACGGTGACGACCGCACCGGCTTCGAGACGACCGGCATCCAACGCCTGCTGGACGCGGCCGAGGTTCACCTCGTTCAGGTCCGTCGAGTACAGGTTGTTGAAGCCGCGCTTGGGCAAGCGACGATGCAGCGGCATCTGACCGCCCTCGAAGCCCTTGATGGACACGCCGGTGCGGGCCTTCTGACCCTTCACGCCGCGTCCAGCGGTTTTGCCCTTGCCGGAGCCGATGCCCCGGCCAACGCGCATCCGGTTCTTGGTTGCGCCGGGATTGTCGTGGAGTTCATTCAGTTTCATGATGCCCTCCCTCAGGCCGCGTCGCCAAGGACACGCACGAGGTGCTGCACCTTGCGGATCATGCCGCGCACGGAGGGGGTATCCTCCAGCTCGGAGACCCGGTGCAGCTTGTTGAGCTTGAGGCCGATCAGCGTCGCGCGCTGGTCGCCCTCACGGCGGATCGGCGAGCCGATCTGCTCGATACGGACGGTCTTCTGTGCCATCTGACCCTCCCTCAAGCCACTGCGGCTTCGGACAAGTCGGACGGATCGGCGTCACGACGGCGGGCCTGGAGCGCCGACACCTTGAGACCGCGACGGGCCGCGACGGAGCGCGGGCTGTCCTCGTTCTTCAGGGCGTCGAAGGTGGCGCGCACGAGGTTGTAGGGGTTCGAGGAGCCGAGGCTCTTGGCCACCACGTCCTGCATGCCCAGCGTCTCGAAGACGGCGCGCATCGGGCCGCCGGCGATGATGCCGGTACCCTGGGGAGCGGCGCGCAGGATGACCTTGCCGGCACCGTGACGTCCCTGGACGTCGTGGTGCAGGGTGCGGCCCTCACGCAGGGCCACGCGGACGAGGCCGCGCTTGGCGGCTTCCGTCGCCTTGCGGATCGCCTCGGGGACTTCGCGGGCCTTGCCGTGGCCGAAGCCGACGCGGCCCTTCTGATCGCCGACGACGACGAGGGCAGCGAAGCCGAAGCGACGTCCGCCCTTCACGACCTTGGCGACGCGGTTGATGTGGACGAGCTTGTCCACGAACTCGCTGTCGCGCTCCTCGCGCTCATCGCGGCGGCCGCGGCCCCCGCCTTCACGTTCACGTGCCATTCTTACACTTCCATCTCACTGGCGCGGGTGGCGGACCCGCTCGCTTGAATCGTCAGGACGGGGAACGGCCGAAACCGCTCCCCTCCGCCAATCTTAGAACTCGAGACCGCCTTCGCGGGCGGCGTCGGCGAGCGCCTTGACGCGCCCGTGATAGAGGTAGCCCGAGCGATCGAAGATCACCTGGGTGACGCCGGCTGCCTTGGCGCGCTCCGCGACGAGCTTGCCCACCGCCTGGGCGGCAGAGACGTCGGCACCGGTCTTCAGACCGGTCCGCAGATCCTTGTCGAGGCTGGACGCCGCCGCGAGGGTCTTGCCCGCGGCGTCGTCGATGACCTGGACGTAGATCTGCTTGGAAGAACGGAACACCGAGAGCCGGGGCCGTCCGTTGGCCGCCGCCCGCAGCGCGCGGCGCACACGCGCCTTGCGGCGGTCGAGTGCATCGATTTTGCGTGACATGTTGGCCGGCCCTTACTTCTTCTTGCCTTCCTTGCGGAAGATGAACTCACCCGCGTACTTCACGCCCTTGCCCTTGTAGGGCTCGGGACTGCGATAGTCGCGGATCTCGGCTGCCACCTGGCCGACCACCTGCCGGTCGATGCCGGAGATGACGATTTCGGTGGGCTTCGGCACCGCGATCGTGATCCCGACGGGGATCTCGTACTCGATGTCGTGGCTGTAGCCGAGCGAGAGCTTGAGTGCCTTGCCGGCCATCGCGGCGCGGTAACCCACGCCGGTGATCTCGAGCTTCTTCTCGAAGCCCTTGGAGACGCCCTCGACGAGGTTCGCCACCTGAGCACGGGAGGTGCCCCACAGCGAGCGGGCCTCCTTGGTCTGGTTCCGGGGCTGCACCGAGACGGCGCCGTCCTCGAACTTCACGTCGACCACGTTGGGAACGACGTACTGGAGCTCGCCCTTGGAGCCCTTCATCTTAACCGTCTGACCGGTCACCGTGGCCGTCACACCGGACGGGACGGGAACGGGCTTCTTGCCTACGCGAGACATCGCCTTATTCCTCCAAGTCCAGGATCAGAACACCTTGCAGAGCACTTCGCCGCCGACGTTGCGCTCGCGCGCCTCGTGGTCGGCCATGACGCCCTGCGGGGTGGACACGATGGTGACGCCGAGACCGTCGGCGACACGCGGCAGCTCGCCGACCGACGAGTAGACCCGGCGGCCGGGCTTCGACACGCGCTGGATCGAGCGGATGACGGGCTGGCCGTCGTAGTACTTCAGCTCGATCGCGAACTCGGTGCGGCCGTTGCCGTAATCCGTGGTCGCGTAGTCACGGATGTAGCCCTCGGACTTGAGGACGTCGAGCACGCTGGCACGCAGGCGCGAACCGGGCGTCTGGACGACGTTGCGGCGGCGCTGCTGACCGTTGCGGATGCGGGTGAGCATATCACCCACGGGATCGTTGACCATGGTGGTTGCTCCTTACCAGCTCGACTTGACGAGACCGGGGATCAGACCCTGGTTGCCGAGTTCGCGCAGCGCGATGCGCGAGATGCCCATCTTGCGATAGAAGGCGCGCGGACGGCCGGTGATGCCGCAACGGTTGCGGACGCGGGTGGGCGACGAATTGCGGGGCAGTTCCGCGAGCTTGAGGCGCGCCTCGAAGCGCTCCTCCATTTCGAGGGACTGATCGTTCGCCGTCGCCAGCAGGGCTTTGCGCTTGGGAGCATAGAGCTTGACCAGCGCTTCGCGGTGCTTGTTCTTCTCGATGGAGCTTTTCTTTGCCATTTCTCTCTCCGGTGTCCGCGTATGAGACCTAAGCAGGCCTCACTGCCGGAACGGGAATCGGAACTGCGTGAGGAGCGCACGCGCCTCAGCATCGGTGCGGGCCGTCGTCTGGATGACGATGTCCATGCCCCAGGTGGCCTCGGCCTTGTCGTACGAGATCTCCGGGAACACGAGGTGCTCCTTGAGGCCGAGCGCGTAGTTGCCGTTGCCGTCGAACGAGCGGGGGTTCAGGCCGCGGAAGTCACGCACGCGGGGAAGCGCGATGGTGACGAGGCGGTCCATGAACTCGTACATGCGCTGGCGGCGCAGGGTGACCTTGCAGCCGATGGGCATGCCCTCGCGGACCTTGAAGGTCGCGATGGCCTTGCGGGCCTTGGTGATGACCGGCTTCTGACCGGCGATGAGGGCCAGATCGCCGGCGGCGACAGAGGCCTTCTTCGAATCGGCGGTGGACTCGCCGACACCCATGTTGATGACGATCTTGGAGATCGTCGGCACCTGCATCGGGTTGGCGTAGCCGAACTCTTCGATCAGCTTCTGACGAACGACTTCGTCGTAATGCTTGCGCAGGCGCGGGACGTACCCGTCAATGTTCTTCTCAGCCATCGATCTGGTCCCCCGTGGTCTTGGCGAAGCGAACCTTGCGGCCGTCTTCGAGGATGCGGAAACCCACGCGAGTCGGCTTGCCGTTCGCGTCCTGCAACGCGAGATTCGAGAGCTGGATCGCAGCTTCCTTGGAGACGATGCCGCCTTCCTGGTTCTGCGTCTGCTTCTGATGCTTCTTGACCAAGTTGATGCCACGCACGAAGGCGCGGTCTTCCTTGGGGAGCACCTGGGTGACCTCGCCGGAGCGACCCTTGTCGCGACCGGTGAGAACGACGACCGTGTCGCCCTTCTTGACCTTAGCGGCCATTACAGCACCTCCGGCGCGAGCGAGATGATCTTCATGTGGTTGCGGGCGCGAAGCTCGCGCGGCACCGGTCCGAAGATGCGGGTGCCGATCGGCTCCTTCTGATTGTTGATCAGAACGGCGGCGTTCTTGTCGAAGCGGATCACCGAACCGTCGGGACGCTTCACTTCCTTGGCGGTGCGCACGACGACGGCCTTCATGACGTCGCCCTTCTTCACGCGACCCCGGGGAATCGCTTCCTTGACCGAGACCACGATGATGTCGCCGACACCGGCGTATTTACGCTTCGACCCGCCCAGAACCTTGATGCACATCACACGGCGTGCACCCGAGTTGTCGGCGACGTCCAGATTCGTCTGCATCTGGATCACGGGCAGTGACCTTTCTTTGTTTCAGGCGGGTTTCCGCACGCGGACGGTATTGTCCGGCGGACGACGCCTGAGGGGGATCTGATGTCCCCGGCTCATATGACGAACCGCGCTATCGGTGCTTTCACACCGGCGCGGTCACCGCGTTCGAAAGGTGCGAGCACCCCTCTCAACTGTCGCGAAGGCATGCCCAATACATCAGCCGGCTTGCCGGTGCAAGGCCCGTCGCAGGAACCGCCAGAGAAACCGTCCCGCCGGCGATCCACGATGCCGTGGCCGGAACCCGGATGCCAAGGAACCCGAAGCAACCTTCCCGCACAGGATCGACTGTGGGTCGCGGACCCTGAGAGGGTTTGCACGGATGCCGAACGCATCGGCCGGCTCGCTCGTCACATCGCATCCGAGCCGCGTTCGGCCTACCGGGTGCCTACAAGGCCGCAGTATCGGTCCGGGCGCGGATCCGGACCTATGGCCTCGCGGACATCGTCGATTCGGTCGAGCCCTACGGCAGCATCATGGCCGGCGATTGGTCGACGGTGGCGCAGCGGGAGAAGCCGGCCGCGGCCGCTACGACGGCGCCTGATACGGTGTCCGCCCGATCACCTCGGATCGAGCCGGCGCGACGGGCTCCCTCTCCTGGAAGGTGTAAGGACCCGCGATTCACCGCGTCACCGAACGGATCAGCCGGAAACCATATGAGGCGCCCTGATACGGCGCCGTCTCGGACGGGCGAGAGGATCCCCGGGTTCGGGCGGACGACGCAGGCGTTCAACGCATCCCGTTGCGGAACCCTTTCTCCGCCGGGCACAAAAAAACGGGCGCAGAAACCTGCGCCCGTTTTTGGTCGGTCCTGACGACGAGGTCACGCCTCGGCGGCGGGAACCTCGGACGCGGCGCCGGAGATCAGCTGCCAGGTCTTGGTCTTCGAGAACGGACGGCATTCCTCGATCGATACGGTCTGGCCGACCTTGGCCACATTGCCTTCGTCGTGGGCGTGATAGTTCTTCGAACGACGGACGGTCTTCTTCATCACCGGATGGGTGAAGCGACGCTCCACCTTCACGACGACGGTCTTCTCGCCCTTGTCGCTGACGACGACGCCCTGCAATACGCGCTTCGGCATGGTGTACTCCTCAAGCCTGCGCGGACTTCAGCGTCTTCTGACGCTGAAGTGTACGGACGCGGGCAATATCGCGGCGGACTTCGCGGACCCGCGCGACGTTCTCAAGCTGGCCGGTGGCACCCTGGAAGCGCAGGTTGAACTGCTCCTTCTTCAGGTTCAGCAGCTCATCGCTCAGCTGATCGGGCGACAGGGCGGCGAGATCCGACTGTCTCTGTGACGACTTCATGATCCCCCCCCCTCAGTCAGCGATGCGCTGAACGACGCGCGTGCGGATCGGGAGTTTGGCCGCGCCGAGGCGCAGGGCCTCCTTCGCGACGTCCTCGGCCACGCCGTCGACTTCGAACATGATACGACCGGGATGCACGCGGGCAGCCCAGAATTCGGGAGCACCCTTACCGGAGCCCATGCGGACTTCGGTGGGCTTGGCCGTGACCGGAACATCCGGGAAGATCCGGATCCAGACGCGGCCCTGACGCTTCATCTCGCGGGTGATCGCGCGGCGGGCCGCCTCGATCTGCCGCGCGGTGATGCGCTCGGGCTCGACGGCCTTCAGGCCGAAGGTCCCGAAGTTGAGGTCGAAGCCGCCCTTGGCCGCACCGTGGATGCGACCCTTGAACTGCTTACGAAACCTGGTCTTCTTGGGTTGCAACATGGCAGCCTCTCAACACCTTTCTAGGGCGACGGGGTCACGAACACGCCGTTAGGCGTGCTCGCGCCGGCCGCGCTCGCGGCCACCCTCGCCATCGCGCTCGCGACGGCCGCCCGAACGGCCACCCTCTTCCTGCGCCTTCTTATCCTGTGCCATCGGGTCGTGCTCGAGGATCTCGCCCTTGAACACCCAGACCTTGATCCCGCATGTCCCGTAGGTCGTGAAGGCGGTGGCGACACCGTAATCGACATCGGCCCGGAGGGTATGCAGGGGCACGCGGCCCTCGCGGTACCATTCCTGGCGGGCGATCTCGGCACCACCGAGACGACCGGAGCAATTGATCCGGATGCCCTCCGCGCCGAGACGCATGGCCGACTGCACGGCACGCTTCATGGCGCGACGAAAGGCGACACGGCGCTCGAGCTGCTGGGCGATCGAGTCGGCCACCAGAGTGGCGTCGATCTCGGGCTTGCGCACCTCGACGATGTTGATTGTCACGTCGGCCTTGGTCAGGGTGCCGACGAGCTTGCGGAGCTTCTCGATGTCGGCGCCCTTCTTGCCGATCACCACGCCCGGACGACCCGAGTGGATGGTGACGCGGCATTTCCGGTGCGGACGCTCGATGACGATCTTCGAGACGGCAGCCTGCTTCAGCTGCTTCATGAGGGCGGCGCGGATCGCGACGTCCTCGTGCATGAGCTTCGCGTATTCACCCTTCTGGGCGAACCAGCGGGAGTCCCAGGTCCGGTTGATACCGAGCCGCAGACCGATCGGATTGACTTTCTGGCCCATCAGGTCCTCCTCACGCCGCTTCGGCGGTCGGGACTTCGCGCACCACGATGGTGAGGTTCGCGAAGGGCTTCAGGATGCGGGCGCCGCGGCCGCGGGCACGAGCGTGGAAGCGCTTGAGCACGAGGGCCTTTCCGACGAACGCCTGGGCGACGATGAGATCATCGACGTCCAGATTGTGGTTGTTCTCGGCATTGGCGATGGCGCTCTCGAGGCACTTCTTGACCTCGCGGGCGATCCGCTTGCGGGAGAATTCGAGATCGGCGAGGGCCGACTCGACCTTCTTGCCGCGAATGAGCTGCGCGACGAGATTGAGCTTCTGGGGGCTGACGCGCAGCATGCGCGCGACGGCCTGAGCCTCGTTCTCGGGGAGCGCGCGGGGAGTGGCGGGCTTGCCCATGATCAGCGCCTCTTCGACTTCTTGTCGGCTGCGTGACCGTGGAAGGTACGGGTCGGCGAGAATTCACCGAACTTATGACCGACCATTTCCTCGGACACGTAGACCGGGATGTGCTTCTGCCCGTTGTGCACACCGAAGGTGAGCCCGACGAACTGCGGCAGGATCGTGGAGCGGCGGCTCCAGATCTTGATGACTTCGTTGCGGCTGGATCCGCGCGCGGTCTCAGCCTTCTTGAGGAGGTAGCCGTCGATGAACGGCCCCTTCCAGAGCGAGCGTGCCATGATGGTTACTTCTTGCGGTTGTGACGGCTGGACAGGATGAAGACGTCGGTCCGCTTGTTCGAGCGGGTCTTCTTCCCCTTCGTGGGAACGCCCCAGGGCGTGACCGGGTTACGGCCGCCGGACGTGCGTCCCTCACCGCCGCCGTGCGGGTGATCGACCGGGTTCATGGCGACACCACGAACGTGCGGGCGCCTGCCGAGCCAGCGGTTACGACCCGCCTTGCCGAGCGAGATGTTCATATGGTCCGGGTTCGACACCGCGCCGACGCTGGCGAAGCACTGACCGTGGACCAGGCGCTGCTCGCCCGAGTTCAGGCGCAGGGTGACGTAGCCCTGGTCGCGCCCGACGATCTGAGCGTAGTTGCCGGCGGAGCGGGCGATCGCGCCGCCTTTGCCGATCTTCAGCTCGACGTTGTGGACGATGGTGCCGACCGGCATGTTGCCGACGGGACCGGCATTGCCCGGCTTGATGTCGACCTGCTCGGCCGCGATCACCTTGTCACCCGGCGAGAGACGCTGGGGCGCGATGATGTAGCTCTGCGTGCCGTCCGGGAAGGCGATCAGCGCGATGAACGCCGTGCGGTTCGGATCGTACTCGATCCGCTCGACGGTGGCGCTCACACCCATCTGAACGCGACGCTTGAAGTCGACGTTGCGCAGGGTGCGCTTGTGACCGCCGCCACGGAAGCGGACGGTAATGCGGCCGAGGTTGTTGCGGCCGCCGGACGACGACTTGCCCTCGGTGAGCTTCTTGACCGGCTTGCCCTTGTAGAGCTCACGGCGGTCGACGAGCACGAGCTGGCGAAGGCTCGGCGTGACCGGTTTGAATGTCTTCAAGGCCATCGGTGGTAATCCTTAACCCGACTTGTCTCAGAGGCCGGTCGTGACATCGATCGTTTCACCCTCGGCGAGGGTCACGATCGCTTTTTTCACGTCCGAACGCTGTCCGCGAAGCCCGCGGAAGATCTTCTTCTTGCCCTTGGTCACGAGCGTGTTCACGCCCGTCACCTTGACGTCGAACAGCTTCTCGACCGCTTCCTTGATCTGCGGCTTCGTCGCCTTCGGGGCAACCCGGAAAACGACCTTGTTCTGTTCGGTGAGGTTCGTCGCCTTCTCGGTGATGACCGGGGAGACGATGATGTCGTAGTGGCGCGGATCGGCACTCATTTGAAACGCGCCTCCAGCGCATCGATCGCTGCGCGCGTCAGCACGAGCTTGTCGCGACGCAGGATGTCGTAGACGTTGATGCCCTGGATCGGAAGCACGTCGATCATCGGGATGTTCCGGGCGGCGCGACCGAAGTTCACGTCGACCTCGGACCCGCTGATGAACAGCGCGCTCGACAGACCCATCTTCTCGAAGCGGGCGGCGAGGTTCTTGGTCTTGCCGTCCTCGAGCTTGACGTCGTCGATGACGATGAGGGTCGAATCCTTCACCTTCGCCGAAAGGGCATGCTTGAGGGCCAGGGCGCGGACCTTCTTGGGCAGGTCGTGGGCATGGGAGCGCACGACCGGACCGAAGGCGCGTCCACCGCCGCGGAACTGCGGAGCGGAGGCGGCGCCGTGGCGAGCGTTACCGGTGCCCTTCTGCTTGTACAGCTTCTTGCGGGTCCGGTTGACGTCCGAGCGGTTCTTGACCGCATGGGTGCCGGCCTGACGCTTGGCAAGCTGCCAGCGCACCATGCGCTGGAGCAGGTCCACGCGGGGCTCGAGACCGAAGATGGTCTCGTCGAGCTCGACGGAGCCGGCTCCGGCGCCGTCGAGGGTGGTGATATCGAGCTTCATCACGCGTTCTCCTCGGAAGCGGGAGCCTCGGGAGCCGGGGCGTCGGAGACGGGCGAAGCGCCGAGCTCACGGAACTTGCCAGGCTGCGGAACGTCCGCGGGGAGCTTGCGCTTCACCGCGTCGCGAATCTGGATCCAGCCGCCGGCGACGCCGGGAACCGCACCCTCGACCAGGATCAGGCCACGCTCGACGTCCGTGCGGACGACGCGCAGGTTCTGGGTGGTCACCCGATCGACGCCCATGTGACCGGGCATCTTCTTGTTCTTGAAGGTCTTGCCCGGGTCCTGACGGCCACCGGTCGAACCGATCGAGCGGTGCGACACGGACACGCCGTGGGTCGCGCGCAGACCACCGAAGTTCCAACGCTTCATACCACCGGCGAAACCCTTACCCGTGGTGGTGCCCGTCACGTCGACGAACTGGCCCGGGATGAAATGGTCGGCGGTGATCTCGGCGCCGACCGGGATCAGCTTGTCTTCCGACACGCGGAACTCGGCGAGCTTCTGCTTGGGCTCGACCTTGGCGACCGCGAACCGGCCGCGCTCGGCAGCCGACACGTTCTTCACCTTGGCCTTTCCGACGCCGACCTGAAGGGCGACGTAACCGTTCTTCTCGACGGTACGGTGGGCAACCACCTGGCATTGATCGATTTTAAGCACTGTGACCGGAACATGTTCGCCTGCATCCGTAAAGATGCGGGTCATGCCGACCTTCTGTGCAATGACGCCTGAGCGCATAGGTGTCTCCCCTCGCGCGATTTACGGTAAGCTCTAAATCCCCGCGGGACTTAGAGCTTGATCTCCACGTCCACGCCGGCGGCGAGGTCGAGCTTCATGAGCGCGTCCACGGTCTGCGGCGTCGGATCGACGATATCGAGGACGCGCTTGTGGGTGCGCATCTCGAACTGCTCGCGCGACTTCTTGTCGATGTGCGGCGAGCGGTTGACGGTGAACTTCTCGATATGCGTCGGCAGCGGGATCGGACCACGGATGGTGGCACCGGTGCGCTTGGCCGTCGAGACGATCTCGCGGGTCGATGCATCGAGGATCCGATGATCGAACGCCTTGAGGCGGATACGAATATTCTGACCGTTCATGACCTAAACCTTGGCGGGGCGATATCGGGGCGGGCGCGAGGACCCGCCCCTCTGTCGTTCCCTGCAGACGTGACCGTGGGACGGAAGACTACTCGTTGATGGCGGCGACGACGCCTGCGCCGACGGTGCGGCCGCCTTCACGGATGGCGAAGCGCAGCTTCTCTTCCATGGCCACCGGCACGATNGGCGGATACGAATATTCTGACCGTTCATGACCTAAACCTTGGCGGGGCGATATCGGGGCGGGCGCGAGGCCCCGCCCCTCTGTCGTTCCCTGCAGACGTGACCGTGGGACGGAAGACTACTCGTTGATGGCGGCGACGACGCCTGCGCCGACGGTGCGGCCGCCTTCACGGATGGCGAAGCGCAGCTTCTCTTCCATGGCCACCGGCACGATGAGGGTGACGTCCATGGTCACGCTGTCGCCGGGCATCACCATCTCGGTGCCCTCGGGGAGAACGCACACGCCGGTCACGTCCGTGGTGCGGAAGTAGAACTGCGGGCGGTAGTTGGTGAAGAACGGCGTGTGGCGGCCGCCCTCCTCCTTCGTCAGGATGTAGGCCTCGGCCTTGAACTTGGTGTGGGGCTTGACCGAGCCGGGCTTGCACACGACCTGGCCGCGCTCGACGTCCTCGCGCTTGGTGCCGCGCAGGAGCACGCCGACGTTGTCGCCGGCCTGGCCCTGGTCGAGGAGCTTGCGGAACATCTCGACGCCCGTCACCGTCGTGGTCTGGGTGTCGCGGATGCCCACGATCTCCACGGTCTCGCCGACCTTGACGATGCCGCGCTCGACGCGACCCGTCACCACCGTGCCGCGGCCCGAGATCGAGAACACGTCCTCGATGGGCATCAGGAACGGCTTGTCGATGGGACGCTCCGGCTGCGGGATGTAGTCGTCCACGGTCTTCATCAGGGCGATCACGGCGTCGTGGCCGACGGCCTTGTCGCCGTTGTCGAGGGCCACCTTGGCCGAACCCTTGGTGATCGGGATGTCGTCGCCGGGGAAGTCGTACTTGGAGAGGAGCTCGCGCACCTCCATCTCGACGAGCTCGAGGAGCTCCTCGTCGTCGACGAGGTCGACCTTGTTGAGGAACACCACCAGGGCCGGCACGCCGACCTGGCGGGCGAGCAGGATGTGCTCGCGGGTCTGCGGCATCGGGCCGTCGGCGGCCGACACCACCAGGATCGCGCCGTCCATCTGCGCCGCACCCGTGATCATGTTCTTCACGTAGTCGGCGTGGCCCGGGCAATCGACGTGGGCGTAGTGCCGGTTGGCGGTCTCGTACTCGACGTGCGCCGTCGAGATCGTGATGCCGCGCGCCTTCTCCTCCGGCGCCTTGTCGATCTGGTCGTAGGCCGTGAACGTCGCACCGCCCGACTCGGCCAGGACCTTCGTGATCGCCGCCGTCAGCGACGTCTTGCCGTGGTCCACGTGACCGATCGTGCCGATGTTGCAGTGCGGCTTCGTACGAGCGAATTTCTCTTTGGCCATCGTAGCCTCCGTAATCTCAGTGTTTCAGGAAGCAGGCGAATTTCAGC
>NZ_LMMX01000002.1:0-180471 GCF_001422425.1 Methylobacterium sp. Leaf102 | reverse complement strand
CTGCCCGACACCTACCAGGACCACAACTCCCCCGACGCCATGTACCGCGAGGCCGGCCTCGACGCCGAATCCATCGCCCGCACCGCCCGCGATACCCTCCCCGAGCGGAAGGCCGGATCGAGCCGCTTGCGCCTCGCCTGACTGGTCCCATCAGGCGCATCCGCGCGGGCCAGCCCCGTGCGGATGCGCCTGGGTGTGACCCGACTGCGCTTGTCGGAGGTCTATTTCGATGACAAAAGCGCCGGGTTCTGCGGTCCCAAACCCGCTGCGCCCCTTTTGCTTTTGAACCCGCGAGAGAAATGCCACAGGCGACCCCCACCGGCCCCTTCGATGCCGGCCCGGTTCTCATCACCGGTGCGAGCGGTTTCCTGGGCGCCGCCCTCGTGGACGTGTTCCGCAAGGCCGGATTTCGGGTGCGGATCATGGTGCGGGCCACATCGCCGCGCACCAATCTGACCTGGACCGACGTCGAGGTGGTCGAGGGCGACATGCGCGACCGGACGGCCGTCGCCGCCGCCTTGCAAGGCCAGCGATACCTCGTGCACGCGGCGGCGGATTACCGCCTGTGGGCGCCGAACCCCGAGGAGATCGTCGCGACCAACCGCGACGGCGCCGTGATCCTCATGGAAGAGGCCCTGCGGGCCGGCATCGAGCGCATCGTCTACACGTCGAGCGTCGCCACCATCAAACCGCACGACGACGGCACGCCCGCCGACGAGACCCGGCCCCTGACGCCCGGTACCGCCATCGGCGCCTACAAACGCAGCAAGGTGGTGTCCGAGCGCGTCGTCGAGGAGATGGCGGCGCGCAACGGCCTGCCCGTGGTCATCGTCAACCCGTCGACGCCCATCGGCCCCCGCGACGTGAAGCCGACGCCCACGGGCCGCATCATCTTGGAAGCGGCGCTCGGACGCATGCCCGCCTTCGTCGACACCGGCCTCAACCTCGCCCACGTGGACGATGTCGCCTACGGCCATCTGCTCGCGCTCCAGCGCGGACGGGTCGGCGAGCGCTACATCCTCGGCGGCGAGAATGTCCTGCTCTCGCAGATGCTCGCCGACATCGCCGGCATGGTCGGCCGCAAGGCGCCGACGGTGAACCTGCCGCGCGCCGTGGTCTACCCGATCGCGTTCGTCTCCGAGCAGATCGCCCGCTTCACCGGCAAGGCGCCGTTCGCCACCATCGACGGCATCAGGATGTCGCGCTACCGCATGTTCTTCACCGATGCGAAGGCGCGAGCCGAACTCGGCTACACCGCCCGCCCCTACCGCGAAGGCTTGTCCGACGCCATCGCGTGGTTCCGCCAGGAGGGACGCCTCAAGTGAGCGCCACCCTGCAGAACGCCACGGAGGCCCGCTCCGGCAAGGGCCACAAGGACGAGAACTTTCCCGTCGCGTCGCACCTGATCCACCCGAGGAACCGGGGCGCGATCCTGGCCTTCTACGATTTCGTGCGGGCCGGCGACGATGTCGCGGACCACACCACGCTGACGCCCGAGCGTAAGATCGAGCTGCTCGACGCGCTCGCCGACGCCCTCACGGGCAAGGGTCCGTCCGACCCCGAGGCCGAGCCCCTCAAGCGCGAACTTTTCGCGAGAGGCTTGCCGGCGACCCACGCGCTCGAACTCCTCGACGCCTTCCGCCTCGATGCGCGCAAGACCCGCTACGCCGATTGGGACGAGCTCATCGCCTATTGCCGACTCTCGGCCATGCCGGTGGGACGCTACGTCCTCGACGTGCACGGCGAGGATCCGTCCGTGGTCTGGGGGCCGTCCGACGCCATCTGCGCCGCGCTGCAGATCATCAATCACCTCCAGGATTGCGGGAAGGACTACACCCGCAACGACCGGGTCTACCTCCCGCGCGAAACCCTGGAGAAGCATGGCGTGACCGTCGAGGCACTGGGCGCCGCCAAGGCCTCGCCGGCGCTGCGCGCCGTCATCCGTGAATTGGCGACACGCACCATGGGGCTCCTGGACGAGGGCGCCGTGCTGCCCGACCTCATCGCGGACCTGCGCCTCAGCCTCGAGATCGCGGCGATCCACCGCCTCGCGGTCGTGCTGTGCCGGGGCCTGATGGAGCGTGATCCCCTGTCCGAGAAGGTCCATCACGGCAAGGCGGCGTTCGCCCTGACGGCGCTCGGCGGCATTGCCGCGACCCTGGCGCGGCGCCCCCTGCGCGGTCGGACCCTGCGTCGCCATGCGCTGGGGACACGCGCATGAGCGCCACCGCCACGCCCCTGCCCGAGACGGCGCCCGTCGAGGCCCTGCCGGCGAAATCTTCGTCGTTCTACACCGCCATGCGGCTACTGCCGAAGGAACGGCGCGAGGCGATGTATGCCGTCTACGCGTTCTGCCGCGCCGTGGACGATGTCGCCGATGACGGCGGTCCCGCCGAGATTCGCCGGGCTGAGCTCGACCGCTGGGCCGCCGACATCGACGCCCTCTATGCCGGACGGCCCGTGCCCCGGGTGCAGGACCTCGTGGTTCCGATCCGGCGCTACGGCCTGTTGCGGGCGGATTTCCACGCCGTCATCGACGGCATGGCCATGGACGCGTTCGAGGACATCGTCGCCCCCGACGAAGCCACCCTCGACCTCTACTGCGACCGGGTCGCCAGTGCCGTCGGCCGTCTCTCCGTACGCATCTTCGGTGTGGCCGAGGCCGAAGGCATCGCGCTCGCCCATCACGAGGGCCGCGCGCTCCAGCTCACCAACATCCTGCGCGACATCGACGAAGATGCCGAGCGCGGCCGCCTCTACCTCCCCCGCGAGAAGCTTTTCGCCATCGGCCTGACCGATCCGACGCCGCAGGCGGCCATCGACCATCCCCGCATCGGCGAAGTCTGTGCCGCCGTCGCGGAGGAGGCGAAGGAGCATTACCGCGAGACCTGGGCGATCATCGCCCGCTGCCCGCGCAAGGTCACCAAGGCGCCCCGTCTCATGGCGGCGGCCTACCGGCTCTACCTCGACGCCGTGCTGGCGCGCGGTTGGGCCAAGCCCCGCGCCCGGGTGAAGCCGGCCAAGGCCGCCCTCGTCGCCGTCGCCCTGCGTCACGGGATCGTCTGATGGCCGGTACCGTCCACGTCGTCGGCGCCGGGCTCGCCGGGCTCTCGGCCGCCGTCTCCCTGGTGGAGGCCGGACGCCGCGTGATCGTGCACGAGGCGGCCAAGCAGGCCGGCGGCCGTTGCCGCTCGTACTACGACCCGACCCTCGGTCTCACCATCGACAACGGCAACCACCTGCTCCTGTCGGGCAACACCTCGGCGCTGGGCTTCATGAAGACCATCGGCGCCCCGGCCGATGCCCTCTCGGGGCCGGCCGAAGCCGAGTTCCCCTTCGCCGACCTCAAGACCGGCGAGCGCTGGACCCTGCGCCCCAACGCCGGCCGGATCCCCTGGTGGGTGCTTGCAGCTTCGCGCCGGGTGCCGGGCACCAAGGCATCGGACTATCTCGCCCCCTTGCGCATCCTGAAGGCCGCCGCCGGCAAGGCGCCGGGCCAGGGCGGAACCATCGGCGAGGCCATGGCCTGCGAGGGCCTGCTCTACGACCGCTTGTGGCACCCGGTGCTCATCGCGGCCCTCAACACCGAGCCGAAGGAGAGCGACGTCGGCCTCGCCGCCACGATCCTGCGCGAGACCCTCGGGGCCGGAGGTGCTGCGAGCCGTCCCCTCGTGGCGGTGGCCGGGCTCTCGGCGGCGTTCGTCGATCCGGCTGTGGCCTATCTAGCACGGTACGGCGCCGAAATGCGGTTCGGGCATCGCCTGCGCTCGCTGACGTTCGGCGAGGCCGGGGTCACCGAACTCGTGTTCGGCGACGAGACCCTCGTTCTCGGCGCCGATGATTCGGTCGTGGTCGCCCTGCCACCCTGGGTGGCGGCGGACCTGATTCCGGGGTTGGCCGCGCCGCAGGCCTACCGCTCCATCGTCAACGCGCATTTCGCTGTGGTTCCGCCCGCGAACGCACCGTTACTGCTCGGCGTGGTGAATGGACTGACGGAGTGGCTGTTCGCCTATCCGGATCGTCTATCCGTGACCATCAGCGGCGCCGATCGCCTCCTCGACGTGCCGCGGGAAGACTTGGGTCGACAAATCTGGGCCGAAGTCTCGACTTTGTGCGGACTTGCGCCAGAACTGCCAAGCTGGCAGATCGTCAAGGAGAAGCGGGCGACCTTCGCGGCGACGCCTGCCGAGGCCGCGCGCCGATCCGGCGCCCAGACGGCCCACCGCAATTGCGTCCTGGCAGGCGATTGGACCGCGACCGGTCTGCCATCGACGATCGAAGGCGCGATCCGGTCGGGAACGACCGCCGCGCACGCACTCGCACGCCCGGCGGGCGAGTGTGCACGGGCACGCGCGTGCGGCGCGGCCTGAGGTATGGCGGCGGCTTTGAAGGCCGGTGAGGCGAGGACGATGCGAGAGGCATTCAAGAAGGTCGAGGCGCTGCAGCGCCCCAAGACGCAGGAGATCTCCATCGAGGATGTGGAGCGCGGCATCACGCGCGCGACGCACGCTCTCGCGGCTCTCTCCCACGCCGACGGGCACCTGTGCTTCGAGCTCGAGGCCGACGCGACGATTCCGTCCGAATACATCATGTTCCACCAGTTCCGCGCGACCGAGATCGTGCCGGGCCTGGAGGCTAAGATCGGCAACTACCTGCGCCGCACGCAAGGCAAGCACGGGGGCTGGTCCCTGGTCCACGATGGGCCGTTCGACATGAGCGCGAGCGTCAAGGCCTACTACGCCCTCAAGTTCACGGGCGATTCCATCGAGGCGCCGCACATGCGCCGTGCGCGCGAGGCGATCCTGTCGCGCGGCGGGGCCGCCAATTCCAACGTCTTCACCCGCTTCCTGCTGGCCCTGTTCGGGCAGGTGCCGTGGCGCGCCGTGCCGGTGATGCCCGTGGAGATCATGCACCTCCCGAAGTGGTTCCCGTTCCACCTCGACAAGGTGTCCTACTGGGCGCGCTGCGTGATCGTGCCCCTGCTGGTGCTTCAGGCCAAGAAGCCCTTGGCCAAGAACCCGCGCGGCCTCGGCGTGCCGGAACTGTTCGTGACGCCGCCCGAGCACGTCCGTCACTGGCCCGGCAGCCCGCACGCGACCTGGCCCTGGACGCCCATCTTCGGGGCCATCGACCGGGTGCTGCAAGTCACCCAGGCGCATTTCCCGAAGAAGCGCCGCCAGCGCGCCATCGACAAGGCCGAGGCCTGGGTCAGCGAGCGCCTCAACGGCGAAGACGGCCTCGGCGCCATCTTCCCCGCCATGGTCAACACCGTGCTGATGTACGACGTGCTCGGCTATCCCGCCGACCACCCGCTGGTGATGATCGCCTGCGAGGCCATCGAGAAGCTCGTGGTGGTCAAGGAGCACGAGGCCTACGTGCAGCCCTGCCTGTCCCCGGTGTGGGATACGGCGCTGGCCGGCCATGCCCTGCTGGAAGCCGGCGGCCCCGAGGCCGAGCGGCAGGCCCGCCGCGGCCTCGACTGGCTCAAGCCCCTTCAGGTCCTCGACATCAAGGGCGATTGGGCGGCGGGCCGCCCGAACGTGCGTCCCGGCGGCTGGGCGTTCCAGTACGCCAATCCCCACTTCCCCGACCTCGACGACACCGCCGTCGTGGTGATGGCCATGGACCGGGCCACCCGTCAGCACGGGCTGGTCGCCGACGTGCCCGACTACGCCAATGCCATTGCGCGGGCCCGCGAATGGGTCGAGGGCCTGCAGTCGAGCGACGGTGGCTGGGCGGCGTTCGACGCCGACAACAACCATCATTACCTCAACCACATCCCGTTCTCGGATCACGGCGCCCTGCTCGACCCGCCCACCGCCGACGTCACCGCCCGCGTCGTCTCGATGCTGGCCCAGCTCGGCGAGACCCGCGACAGCTCGAAGGCCCTCGACCGCGGCGTCTCCTACCTCCTCGCCGACCAGGAAGAGGACGGTTCGTGGTACGGCCGCTGGGGCATGAACTTCATCTACGGCACCTGGTCGGTGCTGTGCGCCCTCAATGCCGCCGCCGTCGATCCGGCGAGCCCCGAGATCCGCAAGGCCGTGGCCTGGCTCATCCGCATCCAGAACCCGGATGGCGGCTGGGGCGAAGACGCATCGTCCTACAAGATCGATCCGGCCTTCGAGCCGGGCTACTCCACGGCCTCGCAGACGGCCTGGGCGTTGCTCGCCCTCATGGCGGCGGGCGAGGCCGACGATCCGGCGGTGGTGCGTGGCATCAACTACCTGACCCGGACGCAAGGGGCCGACGGCTTCTGGTCCGAGGAGCGCTACACCGCCACCGGCTTCCCGCGGGTGTTCTACCTGCGCTACCACGGCTACCCGAAGTTCTTCCCGCTCTGGGCCATGGCGCGCTTCCGCAATCTGAAGCAGTCCAACACCCGGACGGTCGCGTTCGGAATGTAGGGGCGCGCCCGCCCCTACCCGCTCCGGGGAGGGCCGGCTTGGTGTCTGGAAATCCGATGCTCCCCGTCCTCGCCGTCACCGGCCTCGCCAAGGAAGCGCGTCTTGCCGCCGGACCGGGGGTGATCGCCATCGGGGCGGGCGGCGACCCGCGGCGCCTGCGCGCCCTCCTCGAAGTCCGAGTGCCGCCGGGATGCCGCGCGGTGGTCAGCATCGGCATCGCCGGAGGACTCGCGCCCGACCTCGCGGCGGGGGATGTGGTTGTCGCCACCGAGATTGTGGCGGGTGACCGAAGCTATCCAGCCGACAGAGCCGTGGCCGATGCGCTGATGGCCCGGCTCGCGGCGTTGGGCTCCGTCCTGGCGGCCGTCGCCGGCGTGGAAACGGCGATCCTCGCTCCTGCCGACAAGGCCAGCCTCCACGCCCGTACCGGGGCTGTCGCCGTCGATATGGAATCGCACGTCGCCGCCGCCTTCGCGGCCCGGCATGGCCTGCCCTTCGCGGCGATCCGCGTGATCTGCGATCCGGCCAAACGGGCGATCCCGGCCTTCGCGGCGCAGGCGCTGAAACCGAACGGCGAGCCCGACATCGTCGCGGTGCTCATGGCGATCCTGCGCGATCCACGCCAGATCGGCCCCCTCATGCACCTCGCCCGCGATTCCGGGCGGGCCTTCGCGGTCCTGAAGCGGTGCCGGCCCCTGCTCGGTGCGAGCCTCGGCGTACCGTAGGACGAACGGATTTCGGACAACGAAAAGCCCCGCGACACAAAGATGTCGCGGGGCTTTTCGTTCGGGATCGTTCGGCGCCGGACTCTGCCGGCGCCGAGGCGGCTCAGGCCGCCGTGCGGTTGCGGGCTTCGCGCTTGGTGTCGACGCCGGAGGCTTTGATCTCGGACAGCTTCTGGGCGACGTTGCGCGAGAACACGAACTCGGCCGGGCGCTGCTTGTCGAGATTGATCTCGGGGGCCATCTCGCCCTCGGTCTTGATCCCGCGGATCGCTTGGATGAGCGGCTTCCAGGGCTTGCGCACCGAATCCACCACCGAGGACGCCTCGTAGCCCGAATGGACCATGCAGTCGGCGCACTTTTCGTAGTTGCCGGTGCCGTAGGAATCCCAGTCGGTCTCCTCCATCAGTTCCTTGAAGGTCGCCGTGTAACCCTCGCCGAGCAGGTAGCAGGGCTTCTGCCAGCCGAAAACGGTGCGGGTCGGGTTGCCCCAGGGCGTGCAATGGTAGGTCTGGTTGCCGGCCAGGAAGTCGAGGAACAGGCCCGACTGCTGGAAGGCCCACTTCTGGCGGCCCTTCTCCTTGCCGGCGCGGAACACGCCGCGGAACAGATCCTTCGTCGCCTTGCGGTTCAGGAAGTGCTGCTGGTCGGGCGCACGCTCGTAGGCGTAGCCGGGCGAGACCGTGATGCCGTCGATGCCCATCTTCGTCACGCTGTCGAAGAAGTCGGCGATCTTGTCCGAGGACGAGTTGTTGAAGAAGGTGCAGTTGATGGTGACGCGGAAGCCCATCTCCTTCGCCTTGGCGATGGCGGCCACGGCCTTGTCGTAGACGCCGCGCTGGCACACCGAGCCGTCGTGCATCTCCTTGTCGCCGTCGAGATGGATCGACCAGGTGAAGTATGGGCTGGGCTTGTACTCCTTGATCTTCTTCTCGAGGAGCAACGCGTTCGTGCACACGATCGCGAACTTCTTCTGGGCGATGATGCCCTCGACGATCTGCGGCAGGTCCTTGTGCAGGAGCGGCTCGCCGCCGGCGATGACCACCATGGGGGCGCCGCACTCGCGCACGGACTCGAGGGCATCCGCCACCGGCAGGCGCTTGTTCAGGATCTCGTCCGGGTAATCGATCTTGCCGCAACCGGCGCAGGCGAGATTGCAGCGGAACAGCGGCTCCATCATCATCACGAGCGGGTAGCGCTTGCGGCCGGTGAGGTGCTGTTTCAGGATGTAGCCGCCAATCTTCGCGACGTACCGGAGGGGAATACCCAAGACGTGGCTCCTTGTTGCTGGCCCCGATGTATCGGGCTGCTTAGCGTGAAAAAAATCGGAATTCCAGCGACCTAGATTGGAACCAATCCGAAACGACGCACAACCGACCTCGACCGTGCGGGTTTCCGCGACCCTGGGATAATCCGGCCACAGGGCCGGGGATCGGCGTGCAGTGGGCGTTGGTGACGGGACGGCCAGCCGGAACCCCCAGCCGCCGTGATGGTGGAAGACAAGCCCCCGGATCGTGAGTTTTCTGAGGCGAGGCGTCGTACCGACCGGCGCTTCTTCCTGACGGCGCTGGACTACCGACCTGCATGCCACGCATGCCGTGAAGCCGATTCCGCCTCCGAAAGCCCGGACCTTCGCAAAACATGGGATGCGTTGCATTCTGGACGCAGGACCCTTACTGAGCCAAGCGTCAGGATCGGCGCGTCGCGCGCGGTTTCGTCGTATCGAAGCCGTCGGCCGACCGCCGCCGGGAGGGTGTTCGCATTCGTGGATCGTGCCGATTGGTGATACCCGACGGTCGGACATGGCGCGATCCGCGTGTTCCGGCTCCACGGCCGGTGGCCACAGACCCCGCCGGCCCCGCCCGGACCACATCGCATAAGCAGGCAGGATACCCGTGATCGAACGGCTCGTCGCGTTTTCCGTCCAGCGCCGCTGGCTGGTCATAGCCCTGGTCGCCCTCGCCACCGCCGCGAGCGCCGGCATGGCCGCCCACCTATTCCGCATCAACACCGATGTGGAGCGGCTGATCGACAAGGACGTCCCCTGGCGCCAGGACGAGATCGCCTACGAGAAGGCGTTCCCGCAGCGGACCGGAACCCTCGTGGCGGTCATCGACGGGAAATCGCCCGAGGAGGCCGAGGAGGCGGCGGCCAATCTCGCCAAGGCCCTGGCCGAGCGCAAGGACACCATCGAGTCCGTCTACCGCCCGGACGGCGGGCCGTTCTACGAGAAGAACGGCTTCCTGCTCATGTCGCAGGAGGAACTGACCAAGACCACCGAGCAGCTCGTCCAGCAGCAGGGCCTGCTCGGGCCGCTCGCCGCCGACCCGTCCCTGCGCGGCATCATGCGGGTGCTCAGCCTCGGGGCGAAGGGCGTCAAGAGCGGCGACGCCAAGGTCGAGGACCTCGACCGGCCGATGGCCCAGATCGACGCGACTTTGCGCAAGGTCCTGGCCGGCGAGCCGGCGCGCCTATCGTGGCAGACGCTCCTGTCCAACGGCAAGCTGCACAGCACCGACCTGCGCAAGTTCGTGATGATCCAGCCGGTGCTGGACTATAACGCCCTTCAGCCCGGCGCCACGGCGACGGCGGTCGTCCGCAAGATCGCGGCGGATCTCAAGATCAACAATGGCGAGTACGAGGTCGGCGGTGGCGCCCGCATGCGCCTGACCGGCCCCGTGGCCGTGGCCGACGATGAGTTCGCGACGCTCGCCGAGGACGCGTTCCTCAACTACAGCGTCACCACCGGCGCCATCGTGCTGTTCGTCTGGCTCGCCCTGCGCTCCGCCTCCCTGGTGGGCGCGGTGCTCATCACCACCTTTGCCGGCCTCATCGTCACGGCGGCCCTCGGGCTGCTGATGGTGGGCGAGCTGAACCCGATCTCGGTCGCCTTCGCCGCCCTCTTCGTGGGGCTCGGAATCGATTTCGGCATCCAGTTTGCCGTCCGTTACCGAGCGGACCGGTTCGAGCAGCCGGACCTGCCCTCGGCCCTGAGTGCCGCCGCGCGCGGCGTCGGCTGGTCCCTGACACTGGCCGCCATCTCGCTCATCGCCGGCTTCTTCGCCTTCCTGCCCACCGCCTTCCGGGGCGTGTCCGAACTCGGCCTCATCGCCGGCGTCGGCATGATCGTCGCCTACCTGTTCTCGCTCACCCTGCTGCCGGCGCTCATCGCCGTGTTCAAGCCGAAGACCGAGGCGAAGGCCGTCGAGACCGCCTGGATGGCGGGGGTCGACCACTGGATCATCGAGCACCGCAAGGCCGTCCTCATCGGCGTCGGCCTCGTGACCGTGGCGGGCATTCCCCTGCTGTTCAAGCTGCCGTTCGATTCCAATCCGATGCACCTGCGCAGCCCGAAGGTGGAATCGATCGCCACCTATCTCGATCTAATCAAGGACCCGGAGACGAGCCCGAACCTCATCGACGTCCTCGCCCCCTCCCCCGAGGCGGTGCCGGAGATCGCCGCGAAGCTGCGCAAGCTGCCGTCCGTCGCCAAGGTCATCGACATCGACACCTTCGTGCCCCGCGACCAGGACGCGAAGCTCGCCGTCATCGCCGATACGGCCCAGCTTCTCGGTCCGGCCTTGAACCCGGGCCGCAAGCCGCCGCCGCCCACGGACGCCGACAACGTCAAGGCGATCAGGGACACGGCCGTTGCCCTGCGGACGCTCACGGCCGCCAAGACCGCCGGTGCCCTCGCAACCACCCTCGATGCCCTGGCGGCGGCGCCCGTCGCCAAGCGCGAGGCCGCCAGCGTCGCCCTGACCACGGACCTCAAGACCTTGCTGACGCGTCTGGGCGGTCTGCTGAACCCCCAGAAGATCACCCTGGCCAACCTGCCGCCCAAGCTGAAGGCGGAGTGGGTCACGGCGGACGGGCGTTCGCGGATCGAGGTCCACCCGAGCGGAGACGCCAACGACAACGTCGTCCTGCGTCGCTTCGCCAAGGAGGTGCAGACCGTGGCGCCTCACGCAACGGGCGCGCCAGTCGCCACCACCTCGTCGAGCTACACCATCCTGGGGGCCTTCGTGCAGGCGGCGCTGACCGCCCTGGTGCTCATCTTCATCATCCTGTCGGTGGCCCTGCGCAAACCCTGGGATGTGGCGATGACCCTCGGGCCCCTGGTGCTCGCGACCCTGTGGACCCTGATGGCGCTGCATATCGTCGGCATGCCGCTGAACTTCGCTAACATCATCGCCATGCCGCTGATGCTCGCCGTGGGTGTGGCTTTCCACATCTACTACGTCATCGCCTGGCGGGCGGGCGTCGCCGACATGCTGGCGTCCAGCCTGACCCGGGCGATCTTCTTCTCTGCGCTGACCACCGGCACGGCGTTCGGCTCCCTCGTGCTGTCGAGCCATCCCGGCACGGCCAGCATGGGCAAGCTGCTGGCCCTGTCGCTGTTCTTCACCTTGGTGGCGGCGTTCTTCGTGGTTCCGGCCTTCCTCGGCCCGCCGCCGAAGCAGCCCGCCCCGAAGCGCCCCGAAGGCGACGCCGCCGTGCCGCCGGACCTGAAAGCCCGGCGCCCGGCCGAGGCTGTGGCGGCGAAGTAAGGCCCGCCTTCCTTCCCGGAACGACGAACGGGCGCGGATCGGATCCGTGCCCGTTTTGCGTACGTGGACGCGACCCACGAAGACCGACACTGGACGCTATTTCAGGACTGGCGTACGCATTCTCAGGTTGTGAGCAGTCATGGGAGCGCTTGTCCCACATGATCGTCTCAATCGACGACGTGAAGGACCGGGCTTCGGAGTTAGCCGAGCGCGTCGATGGCGGCGACGTGATCGTCGTCACACGGAACGGCACGCCGGTCTTCGATCTCGTACCGCATAAGAAGCGAACCGGGGGAATCGACCTCGCCGCGGGCGAGGCATTCCTGCGCGAGCACGGAATTCGTCGCACTGTCGGGTTCATCCCGGGCGATTTCGACGACCCTTGGCCGAAAGACTTCCTGCTTCGACCGCTTCCGCTGCCGTGAGACTGATCCTCGACAGTCACATCCTACTCGCCATCTTCCTCGGACGGTTGCATCAGGTCAGCTACTCCTTTGCGGAATGCCTGAGACAACCCGAGACCTTGCGTTCGCAAGTGTCGCGAGTTTATGGGGGATTGCGATCAAGACGGGGCTGGGGAAGCTCGACCCCGACCTTCCGCTTGAGAGTCTGCCGCTCTTCTACGAAGCCCTCGGCATCGCACGTCTTCCCGTCAGTGCGGCGCATGCTCTGGCCTGCATCGACCCCGTTCCGCCGACGCGCGACCCCTTCGATCGGATGCTGCTCGCACAGTGTCATGTCGAGTCGTGCCGCTTGGCGACCGTCGATCACGCCCTGCGCGACCACCCCCTCGCTGCCCGCTTTCCGTGAGGCGGCGACCTATGAGGTGAAATCCGAGAAGCCACCGCGGATCGCCCCGGAGGCCGCCAAGGCCGCCAGAACAGCCGGCGCGATCAAGGCATCGCGCTCGGCCGCGTAGGCGTAGCCGGGCGCCTCGCCGGGAAACCCGCCACCGGTGGCGGGATGGGTGTAGAGTTCCGTGAGACCATCGGGCAGATGGGCCAGGAGACCGGCGACGCGCTCCGGCGTCATGGAGCCGGACCAGGCGAGCCCCAGGGTCCGGTCGGGAATCAGCAGCCCGGCCTGACGCGCGCGCACGGCCAGCAGCGCCGCCCACGGCGCACTGTCGAGGGCGGGCTTCGGGTCGGCGCCCGGCTCGGCAGCGCGCAGCATCGCGCGTGGCTCGCGCGGCACGCGGATCGCCCGCATGTCGAAGCGGCGGCCGATGGACAGCACCGCGCCGGCGATGAGCGGGTGGACGTGGAAGTGCTTGTGGGCGTTGACGTGGTCCAGGAGCAGGCCCGTCGCCCGGTAGGCCTCGAACTGGGCCGTGATCTCGGCCGCGAGTTGACGCCGCGCCGAGGGCTTCAGGGCGAGGTCGAGGCCGAGCCGGCCCATATCGCTGCGGATGAGGCCGTCCGGGCCGACGAGATCGGGCAGGCTGGCCGCCGGCAGGGTCGGCCACGCCTCGACCATCACCAGGTGCAACCCGACCCGGAGCGTGGGCAGGCGCCGGGCGCGAGCCACGGCATCGGCAGCGGCGGGCGCGCCGACCATCAGGCTCGCGGCCGTGAGGATGCCCTCGCGATGGGCCTGCTCGACGGCCTCGTTGACCGCGAGGCTCAAGCCGAAATCGTCGGCCGTCACGACGAGACGCTTCACGAAAACTCCCAACGACGGGGTTTCGAGAGGGCAAGCCCTCTCGCGGGTCCAGGGCGGAGCCCTGGAAGGAGGAAGAGCGGGGCTCCGCCCTCGACCCGCCGGGGCCTTGGCCCCGAACCCGGGAACGCGAACGGCCGGGCTTTGGGCCCGGCCGCGATCGGTCGATGACCTGAGCTGCTTACGCGGCCTTGGCGGTGCCCTGACGCTCCTTGAGGAAGCGGTAGAACTCGACGCCTTCGCGCAGGCGGCGCTTCATCATGTCGGGTGAGCGGACCATCTCGGAGACGATGGAGGCGATCTTCGGAGCGCGGAAGTAGAACTTCCGGTAGAACTCCTCCACCGCCGCGAAGATCTCGGAATGCGACAGGTGGGGGTAGTGCAGCGGCGCGATCTGCACGCCGTTCTCGTCGACGAGCTCAGCATTGGCGATGTCGAGCCAGCCGTTCTCCACCGCCTGCTTGTACAGGAAGGTACCTGGGTAGGGGGCGGCCAGGGACGCCTGGATGGTGTGCGGGTTGATGCGCTTGGCGAACGCGATGGTCTCCTGGATCGTCTCGCGGGTCTCGCCGGGCAGACCGACGATGAAGGTGCCGTGGATGGCGATGCCGAGGTCGTGGCAATCCTTGGTGAACTTCTCGGCCACCTCGACGCGCATGCCCTTCTTGATGTTGTTCAGGATCTGCTGGTTGCCGGACTCGTAGCCGACGAGGAGCAGACGCAGGCCGTTCTCCTTGAGGACCTTCAGGGTCTCGCGCGGCACGTTCGCCTTGGCGTTGCACGACCAGGTCACGCCCAACTTGCCCAATTCGCGCGCGATTTCTTCAGCACGAGGAAGATTGTCGGTGAAGGTGTCGTCGTCGAAGAAGAACTCCTTCGTCTGCGGGAACTCCTTCAGGCAGTACTTGATCTCCTCGATCACGTGCGCGACCGAGCGGGTGCGGTAGGTGTGGCCGCCGACGGTCTGCGGCCAGAGGCAGAAGGTGCAGCGGCTCTTGCAGCCACGGCCGGAATAGAACGAGATGTAGGGGTGCTTCAGGTACCCGATGAAGTACTTCTCCATCTGCAGGTCGCGCTTGTACACGCTCGTGACGAAGGGCAGCTGATCCATGTCCGTCATGATCTCGCGATCGACGTTGTGGATCACGACACCGTTGGCGTCCCTGTAGGACAGGCCCTTGATCTCCGACATCGGGGTGCCGTCGGCGACTTCCTTGACGGTGAAGTCGAACTCGTTGCGGGCGCAGAAATCGATGCACGGGGCCTGGGCCATGGCGCCGGCGGCGTCGACCGCGACCTTGGCGCCGATGAGGCCGGCGATGAGCTTCGGGTTGGCGGCTTTCAGCGCCTCGACGGTCTTCACGTCGGACTTGAACGACGGCACCGAGGTGTGGAGCACCACGAGGTCGAAGTCGTTGGCCTGAGCCACGATCTCGGCGAGCTTGATGTTGTGCGGCGGCGCGTCGATGAGCTTCGAGTTCGGCACCAGGGCCGCCGGCTGGGCGAGCCAGGTCGGGTACCAGAACGACTTGATCTCGCGCTTGGCCTGGTAGCGGGAGCCGGCGCCGCCGTCGAAGCCGTCGAAGGTGGGAGCCTGCAGGAAGAGGGTGCGCATGGGGTTCAAGGCCTCAGCGAGAAAGGAACGGGGGCGGGCGGGAAGCTAGAAGCGAAGATCAGAGCGAGGATGCACCAGCATCGTGGCCGAGGCTTCGCTCGGGGATCAGTGTGCCATCCGCAACCACCCGATAATCGTGGCCCTTCCATGTCACCGCACCCGAGACGAAGCTCCAGGCGAAGTTCATGAACGAGAGGATGTCGCGGATCGGCAACAGCCAGTACGGGTGCGACGCGAGCCCGAAGGCCCGCTCGAGGCGCACGCACAGGACGATGCGGCATGCGAGCGCCAGGGCGGCGACCACCAGGGCGTTGGTGCCCGCCCCCGGGATCAGCGCGCCCATGAGGGCGAGCGGGAAGGCGTGGGTGACGATGGAGCCGGCGTAGCCCGCCGGATCGACGTTGCGGATGGTTCGGTTCCAGCGGAGCTCGTGGCTCCACAGGCCGGAGAGATCGGTGTCGACGCAGGTGTGGCCGATGGTGAAGGTCGGGATCGCCACGAGGCCGCCGCCGGCGCGCAGGGCTTCGCCGATGGCGTAATCGTCGGCGAGATCGTCCCGGAACGTCTCGAACCCGCCGATCTCGGCGAGCGCCTTCGCCGTGAAGGCGATGGTGGAGCCGAAGCAGGGCTTCGCGAGCCCGAGGGAGGTGCCCATCACCACGTTGGGCAGGAACTGCACGTCGATGGCCAGCGCCGACAGGTGGGCCCAGATGCCCCGGTGCGCCGGCACCCCGTGATAGAGGCAGGTGACGCCGTTGACGCCGGGCTGGCCCAGCTCGGCGACGATGCGGGCGAGGTAATCCGGCTTCACCACCATGTCGCTGTCGGCCAGCACCACTACGCTATGGGCGATCTCGCCCGACATGTTGATGAGGTTCGAGACCTTGCGGTTGGAGCCGTGCTGGCGCGCGTCGACGACGAGGTCGAGGCGCAGGGCAGGATAGGCTTGCGCCAGGCGGCGCACCACGGGGATGGCTGGGTCGGCGGCATTCTGGACGCCGAACACCACCTGCACGGGGCCGGCATAGGCCTGCTGGCAGAAAGTCTCGAGGTTCTCGTAGAGGTTCGGCTCCATGCCGCAGAGCGGCTTGAGGATCGTCACCGACGGCGCCGCGCCCACGAGGACGGGCGCCGGGCGCCGGGCGAACCGGCCGGCGAGAGCCGCGGCGGCCAGACCGTAGAGGCAGCCCGCGAGCGCGAGTAGCAGCAACAGGTGCGAGAGCCAGATCAATTCCATGGGGGCATCGCTCGGTCACGGGGCTCGTGAGAGTGCCGCGAGGGGGCGGCGCGAAGATCGGGACGTCGGTGGTGAGACCGGCTGTGGCCGGACTCTAAGGCGCCGGTTTGACGGTGAGCATGCCGGCCGTGCGTTCGCGTAGGAATTTCAGCAGCCCGTCGGCACCGCCCGCCTTGAGGGGGTCGGCGAAGCTGCCGCGCAGGGATGCGACCTCGCTGACGTTGCCGTTGAGATAGACGTCCTGGATGCGGTTGCCCGGTCCGACGAGGTAATCGACCTGGGACGAATCACCATCGGCGTTGGCGGCCTCGCTCTGGACCAGCCGGTTCGCGCCGCGCGCCTCGCTCTCGGGCTTCACCGTGAAGGTCCCGCCGGCGGCCTGCCGAAGTCGGGTGGCGTAGGTGGCGATGAAATACTGGGCGAAGGCTTCGGTCAGGGCACCCTGCTGCTCGGGGGTGAATCCGTTCCATTTCGGGCCGACGGCGACACGCACAATGGCGGGAAAATCCATGCGTTCGGTGAGCGTCGGGCCGATGGCGGCGGCCCGGGTGCGGACGTCGCCGGGGCCGTCCTTGAGGGCGCTCTCGAAGCTGCCGTAGAGAGTGCGGACGGCACCCACTGCCAAGTCGTCGGCCGCCTGTGCGGGCGCGCCGAGCGACAGCAGGGCGGCGACGAGGCTGGCGCGGAGAACGGGGATCAGGCGCACTTCTTCAGCTCCCCCAGTTCGCCGTCTACGGGGCGCAGAAGCGTGGTGCCGCGATCGTTGCCGTAGGGAACGCCCATGGGAGCGGTCTGGGGCGGAGCGTGACGGGCCGGCAACGCTTCGCCGCTCTCCGGAGCCGGTCCGGCCTTGCCCTCGAGGGCGTGCCACGCGAGGAGGCCAGGAACTCCGACGAGGAGGTCGGCAAGGCGCTTGACGAGGGAGAGGGCCAGTGCCGCCTCGGCCGGGATGCCGAAGATGGCGCAGAGCGCGATGAGGCCGCCCTCCTGAGCACCCAGCGCCCCGGGCACGGCGAAGGCCGCGCCGCGCACCGCCTGCGCCAGGCTCTCGATCACCACCGCTTCGAAGAAGCTCACGGGATAGCCCATGAAATGCAGGCAGACGTAGACCTCGATGGTGCCGATGAGCCAGCCGACGAGGTGGATGCCGATGCCGCCCGCGACCCGGCCGTGATTTCCGTAGAGACGCTTCAGGGCATCGTAGAGCACGTCGATGGCGCCGAGCGCGCGCCACTCGCGCGAGCCGGCGAAGCGGCTGACCAGCCCCTGGATCACCTTGTGACCGCTGCGGCGCTGGATGAGATAGAACGCGGCGAGCGCCGGTGCGGCGACGGCGAGGCCGCCGGCCACGGTGCGGACGATGGGCCCGTCTCCGGCGAGCCAGGCGAGCAGGGCGACGCCGGCCACGGTGAACAGGAACTGCGTGACCGCCTGGGTCATCAGATCGACGAACATGCTGGCCCCGGCGACGCCCCCCGAGACGCCACGCTTGGTCAAGAGCCGGGCAGCGACGAAGTCGCCCCCGACCTGCGCCACGGGCAGCAGGGTGTTGATGCCCTCGCGCACGAAGCGAAGGACAACGCTGTCGCGCAGGGACGGACGTTCGAAGCGCGGGAAGATCACGAACCAGCCGAAGCCCGCCCAGGCGACGGCCACGGCGCGCGCGAGCACGACGACGAGGGCGCCCCATCCGGCGCTGACCACGGCGGCCGCAACGTCTTCGAGGCCCGAGGACAGGAACAGACCGACGACGGTGCAGAGACCAACGATCAGGGCCAAGGTCGTCAAACGCTTCATGGTCCCCTTTCGGACGTCGGTTCGGCCGATCTCTGCTGAAATCCCGCCGTGTTTCCGGGTCAGAAGACCGCCGGAAGCGATGAACGTCATCGGAAGTTGCAGCTTTGGGAACCGTTGTCTATCACCCGATAGACACAGTGCGGACCAAAGCGGCAGGGGGGCGCAGCCCCGAAAATCACCCGCAGGACGCGCGACAGGGGTACGGATCATGGACCGCGAATCACACATCACGACGGGCGAGGCCGTCGATCAGGACGGTCGTGGCGACCGCTATGCCACCGCCGGTCTCGGCATGCCGGGAACGCCGAAGCCGTCCTCGCCGGTGATGGCCTGGAACGAGTGGGACCCCCTGGAGGAGGTCATCGTCGGAAGCCTCGACAGTGCGACCATTCCGACACACCACCTGACGGTGATCTTCAACCTGCCGCGGGCCGCCCAGCCGTTCTACCGCTTCGCGTCCGGCTTCCGCTATCCGAAGTTCATGAAGAAGCTCGCCCAGCAGGAGCTCGACAACTTCATCTCGATCCTCGCCGGCGAGGGCGTGAAGATCCGCCGCCCCGACAGCATCGACTTCTCGAAGAAGTTCCGCGCGCCGCGCTGGTCCTCGCGCGGCTTCTGCGTCGCGTGTCCGCGCGACCCGTACCTCGTGATCGGCGACGAGATCATCGAGAGCCCGATGTGCTGGCGCTCGCGCTACTTCGAGGGCGATGCCTACCGCGCGCTCTTCAAGGAATATTTTCGCAATGGGGCGCGCTGGACCTCGGCTCCCCGCCCGCAATTGACCGACGAACTGTACAACTACGATTATCGGGTGCCGAACCTGAAGGCCGGCGAGCCGATGCAGTTCACTGTGAACGAGTTCGAGCCGGTGTTCGACGCCGCCGACTTCGTCCGCTGCGGCCGCGACCTGTTCGTGACCCGCTCCAACGTCACCAACCTCATGGGCATCGAGTGGCTGCGCCGCCACCTCGGTCCGGGTTTCCGCATCCACGAGATCGAGAGCCGCTGCCCGCAGCCGATGCACATCGACTCCTCGTTCATGCCGCTCGCACCCGGTAAGGTGCTGGTGAACCCGGACTACATCGACGTCGAGAAGCTGCCGGCCGTGCTCAAGACGTGGGACATCCTGATCGCGCCGCGCCCCGATCCCGTCGAGGGCTTCATGAGCAAGATCTCCATGTGCTCGCCCTGGACCTCGATCAACGTGCTCGCCATTGACGAGAAGAAGATCGTCGTCGACCAGAGCCAGCCGACGCTGATCAAGGCGCTCAAGGATTGGGGATTCGATCCGATCCCGGCGCCGTTCCTGTCCTACGGCCCGTTCGGCGGCTCGTTCCACTGCGCCACCCTCGACGTGCGCCGCCGCGGGACCTTGAAGTCCTACTTCTAGGATCGACGACTCGAGTTGGACGTGCGACCGCGTCGCGCGTCCAACTCGCGCTCGAGCGACCGGCGATCGGGCGACCGGCTCGGGTTGCGCCCGATCGGACGGGTCAGGCGATCCGGGGTCGGACGGTCCGCGACCAGACCGTCACGGCGGCGGCCGCGGCGAGCCCATACTGCAGCATGCCGTTCTCGGCGAGGTCCGTCGGCGCCACCTGCCACTGCAGGGCCAGCCGCGTCAGGGCGTTGAGCGCGATCAGGCCGAGGCAGAACACCAGGGCTGCCAGGAGGGTGGCGAGGAAATCGGGCATGGCGATTCGTCCGGTGGACCCGGATGCTGCTTCGCAAGGCTTGCGCCAGGAACTCCCCGTGCCGTGACGCCGGGGGTCAGGCCGCCGGCGGTCGTGTCGCCTGCATGGACGCGCGCGCGTCGAAGCCTTCGAACCAGGCGGCGAGGGCCGGACTGCGCCGGCGCCAAGCCAGATCCGGGAAGCGCAGATCGAGGTAGCCCAGCCCGCAGGCGACCGCGATGGTGCCGATATCGACGCGGTCGGCCAGGGCCGCGACGCCGGTCTCGAACGTATCCAGCGCGCTCTCGATCTTGGCCGTCTGTCCGGCGATCCACGCGCTCGAACGTTCGCCCTCCTCTCGTACGGTCAGTTCGTAGCGGATGAGCAGCGCGGCATCGAGGAGGCCGTCCGCCGTGGACTGGTCGTTGAGGGCCGACCACCGTGCCGGGCCGGGCGCGGGGAACATGCCGCCGCCCAGCGCATCGAGGTACTCGCAGATCACGCGGCTGTCGGCGATGGCGTGACCATCGTCGGCGATCAGGGTCGGGACCTGGGCCAGGGGGTGCAGCGCGAGGATATTGGTGTCCCGCTTCGTCGGGTGGGCGGCACTGGGTAGGAGTTCGATGCGCTCGGCGAGGCCGAGTTCATGGGCGACGACCATGACCTTCCGCACGAACGGCGAGAAATGCGAATGGAAGAGCTTCATCGAGGCCACCGGTGCGAGATCGTGCGGGACTCAGGGCCGGCGGGGTGCCGGCTTGGCGCGCGCCGCTGCCGCCGGAGCGGCGACGGGGGCCGGATGTGGTGTCAGCCGCGGCGTTTCCATGACGAGACGCTTGACCGGCCAGCCGTCGGCCCAACGCTCCATGTCGCTGAACCGCGGGTTGCTCTTCAAGGTTTGTGCATCGGCGCCGTTGAAGGCCGCCGCGGCCGCAAGATCGAAGGTCTTCCAGTACGCGAGATAGTCCAGGCTGTCCGTCCGGGCGTTGTTGATCTGCGCGACCAGGGTGGTTTGCTCGCCCGTGAGCGCCATGTCCGGCGTCCACTTGAACGGAGGGGCCGGCTGCTTCGGGTCGCGCGGCGGATCGGGGGGCAGCTTCAGGGCGCCGCCGTCATAGGCGGCGTCCGCACCCGCCGGGGAGGCCAGGGTCGCGGTGAGGGCGGGGAATCCGTGATCGTCCGACAGGGCGCGCAGGAACAGCTTGCGCTCGGGTGTCACGGCGCTCGCCTCCCGCAGGAGGCGACGCGCCGCGAGATCCGCCGCGCGGGCATCGCGATCGCCGATCACGGTGACCACGAGGGTTTCGGGCGCGATCTTCGAGAGATCATGCAGGACGATGCCGCGTGCCTTGGCGTCGCTGGCGATGCCACCCGGCATGATCGCGAAGACGAGACGCGGGGTGGGGAGGCCCTGACCGGCCGCGTCGGCTGCGATGTTGGCGGCGATGGGTGCCCCGGCGAGATGGCCGATGAGGGCGATGCGCTTCTCGTCCGGCTTGGCGTCGGCATCGCCGGCGAGGTCCGACAGCGCAGACTTGATCAGGCGGGCCGCATTGGCGGAAGCGTCGGCCGGTCGCGTCCGATTGATCTCCTGGAAGCGTGGGAACACCACGAGGTAGCCGGCGCGAGCGAGGTGATCGATCCAAGAGCCGTAGGCCTGCGGGTTCGGTGCGCCCCAGGCGTGGAGGAAGATGGCCACGGGCCGCCCTTCGGCAGGCGCGACCCCGGCCTTGTGGAAGACGAACGTCGCGGCGCTGGCCCGGCCGAGGGCCCGCTTGACGATGGTGGCCGTGCGATCACCGACGCTGCCCGGCCCCTCCATCGGCTGCACCGGCGGAGCAGCGGCCGACGCGGGATTGGATAGGGCAGCAAGGCTGCACAAGCAGGCGGCGATGAGGCCGGGGCGGACATTCAGGCGCATGGCGTGCTCGACGGGCGAATTCGGAACGGCAGCGGACCGCTGGTCGAGACATAGCAGATCGCGGGATGCGTGCGACGCTGGGGCAAAACCTCCCACCGAGTGCGGCATTCCCGCCGCACTCGGTGGGGTATCCGAACTCGTCGAGCCGGATCGGGCAAATCTAGACAGGCGATTCTAGACCCGAAGATCGTCACGGCCGGCGGTGAACCGCGATGCCTCGCCTCGAATCCGATGCACGAGTGAGGATCTGTCCTCACGCCACCGACCCGGACGATCCGTATGTCCTCAAGTTTCCACTTTACCGACGATGATCTTGGTCTCGGGCCAGCCGAGTCCGATGACGTCGGGCCCGGTCTGCGTCTCGGCGGACCGACCGGCCGCCTCCTGCACCCAGGCGAGAATGTCTTCGGCGCGCCATGGTTTCGGAATGAAGGTCGCGGACATCCGCAGATCGCTCGGCTGGTCGCCGGCGTCGCCCGACGTGAGAAGCACGCGCACCCGGGGCCAGGTGACCCCGATGATACGAGCCAACTCGAACCCCCCGATAGGACCCGGAGTCCGCACATCCGAGAACACCACGCTGACTTCGTTGCCGCGATCCTGGAGAATCGCCAGGGCGCGCTCGGCGGTCTCGGCTTCGATCACCCGGAAACCGGTCTCTTCCAGCATCTCGGCCGCGAGGTAGCGCTCGTCGGGTTCGTCCTCGACGACGAGGATGACGGGGCGTGCGTCCGACGGAGGTGCAGCACTCATGGGTCCGGAACGCTCTTCAAGCCAGGATGGCGGGCCGATCCTCGTATTGCCAGAACTGTGAACTACCCGGTGAATGTGTCGTTCCTGCGGGCGTCGAACAGGGCGCTTTTTTGGTCGATGCAGCAACTGTGCCGCACTTCCCGTCAATCACGTCGCACAGCCTCTGCAGTCGTCACACGCCTCTCGCCTTGAAAAACGCCAGAGCGCGCGTCCATCCATCCTCCGCAGGCTCGCGGCGATAGCTTGGCCGGTAATCGGCGTGAAAGCCGTGCGGGGCGTCCGGGTAGACCACGAGATCGACGGATTTGCCCGCCGCCCGGGCCTTGTCGCGCGCTGCCTCGGCGGAGGCGACGGGAATCCCCGTATCCGCGCCGCCGTAGAGGGCGAGGATCGGCGCGTTGATCTCTCCCGCGACATCGTCCGCCGTGCGGGGTTGCAGGGCCGTACGCTCACCGCCGAGCGCGCCGTACCAGGCCACACCGGCCTTCAGGTCGCGGCGATGGGCGGCGTAGAGCCAGACACCGCGCCCACCCCGACACCAGCCCATCGTCGCGAGTCGTGACGCGTCGCCGTTCGACGCCGCGACGGCCCAGGCGGCGGAGGCATCGAGATCAGCGATCCATTGTGCGTCGGGCGTCTTCGAGATCACGTCCCGAACGATCACCTTGACGTCCGTCATGGTCGAGAGATCGCCCTGACGCGCGTACAATTCGGGCGCCACCGCACAGTAGCCGGCCTTTGCCAGGCGCCGGCAGATATCCTTGATGTAATCGTGGACGCCGAAGATCTCCTCGATGACGAGGATGACCGGAAACGGTCCCTGTCCTTCCGGCATGGCGCGATAGCCCGGCATCGGGCCGTCGCCTGCGGGGATCTGGACCTCGCCCGCCACGAGACCGCTTGCGTCCGTATGGATCACCTGCGCCTCGACGGCGGTGGTCGCGAGGGTGAGCCCGGAGATCAGGCTCGTCATCACGAAGCCACGCCGGGAGAAGGGCGGCGTCAGCATGCCTTCGAGGCCGCTTGCAATGCCGGTTCCGCCTGCGCGATCCTGTTTCATGCTGTTCTCCAGTCCTCGACCCCCATCTAGGGCCAAGTGACCGGAGAGCAACGTGCTTCAGTAAGCGGCGCGTTGGGGGGAGGCTTCGACCGCGCGATACGGCACCGGCGTACCGTTCCGTCGGTGCCCGCCGCGGATCTCGGGCGAAACGCTCCGCTTGCGCGCATCCGCCTGCTTGTTGCGCGTATCCACCTGCTTGCGGCCCTTGGGGCGGAGCACATCGCCGAGGGCCACGAAATCGTCGGCTGTTTTCGTGGGACCCTGGCCGGCCTTCAGACCGAAGCCGGTCGCAAAGGAGGCAATGAGACCCGCGTCCCGGGGGATCTCGAAGGCGCTGAGCGCCGCGAGGAACGCTTCACGGAACGGAAGGGCTCGGCACCAGCTCTTTTCCGAAAGGTGAAGCGGCCATTCCCACAGGTCGCCCCGACGCATGCCGAGCACATCGCGGGCGATGAAATAACCGCTGGGGCGATGCTCCAGTCCTTCCGGCGAAACGCTCCATTCGGCGTTCTCGAACGGGGCTTCGGCGGTGACGCGGGTCTCGTCCAGATGCCGGCTGATCATGATGTCCCCCATCGGCGCCACGCGAATCACCCGGTCGGTGATGGGCGCGTCGTTTAGAACAATGAGGGAACATTGGCTCGAATCGAATCGAGCGTCAAGCGATGTTCTTGTTGTGTTCGATTGAGGCGTCAGGGTTTACGGAACAGGGGATGCTCGACACGGTCACCGGCGTGGATGCCGAGCCGCGCGGTGGTGCCGGCATTGAGCTCGAGCACGGACAGGACCGGCTCGCCGGAGGGAATGACCTTGGTCGAGAGCGGTTCGGTGTTCTGCGCGACGCGGGCAACGGATCCATCCTGGCGGATGAAAACCATATCGAGGGGCAGGTAGGTGTTCTTCATCCACATGGCCACGGGGGCGACGGCCTGGAAGTCGAACAGCATGCCGTGGTCCGGCGCCATGGTGCGGCGATACATCAGTCCGCGCGAACGGTCGGCATCCGTGCGCATCACCTCCACGGCGAAGGCGTGGCGCCCGTTCCGGGATGCGATGGTGAGGGGTTCGGTCGGACCGGAGGCCGCGTCCTGCGCGGGTACGACCTGAAGGCCCGAACCGAGGAACAGAACGGCGCAGAGCGCACGCAGGAAGGCGGGCATATTCGACAACGCGGTACTCATTCGTCGGTGGCAAAATCTTCGGTGGGACGATCGTCGATCGAAGGTTCGTCGGTGGCGGGCGGTGTCAGTGCGAGGCGGGCAGCACACCGTCGGGAAAGCGGACTTCCGCCGCCATCTTGCCCTTGGAGCCGTCGCCGTAGCGGACGAGAACGGTCTCGCCGGGCTTGAGTTCGGCGATGCCGTAGCGACGAAGCGTCTCCATGTGCACGAAGATGTCGGGCGTGCCGTCCCCTCGGCTGAGGAAGCCGAAGCCGCGCAGGCGGTTGAACCACTTCACTACGGCCGTCTCGAGTCCGCTCGTCGGCGTGACGCTCACATGGGTACGCGGCATCGGCAGTTCGGACGGGTGCAGGGCGGTGGATTGATCGAGGGAGATCACCCGGAACGCCTGCCAGCCGCGCGGCCGCTCCGTGGCCTCGACGACGACGCGCGCGCCCTCGCTGGCGGATTGATGGCCGTCGCGGCGCAGGCAGGTGATGTGCAGCAGCACGTCGGCCGTCCCGTCGTCGGGAACAATGAAGCCGAAGCCCTTGGCGACGTCGAACCACTTGATGCGGCCGGCGACCTCGATGAGGTCGAGGGGGCGCTGGACCTCGCCACCCAGGCCTTCGCCGGAGCGGGCATCCGCGTGCGTGTCAGCCGAATGCCCCCCGTAGGAGCCCGCCCCGAAATCGTCCGACATTCAGCAACCCACACCCGAATCACGCCACGCGATCCGGAAGGGAGATTAACGAAGTCGTCACCTTCCGGAAGCCTAATTGATCACCCGCCGGGTTGATCCATGTTGCATTGTTCGGGACGCGGGTGCCGGTGCCACAGGGGATCGCGGGGGCGCCGGTTCGATGGTACGGCGAGCGGCATGGCTCCCTCCCCTTCCGATTCCGACGCGGCTCCCGTTCCGCCCCCGCGGATGCGGATCGACGCCCTCGACGTCGCCCGGGGCTTGGCGCTCGCGGCGATGGCGGCCTACCACGCCACTTGGGATCTCGGGTACCTCCGGCTGACCCCGGAGAATTACGCGCTCACGCCGCCCGGCCGGATCGCCGCCCACCTCATCGCCGGCAGCTTCCTGATCCTCGTCGGGGCGGGCCTCGTGCTCGCCCATGGCACCGGCATCCGGCGACGGGCGGTGCTGACACGATTCGCCCGCATCGGCGGGGCGGCGCTGGCCGTCACGGTCGCCACCTATCTGCTGTTTCCCGGGAGCTACGTGTTCTTCGGCATCCTGCACTGCATCGTGGTCGCCAGCGTGCTCGCCCTGCCGTTCCTGTTCGCCCCGGCCGTGGTCACGGCTGTCTGCGCCGCCCTGGTGATCGCGGCTCCCGGTGTTGCGGGGTGGGGCTTGGCGGACGGGAGCGCCCTCGACAGCCCGGTCCTGTTCTTCCTCGGCCTCGGCAAGACGTTGCCGCAGACCAACGACTACGTGCCGCTGTTCCCGTGGTTCGGATTGGTCCTAGTGGGGATCGTCGCCGGGCGCCTCGGCGGACCGCGCCTGGCGAAGACCCGCCTCGGCCGCTGGCGGGCCGTGCGGGGGCCCGGGCGGGCGACCGCCTGGGCGGGGCGGCACAGCCTCGCCGTCTACCTCGTCCACCAGCCCGTGCTGCTGGCCCTGTTCTCCGGCCTCGCCGCCCTCACCGGGCCGCATCCGCGCGCCGGTGAGGCGGAGTTTCGGACGGTCTATGCCCGCAACTGCGTCGCGACCGGGGGCGAGGCCGCGGCCTGTCGGGTCGCGGCGCGCTGCGTCGTCGGCGCGTTCCGCCGCGACGGATTATGGGCGCAGGCGCAGCGGACCTTCACGGTCGCCGAGCGGGCGAGGGCGCAGGCCCTGTCGCAGGGCTGCTACGAAGCCGCCGAGGGCACGGCCCCGGCGCCATGACGCCTCAATCCTTGGCGCGCTCCACGTAGGACCCGTCTTCCGTCATGATGACGACGCGGGTGCCGACGGCGATGTGCGGCGGCACGGCGGTGCGCACGCCGTTCGACAGGATGGCCGGCTTGTAGGACGACGACGCCGTCTGGCCCTTCATGGCGGGCTCGGTCTCGGTAATCTCGAGGGTGACGCGCTGGGGCAGCTCGACGGTGAGCGCCACGTCGTTGTGGATCGAGACCATCACCTTCATGCCCTCCTGAAGGTAGGGCGCGGCATCGCCGATCACGTCCTTCTGGATCGCCACCTGATCGTAGGTCTCGGGGTTCATGAAGTGGAAGCCCTCGCCGTCCTCGTACAGGAAGGTGTGCTCCCGGTCCTCGACGAAGGCGCGCTCCACCGACTCGGTGGTGCGGTAGCGCTCGGACACCTTCACCCCATCGGTGATGCGGCGCATGTCGAGCTGCGTCACCGGGGTGCCCTTGCCCGGGTGGATGTTCTCGATCGTCAGGATGACGTAGAGCTTGCCATCCTTGTCGACGACGTTGCCCTTGCGGAGCGTGGAAGCGATCACCTTCACGGGGTCAGGTCCTGTTCGTGTCTCGAGAAACGGGTCGGTCGCCCCGGCGCGGTTCGGGTCCGCGGGAGCGACATCGTCGTTCCGCCACTACCCTATCCGTGCCCCCGTTGCCAGCCGCAGGACCGGGTGGAGGATGGAAGGAAGGCCCTGAGACGTGGAGACGCCCGGCCGCCCGTGATATGGCCCCGGCGATGACCGCTCCCTCCCCCTGGTGGCATCCGGACCGCCACGCCGACCGGCGTCCGGCCCTGATGGCGCGCAACCGCATCACCGCCGCCCTGCGGGGCCATTTCGCGGCGGCCGATTTCATCGAGGTCGAGGCCGCCAGCCTTCAGGTGTCGCCCGGTAACGAGGCACACCTCTCCGCTTTCGCGACGGAGATCCTCGGTCCCGATGGCGTGCCCCATCCGCTCTATCTGCACACCTCCCCGGAATTCGCCTGCAAGACCCTGCTGGCGGCGGGCGAACGTCGGATCGTGAGTTTCGCGCGGGTGTTCCGCAACCGCGAGCGCGGCCCCCTGCACCACCCCGAGTTCACGATGCTCGAATGGTATCGGGCGGGCGAGGACTACACCGAACTCATGCGCGATTGCGCCGACGTGCTGGCTCTGGCGGCCGAGGCGGCGGGCACCCGGCGCCTCGCCTATCGGGGCCGCGAGGCCGACCCGTTCGCGCCCTTCCGGCGCGTGACCCTTGCCGAGGCCTTTTCGGAGGTCGGCATCGATCTCCTGGCCACCGTCGCGCCTGACGGAACGACGGATCGGAATGCCTTCGCGGCGGCCGTTCTGGCAATGGGCCTGCGGGTGGCGGAGGACGACACCTGGGCGGACCTCTTCAGCCGCGTTCTCGTCGCCCGCATCGAGCCCGGTCTCGGCATCGGGCGCCCGACGATCCTGTGCGAGTACCCGGTGTCCGAGGCGGCGCTGGCCCGGCCGAGCTCCCGCGACCCGCGCGTGGCCGAGCGGTTCGAACTCTACGCCTGCGGCGTCGAACTCGCCAACGCGTTCGGCGAACTCACCGATCCGGCCGAGCAGCGCCGCCGCTTCACCCTGGAGATGGACGAGAAGGAGCGAGTCTACGGCGAGCGCTACCCCATCGACGAGGCGTTCCTCGCCGCCCTCGCCCTCATGCCAGAGGCCAGCGGCATCGCGCTCGGCCTCGACCGGCTGGTGATGCTCGCCGTCGGCGCGCCTCATATCGAGGATGTGCTGTGGACGCCCGTCACCGGGGGGCGCCGGTGAACCGCCCCCTGAAGAGCCCCGCCGACCTCGCGCTGGCCGGGCTGGTGGACGCCGCGGCCCTCCCCGCCCTGGAGGCCGTGGCCGCCCGCTACGCCGTGTCGGTGACGCCGGACCTCGCCGACCTCATCGATCCGGCCGACCCCCACGATCCCATCGCCCGCCAGTTCGTGCCGCGGGCGGAGGAACTCGCGACGCGCCCGGAGGAGGATGCCGACCCCATCGGCGACGACGCCCACAGCCCGCTCGCCGGCCTCGTCCACCGCTATCCCGACCGGGTGCTGCTGAAGCCGCTCCATGTCTGCCCCGTCTATTGCCGATTCTGCTTCCGCCGCGAGCGGGTCGGCCCCGACGGGCTCGGCACCCTGAGCGACGCCGAACTCGATGCAGTCTTCGCCTATATCGCCGGCCGGGCGGAGATCTGGGAAGTGGTGGTCACGGGCGGCGACCCCTTCGCCCTTTCGCCGCGGCGGCTGGCCCGGATCGCCTCGGCGCTGCGGGAAATCCCGCACGTACGGGTGCTGCGCTTCCACACCCGCGTCCCCGTGGTCGAGCCCGCGACCGTGACCGACGGCCTCGTCGCGGCCCTGAAGCAGTTCGGCGGCGCGGTGTTCGTGGCGCTCCACGCCAACCACCCGCGCGAATTCACCCCCGCGGCGGCGGCGGCCATCGCCCGCCTCGTCGATGCCGGCATCCCCATGGTGAGCCAGACCGTGCTGCTCGCCGGCGTCAACGACGACCCCGACACCCTGGGCCGGCTGATGCGGACTTTCGTGGAGCATCGGATCAAGCCGTATTACCTCCACCACGGCGATCTCGCGCCCGGCACCGGTCACCTGCGCACCGATCTCGATGCGGGGCGCGCCCTCATGGGGCATCTGCGCGGCCGGCTGTCGGGCCTCGCCCAGCCGCTTTATGTCCTCGACATCCCCGGCGGCCACGGCAAGGTGCCGGTGGGGCCGGACTACCTCCGCGCCACGGCGGCCGGCTGGCGGGTCGAGGATCCGCAGGGTCGTGTCCATGCCTACCCGCCGATCCCTGAGGCATGAGGCCGGTCCGGGTCTCGCGTTCCCTCCCCTGAAGGCCGCTCCCGCGCCATGTTCTTTCCGCTCTCGAAGCTGATCTTCTTCGTCATCACGCCGTCCAACGCGCTGATTCTCGCCGTGGTCGCCGGGATGCTCCTCATAGCCGTCGGGCGCTGGCGTCGCTTCGGACGTGTGCTCGCCGGGGCGGCGGGCCTCGGGCTTCTCGTCGCCGGTTTCTCGCCCCTCGCCCTCTGGGTCGCCTTGCCTTTGGAGGATCGGTTCCCGGCTTTCGTCGACGACGGAACCCCGGTCACCGGCATCGTGGTCCTCGGCGGCGGCGTCGAGACGCGCCTGTCGGCGGCGCGCGACCAGTTCGTTGTCAACGACGCCGGGGAACGCCAGCTCGCCCTCATCGATCTGTCCCGGCGGTATCCCGACGCGCGTCTCGCCTTCACGGGCGGAAGCGCCGCGCTGCGGCCGGGCGAGGTGTCGGAAGCCGAAATCGTCGGCCGCACCGCCGACGGCCTCGGCCTGCCGCGCACCCGTCTCATCCTGGAGAACCGCTCGCGCAACACCCGCGAGAACGCCGCCTTCACCGCCGATCTCGTCAAGCCGAAGCCCGGCGAGCGCTGGCTCCTCGTCACCTCGGCCTGGCACATGCCGCGCGCCGTCGGGTGTTTCCGCGCGGCGGGCTTCACCGTGGCCGCCTATCCCGTCGACTACCGCACCGCCGGGCCGCGCGACGCGGCGCGCTTCAACAGCTTCGCCTCCGACGGGCTCGCCCTCCTCGATGTCGTGGTCAAGGAGTGGATCGGCCTCGTGGTCTATCGGCTCSCCGGCTACACCGACGCCTGGATGCCGGCGCCTCAGGCTTCGTCGGTTCCGGCCGAATCGACGTCGGCCGCTGGCAGCGCCAGCCGGTAGATGCCACGGAAATCGTCGACATCCTCCACGGGCTTGCCCTTGCGCATGATCGCGATCTGACCGGCCTTGGTCATCCGCACGGCGATGCGGCGCACCGGCTGCATCATCGGGCTCCACACTTCGGGCTGGGCGCCGCCGATGTCGCGGGCGACTTCCGAGGGGCAGACGGTCTTGCCGGGACCGCGCTCGGCCAGCAGGCGCAGGATGGTCTCGGCGATGAGTTCCTCGCTGGGGCCCTTTCGGACCGATGGCGTGGGGGGGAGCGGGGCTGCCGCCTTCGGGGCCGGCGGCGCCTTGGTGCCGGGTGCCTCGCTCGCCTTCTTGGCAGCGGCCTTCTTGCCCTTGAGGGCCTTTGCGGCGGCGATCCGGGCGATGGCGGTCTTGCGGGGTGGTTTCTTCGGATTGGTCATGGGTCCAACCCCTGCCCTGTCCCGTCGTCCTGCGCCAGGAGGGCGGCGCGAATTTTCGAACTGAACTGACGTCGCCACATCACGCAGACCACCGCCGTCGTGGTGAGAAACAGCAGAACCGGGCTCACGAACCATCCGAGATAGGCGAGCGCGAAGAAGAACGCCCGCTGCCCGCGCGCGAAATGGGACCCGGCCGCGATGTTCATCGCGGAGGCACGCCGCGCGGCGAGTTCCATCTCCGCCATGCTGGCGCTGGAGCCCTTGGGCGGCACCGCGCCGAGCAGGATCGCCCCGTAATTGAACAGCCGGTAGGCCCAGGAGAATTTGAAGAAGGCGTAGATGAACACCACCGCCAGCCCCGCGACCTTGATCTCCCAGGTCGTCCGGGTGGCGACGGCGCCGAAGGGCAGCGCCCCGAACAGGGTCAGTACGTCGTCGCCCGAGCGCGACAGGGTCAGGACGCCGCCGAGCGCGATGAGGGAGGTCGAAGCGAAGAACGCGGTACCGTTCTGGAGGGAGGCGTTGATGGTGGTGTCCACCACCCGGTTGTCGCGGTGGATGAGCTGCTCCGCCCAGATCTCGCGCTGGCGGTTCATGATCTGGCTCAGGCTCGTGCGCCGGCCCCGCATCCGCGAGACCGCCATGCCGTAGCCGGCCCAGGCCGCCACGAAGAAGCACAGGGCCGCGAAATCGAGGTAGGAGAAGTCCGCCGTGATCATCGGGTGCGCCTGATGCCGGGCCGATCGCGACCGCTCCGGCGCTAGCCCGGATGGCCGCTCCCTGTCCAGGGTCGGGCCCGTGCTGCCGTTTCAGTCGTGCAGGATCTGAAAGCCCGCCGCCGGGACCGGTCCCTCCGCCTCGGTGATCTCCGTCACGCGTGCCCCTGGAGGCCCCTCCTGCCGGCAAGCGGCGAGCATGGCCGCGACGGCGTCGGCCTCCCCCGAAAAGGTCGCCGCCACGGTGCCGTCGGGCCGGTTGCGGACATGGCCCGAGAGGCCGAGGCGCTCGGCCTCGCCCTTGGTCCAGAAACGGTAGCCGACGCCCTGCACGCGGCCGTGGATGATCGCCTCGACGGTTCTGATCCGGCTCATGGCAATGCTCCTGTCAGGCGGCCCGGCCCCGCAGCCAGCCGCGCAGTTCGGCGATGTAAGGGGTCGGCAGCTGCGCCGCATCCGCCGCCGCCAGGACCGATTCGAGGTAGCCCGGACGCGGTGCTCCCTGGGCGGAGCTGCCGCCGAGATAGATCAGGGCACGCTTGGCTCCGCCCTTCAGGGTGACGGGCTGGTAGGCCTTGGTGTAGAGGCCGCCGGCCACGCCCTCGTAGCGATCCAGCGCCGGCACGTCGGCCAGCGCGAGTTCCCAGACCACGCCCCACACGGTGGCGCGCGGATCACGCACCACCGAGGCGTAGCCCTCGCGCATGACGATGAAGCGGTGGCGGTTGAGCCGGCCCTGCCCGATCAGGCGCGAGCCGGGGCAGCGCGCGGCCATGGCGGCCGCGTCCATGTTGGCCCCGTAGGCGAAGTAGAGCGGCACGGGCCGCGCCGCGTCAGGCGAATTCGAGGATCACCGCATCGACGGCGAGGCTGTCGCCCTCCTTCGCCGCGATCTTCGAGACGGTGGCGTCGCGCTCCGCCCGGAGCACGTTTTCCATCTTCATCGCCTCGACGATGGCGAGCGGCTCGCCGTTCTTCACCTCCTGGCCTTCACGCACCAGGATCGCCTTGACGAGACCGGGCATCGGGCAGAGCACTTGCTTGCCCGAGCCGGCATCGACCTTCACCGGCATCAGGGCGGCGAGTTCGGCCTCGCGCCGGGTGTAGACCCGGGCCTGCGCCGCCGCACCCGCATGCTGGAGCGCGACGCCGTTGAGGAGGCCGCGCACCTGCATCGCCACGCGCTTGCCGGCGATCTCGCCCTGCCACACGGGCTCGCCCGGGCGCCACTCGCTCTGCACAGTCCACGTGGTGCCGTCCTCGCCCGTGACGATGAGCGTGCCGCCGACCGCATCGACGGTCACCGGATAGGACGCATCCGCCAGGATCACGACACGGTCGCGCTCGAAGTGGAGCAGGGCCGGATCGCGCATCTGGCCGGAGATGCCGCGCTTGCGCTCGTTGAGCTTGTGATCGATGGCAGCGGCCGCGGCCGCCATGACCTGGGCGATCTCGCCCCTGGGCTCGGGGGCGGAGAAGCCCTCGGGAAACTCCTCGGCGATGAAGCCCGTGGAGATGTTGCCCGAGCGCCAGCGCGGATGCGCCATCAGGGCCGACAGGAACGGGATGTTGTGGCGGATGCCGTCGATGGCGAAGGCGTCCAGCGCCTCGCCCTGTGATTCGATGGCCTGCGCCCGGGTCGGCGCCCAGGTCACGAGCTTGGCGATCATCGGATCGTAGTGGATCGCGATCTCGCCGCCCTCCTCCACGCCGGTGTCGTTGCGCACGATCGCGTCGCCGAACCGACCCTCGGCCGGCGGCCGGTAGGTGGTGAGGCGGCCGATGGAGGGCAGGAAGTTGCGGGTGGGGTCCTCGGCGTAGACGCGGCTCTCGACGGCCCAGCCGTTGAGCTTCACGTCCGTCTGCGCCAGGGGCAACGTCTCGCCGTAGGCCGAGCGGATCATCATCTCGACGAGGTCGAGGCCGGTGATCATCTCGGTGACGGGGTGCTCGACCTGCAGGCGGGTGTTCATCTCGAGGAAGTAGAACGACTTGTCTTGGCCGGCGACGAACTCGACGGTACCGGCGGAGTCGTAGTTCACGGCTTTGGCCAGAGCCACGGCCTGCTCGCCCATCTTCCGCCGTGTCTCCTCGTCGAGGAGCGGCGACGGCGCCTCCTCGATGACCTTCTGGTTGCGGCGCTGGATCGAGCATTCGCGCTCGCCGAGGTAGATCACGTTGCCGTGCTTGTCGCCGATCACCTGGATCTCGATGTGGCGCGGATCGGTGATGAACTTCTCGACGAACACCCGGTCGTCGCCGAAGGACGAGGCGGCCTCGGACTTGGCGCGGGCGAAGCCCTCGGCGACCTCGTCGGAGGAATAGGCGATGCGCATGCCCTTGCCGCCGCCGCCGGCCGACGCCTTGATCATGACCGGATAGCCGATCTCGTCCGCGATGGTGACGGCGTGCTCCGGGCTCTCGATGACGCCGAGGAAGCCCGGCACCGTGGAGACGTTGGCGGCGGAGGCGGCCTTCTTCGATTCGATCTTGTCGCCCATGGCCGCGATGGCGTGCGGGTTCGGGCCGATGAAGACGATGCCGGCGGCCTCGAGGGCACGCGGGAACGCTTCGCGCTCGGACAGGAAGCCGTAGCCGGGATGCACGGCCTGGGCGCCGGTCTGCTTGCAGGCGTCGATGATCTTGTCGATGAGCAGGTAGGACTGCGCCGCCGGGGCCGGGCCGATATGCACGGCCTCGTCCGCCATGGCGACGTGCACCGCGTCACGATCGGCGTCCGAGTAGACCGCCACGGTCTTGATGCCCATGCGGCGGGCGGTCTTGATGATGCGACAGGCGATCTCGCCACGGTTCGCGATCAGGATCTTCTCGAACATCGGTCCGGCACTCTGGTCGGTCAGGAAAGGTCGGGGCGCGCGGGACGCCCAAGCTCGTTCCCGTTAAAGCAGTTCTCCGACTTCGGAAAGCTGACCGGCCCGGCACGACGGGGTTTCTTCGGTTCGGTGCTCGCCCGGCGCGCCCGGAGCTTGCCCCGGTCGTTCGCCCTGCAGGAGGTTCGCGCCGCAGGACCTCTCAGGCCGCGGCGAGAAACTCCATCCGGGCCGGCTCCGCGGCGCGGCGCCGGTTGGCTTCCAGGGCGAAGGCGATGAGGGCTTCGTCGCACGACTGGGCCTCGCGGACCACGGCCTGGGCGATCTGACCGGCGAGGAGCGTCGGGCCGGTGCCGTTGCGCAGGGAGGCGGCGAGCCAGCGGGCGGTGCCGGCATCGATGGTGCCCGTGGGCCGCTCGCCCCAGACTGCGAAATCGACGATGGACGCGATGAGGAAGGGGCCGAAGGCGGCATCGATCTGAGGCACGGCCCGGTCGAGGGCGATGAGCATGTCGGCCTCGTCGCGGGTAAGGAAGCCGTCCGGCAGCACGTCGCGGGCGAGAGCCTGGACGTCGGCGGCCGTGATCCGGCCGGCGGCGACGGTACGGTTGCAGAAGAGCTGCAGCGAATGGTTGATCATGTCTTGATTCCTCTCCGGTCTCGACTTTGCCGGTCTGTGCCCGTGTCTATGGTTGGACTATGCGGGCCGGGAGGCTTCAAGTAGTTAACGGCCAAATCTGAATCAACGTTCAGGTTAAAGCCTGATCACGAATGAGACTTATCGAAAGATGTCTAAACCCGAGGGACGCGGACGCCCGTCGGGCGGATGGCGGTGCGCTCTCCGTGCGATCAGCGCACGATGACCTTCGAGCCGATGGGCACGCGGTCGTAGAGGTCGACCACGTCGTCGTTGAGCATGCGGATGCAGCCGGACGAGACCGCCTGGCCGATCTTCTCGGGCTCGTTGGTGCCGTGGATGCGGAACAGCGTGTCCTTCTTGCCCTCGGCGAGGTAGAGGGCACGCGCCCCGATCGGGCTCGTCGGTCCGCCTTCGAGGCGCTTGGGCAGATCGGGCCGGCGCGCCAGCATCTCGGGGGGCGGGTTCCAGTCCGGCCACTCGCCCTTGCGGTCGACTTCCGCCGTACCGGCCCAGGCCATGCCCGCATGGCCGACCGCCACGGGGTAGCGCACGGCCTTGCCGTCGGGCAGCACGAAGTACAGCCGGCGCTCCTTCGTGACCACGATCACGGTGCCGGGCGCTTCCCGGGTAGGGTAATCGACGGTGGCGCGGGCGATCTTCGGGTCGATGACGGCACTGGGCGCGAGTTTCATCCACGCCTTGTCGCGCGCCTCGCCTGTAAGGGCGGCCGACGTCGCCGCGGCCGTCTGGGTCACCCCCGGCGCGGCGACGTTGGCGGTCTGCGTGTTGCAGGCGGTCAGGGAGAGCGCGCACGCGAGGGCGGCCAGGAGGGGAAGTGGGCGCATGGAACGGGCCTGTCGGCATGCCCGCGTCGTGCCGAAAATCCGGCGCGACACAAACTTGGTTGATGAGGAACTTGGTTGATGAGGTCTTGCGCAACCTAACCCGAGCGCGCATCCCAACGTAGGGTCACGCGACGAAGACGTGGCGCAATTGCATCGCCTGTTGCTTCAACGCAACGACAACGGCGGGCATCCGCTCGGGAGGGATGATGTGACGACGCTTTACGTGAGCCATCCCGCTGCCCTCGACCACGCCATGCCGGCCGGGCACCCCGAGAGTGCCGAGCGGATCCGCGCCGTGGACCGGGTGCTGGAGGACGAGCGATTCGCCGGCCTCGTGCGTGGGCTCGCCCCCCTCGCCGACGCGGCGGTGCCGACCCTGGTCCATCCCGTACCCTACGTGCAGGCTCTCATCGAAGCCGCCCCGCGCGAAGGCTTCGTCCAGATCGACGGCGACACCCTGCTGTCGCCCGGCACCATCGAGGCGGCCCTGCGCGGCGTCGGCGGGGCGGTCCATGCCGTCGACGCGGTGATGAAGGGCGAGTGCCGCAACGCCTTCGTGGCCATGCGTCCGCCCGGCCACCACGCCGAGCGCATGCAGGCCATGGGCTTCTGCGTGTTCAACCACGCGGCCATCGCGGCGCGCCATGCGCGGCAGGCGCACGGCGCCTCCCGCGTCGCCCTGATCGACTGGGACGTCCACCACGGCAACGGCTCCCAGGACATCTTCTGGGACGACGCGAGCGTCCTCTACGCCTCGACGCACGAGATGCCGCTCTATCCCGGCACGGGCGCCGCCTCGGAGCGCGGCAACCACGACACCATCGTCAACGTGCCCCTGCGCGCCGGCGACGGCAGCGAGCGCTTCCGGGAGGTGTTCGAGGCCGGCATCCTGCGCCGGTTGGAGGCGTTCGCCCCCGACCTCATCGTGATCTCGGCGGGGTTCGACGCCCACCGCCTCGATCCCCTGGCCCATATCCAGCTCGACGAGGCGGATTTCGGCTGGGCCACGCGCCGGGTCATGGAGATCGCCGAGAAGCACGCGGGTGGGCGCGTCGTCTCGGTGCTGGAGGGCGGCTACAGCCTCAAGGGCCTGGGCTTGTCTGTGGCTGCGCACGTGGACGCGCTGATGGGGCGGTGAGCGTCCGCCGGATCACGGCGGACGAGGCTGCGATCCGGCCTTTCTCCGTGTTGCGCTTCCCTGTGGTGATTCAGGATGACCTCACGGCATCTTACCCCTCCAGGCGCTCGTCCCCCAAAAACTCGATCCCGAAGCCCGACAGACCGACATAGGCCCGCGACGAGGTCGCGAGGTTCCGGATCGAGACGACACCGAGGTCGCGCAGGATCTGTGCGCCCAGGCCGACTTCGCGCCAGGCCCGCACGCGCTGGGCCTCCGCGCCCTCCTCGGCATAGGACTGGAGCGGAACACCCGCCGAGCCATCGCGAAGGTAGACGAGGATGCCCCGGCCTTCCTGGACGAAGCGGCGTTTCACCGCCTCGATCTGCCGGCCGCCCTCGATCACGTCGGCCACCACGTTGGAGCGGTGCAGGCGCACCAGCACGTCGCGCCCGTCGCCGATGTCGCCGTACACGAAAGCGAATTGCTGCACGGTCTCGAATGGCGTGGTGTAGGCGTAGCCCGTCATCACGCCCGCCTCCGTGGTCACCGGGAAGGTCCCGACGCGCTCGACCAGCTTTTCACGAGCCTGCCGGTAGGCGATGAGGTCGGCCACCGAGACGCGTTTCAGATCGTGCGTGTCCGCGAAGGCCGTGATCTGCGGGCCCTTCATCACGGTGCCGTCGTCGTTGGCGAGCTCGCAGATCACGCCGACGGGCGGGAGACCGGCGAGCTTGCACAGGTCGACGGCCGCCTCGGTGTGGCCGGAGCGCATGAGCACGCCGCCATCCTTGGCGATGAGGGGGAAGACGTGGCCGGGCCGTACGAAGTCCGACTCGCCCATGTTGCCGTTGGCGAGCGCCCGTACGGTGTTGCAGCGCTGTTCGGCGGAGATGCCGGTGGTGAGCCCGTGCTTCACGTCCACCGTCACGGTGAAGGCGGTGCCCAGCGGCGCATCGTTGGCCGCCACCATGGGATCGAGGCGCAGGCGCCTGGCCTCGGCCCGGGTCAGGGGCGCGCAGACGATGCCGCAGGTGTTGCGGACGATGAAGGCCATCTTCTCCGGCGTGCAGAGGGAGGCGGCGACGACGAGATCGCCCTCGTTCTCGCGATCGTCGTCGTCGGTGACCACGACGATCTCGCCGCGGGCATAGGCCTCGATGGCCTGCGTGACATGGGTGTGGGGCACGGGCAAATCTCTCGGAATCACGATGGCGGGTACGGCGGGGTGGGGCGGGCTCAGGCCCGCTCGCCCACCTGCCCCCGGTGGCGCAGATAGTGATCGGCAAGGACGCAGGCCATCATGGCCTCGGCCACCGGTACGGCGCGGATGCCAACGCAGGGGTCGTGGCGGCCCTTGGTGACGAGGTCGACGTCCCGGTTGTCGTTGGTCACGCTCATGCGCGGCGTCAGGATCGACGAGGTCGGCTTCACGGCGAATCGGCAGACGATCGGCTGGCCGGTGGAGATGCCGCCCAGCACGCCGCCGGCATGGTTGGCGAGGAAGGTGGGGGCGCCGGCATTGCCCGAGCGCATCTCGTCGGCGTTGTCCTCGCCGCGCAGGGCAGCGGACGCGAAACCGTCACCGATCTCGACACCCTTCACGGCGTTGATGGACATCATCGCGGCGGCGAGATCCGCGTCGAGCTTGCCGTAGATCGGCGCGCCGAGGCCGGGCGGCACGCCCTCGGCCACCACCTCGATCACCGCGCCGATGGACGAGCCGTCCTTTCGGATCTCATCGAGGTAGGTCTCGTAGAACGCCGCCGTCCCGGCATCGGGGCAGAAGAACGGGTTACGGGCGACTTCGTCCCAGTCCCAGCGCGACCGGTCGACGGCGTGCGGGCCCATCTGCACCAGGGCGGCACGGATGACGACGCCGTCCGGCAGGACTCGGCGCGCGATGGCCCCGGCGGCGACGCGGGCGGCGGTCTCGCGGGCCGAGGAGCGTCCGCCGCCGCGGTAATCGCGGATGCCGTACTTGGCGTCGTAGGCGTAGTCGGCATGGCCCGGCCGGTAGCTGTCGCGGATCTCCGAGTAATCCTTCGAGCGCTGGTCGGTGTTCTCGATCTCCAGGGCGATGGGCGTGCCGGTGGTGAGCTGCCGGCCGCCGGTGCGGTCGTCCGAGAACACGCCCGAGAGGATGCGGACCTGATCGGGCTCGCGCCGCTGAGTGGTGAAGCGCGACTGGCCGGGCTTGCGACGGTCCAGCTCCGCCTGGATATCGGCGGCCTCGATGGGCACCCCGGGCGGGCAGCCGTCGACGATGCAGCCGAGGGCGACGCCGTGGCTCTCGCCGAAGGTGGTGACGCGGAAGAGGTGGCCGAAGGTGTTGTGGGACATGGTGCCCCCGCTCTAGCGCGGGTCTTCGCGAGTCACAAATGCCGGGCCGGCGCCCGTCCCATGCGGCGCCGGCCCGGCGGTCTTCAGGCCGGGACGTCAGCGATTCCCCGGGGTTCCACCTCGGACACGGCGTTGCGCTCGTGCCGGAAGCGCGAGAGGGCCGCGTAGGTCTTGAGGCGTGCCCGCATGAGGGAGCCGAGCGGCCGGTGCGCGGCGAGGCTATGGGCGGGGCGGAATCCCAGCACATCGTCGGCGTAGGCGAGGCGCGCCGGGCTGTCGGCCACCTGCACAGGCAAGACGAGGCGGGCCACCGTGCGATAGGGGCTTTTCGTGTCGGACCATTCCTTCGAGGCGTCCTCGATGGGCATGGCGTCGAGATCGGTGCAGAGCTGGACCCGGATCTCGAACACCGCCTCGGCCTCGCGGAACTGCGCCGTCACGGCATGGCGGAACACGTCCGGGTCCGCCCCGGGGTCGAGGGTCGCGTCGGCCAGGGCGCCCTGGGCCGCCGTCGCCGGGAAGGCGCCGAGCTTGGCGACGTGGTCGCCGTACCGCAGGGCCGCCTGACTGTAATACGGCTCGGCCAGGGGATGTTTCGGGGCGTGGCCGAAGAAGTCGAAGATCGGCGTGTCCTTGCCGGTGAAGGTCTTCACTAGGGTGTTGGCGGCCTGGGCCATCTTCGAGACGATGACCTTCACATCTTCCGGCGCTTTTGTGCCGAGCTCGAGCTGCTTCATGCTGCCGAGGAAGCCCGCCGCGTCGGGGTTGGGGAAGACCGGGCCGGTGGCGAGGACGAAGTCCTGCGTCGGGGCGTCGTGACCCGGGAGTTTCTCGCCCTCGACGCCGAACACCTTGATGGCCATGCCGCGGTGGGTGGACACGGAGTCCTTGAGGAGCTCGCCGGGGCCCTGCGCGAAGCGCACCACCACCGGATGGGTGCCGGGCTTGGCGAACAGGCCCTGCGCCAGTTCCGGCGGCAGGTTGTCTGGAATGTGCAGCTCGCCCACGACCACGCCGCTGACCTTGGCGTGGGAGGCACGCACGGCGTGGCCGTAGCGCTTCGCCGTGGTCCCGCTCTCGCGGATCATCGAGGCGATGATCTTGTCGATCACCGCATCCTCGTCGGGTTTCGGCGTCTCGATGCCGTCGTGATAGCGCAGGTAGGTCTCGCCCATGGTTCTCTCGTCTGGAGGAATTCCAGGAGAGAACGCGCGCCGCCGCCACCGTGTCCGGTCACGAATCGGTGTGAATGCCTTCAGTCCTCCGGCCGCGCCAGCACGCCGCCCGTCATCGCCTCGCGCACCCCCGTGGTCGACGGGAAGGTGATCGGCAGGCCTTTCAGCGAGCGCACGGCGAGATGCGCGAAGGCCTGGGCCTCGAGATAGGCCGAGGACCAGCCGATGGCGTCGGCCGTCGTGATCTCGGCGCGCAGGTGGTAGTTCAGGAGGCGCACCAGTTCGCCGTTGCGCGCCCCTCCGCCGGCGACGATCCAGCGGGCCGGAATCTCGGGCGCGTGGTCCAACGCCCGCGCCACGGCGCGGGCCGTGAAGGCCGTGAGCGTCGCCGCGCCGTCCTCCGTCGAGAGCTGTCCGGCGAGCTTGTGCGAGAACCAGTTGCGATCGAGCGACTTCGGCGGCCGGCGCGCGAAGAACGGGTGGATGAGGAGCCAGGCCAACAGCGGCTCATCGGGGCGTCCCCGCGCGGCGGTGCGGCCGCCGTCGTCCAGGGGGCGGCCCGTGCGCTCGCGCATCCAGTCGTCGATGAGCGCGTTGCCCGGCCCGGTGTCGAAGGCGATGACTTCGCCGTTCGAGGCGATGAGGGTGGCGTTGGCGACGCCGCCGATGTTGAGGATGCCGAGCGCGCCCTCGAAGCCCGAGGCGCGGGCGAGCGCCTGATGGAACACCGGCACCAGGGGGGCGCCTTGTCCGCCCGCCGCGATGTCGGCATGGCGCAGGTCCGACACCACGGGGATGCCGAGGCGACGGCTGAGCGCCGCCCCGTCGCCGATCTGCACGCTCATGCGCTGGTCGGGCCGGTGCACCACGGTCTGGCCGTGGAAGCCGATGACGTCGATGTCGGCGGGCGTCAGGCCGTTGTCGGCGAGGAAACTCTCCACCGCTTCGGCATGGGCAGCGGTGACGAAGGCCTCCGCCTCGGGAAGGCACCCCGGCCGATCCTCCCGCGCCGTGACGGCCTCCGAATCGGCGAGCGCGCGGCGCAGCAGATCGCGATCCTCGTCCGAGTAGCCGCGATAGCCCGTGGGGCCGAGGGGTTCGAGGTAGCCGTTGTGGCTCTGCACCACCCGCACGTCGTGCCCGTCGGTCTCGATGAGGGCGACGTCGACGCCGTCGAGGGACGTTCCGCTCATCAGGCCGATGGCGCGCATCATGGTCATGGTCGTGCCTTCCTCGGTCAGCCCTGCTAAGAGCCGGCGCAATGACGCGCGGTGCTATCACGCCGGTCCGCGCCGTGTCCCACCCCCGTGATCCTCCGACACCGGAACCGTCCATGTCCCCCGCGCCCGACGCCTTCGCTCCGAAATCCGATTTCCTCCGAGTGCTGTCCGAGCGCGGCTTCATCCACCAGGGCTCGGACCTTGCCGGCATCGACGCGGCGGCGCTGGAAGGCCGGCTCACCACCTATGTGGGCTACGATTGCACGGCGGCCTCGCTCCATGTCGGCCACCTCCTGTCGATCATGATGCTGCACTGGCTCCAGGCCACGGGCGGCACGCCCATCACCCTCATGGGCGGCGGCACCACCCGGGTCGGCGACCCTTCCGGCCGCGACGAATCACGAAAGATCCTCACCCTCGCGCAGATCGAGGAGAACAAGCTCGGCATTCAGAAGACGTTCGCGCGGTTCCTCAAGTTCGAGGGCGGCCGCAACGCCGCGACCATGGTCGACAATGCCGAATGGCTGACGAAGCTCAACTACATCGAGATGCTGCGCGATATCGGCCGGCATTTCTCCGTCAACCGGATGATGTCCATGGACAGCGTCCGCATGCGGCTGGAGCGCGACCAGGAACTGTCGTTCCTCGAATTCAACTACATGATCCTCCAGTCCTACGACTTCGTCGAGCTGAACCGCCGCTACGGCTGCACGATGCAGATGGGCGGCTCGGACCAATGGGGCAACATCGTCAACGGCATCGATCTCGGGCGCCGGATGGGCACGCCGCAACTCTACGGCCTCACCTGCCCGCTCCTCACCACGGCCTCGGGCGCCAAGATGGGCAAGACCGCCGCCGGGGCCGTGTGGCTCGATGCCGGCATGCTCTCGCCGTACGATTACTGGCAGTTCTGGCGCAACACCGAAGATGCCGATATCGGCCGCTTCCTCAAGCTGTTCACCCTGCTGCCTATGGGGGAGATCGCCCGGTTGTCGGCGCTGCAGGGCGCCGAGATCAACGAGGCCAAGAAGGTCCTGGCAAGCGAGGCCACGGCCCTGATGCACGGACGCGAGGCGGCGGACAGTGCCGCCGAGACGGCGCGGAAGACCTTCGTCGAAGGCAGCGTGTCGCAGGATCTGCCGACCGTGATCGTCTCGGCCGACCTCCTCGATGCCGGGCTCGGCGTGCTCTCGGCCTTCGGTCCGGAATACGCCAAGCTGGTGCCGTCCACGAGTGAGGCCCGCCGCCAGATCAAGGGTGGCGGCCTGCGGGTGAACGACGTAGCGCTGACCGACGAGCGGGCGGTGCTGCGCACGGGCGACGTGACGGCGGACGGGGTGATCAAGCTGTCCTTCGGCCGCAAGAAGCACGTGCTGCTGAAGGTCGGGTAGACGCCCCGGCCCGGGCTGCGCGGCCTATCGTTCGGTCTCGCCCATGGGCGCGGCCCCCATGATCCCGTCGTTGCCCCCGCCGGCGCTGAAGAGCTTGCGCAGGATGCCGGGCGCCAGGGCGGAAAGGGGATTGACGCTGACATCGGGCTTCGACAGCCGGCCGGCGACGCGGAAGTTGAGGGCGAACAGACCCTCGTTGTGCCCGCCGCCGAGGAGCTGTCCGAGGATCGGCAGTTGCGACACCACGTTGTTCAGGCCGTAGAGCGGCACGAAGGTGCCGTTGATGTCCGTGCGTTCTTTCGCCGTGTCGAGGTAGCCGTTCAGGGTGAAGCCCATGGCGGCGTTGGAGATCGCCGCGTCGGTGAAGTCGACCCGCGCGCCGGTGCGGACGAAATTGGCGCGCAGGCGGTCGAAGGTCACGTCGTTGCCGGCGTTCTGCACGATCTGCTTGCGGCCGCGCGCATCGACGATCTCGCTGCTCGCCGGTCCCTGCGCCATGATGCTCGACAGGGCCGGCTCGTTGCGCAGGACGAAATTGCGGATCTGCACGACGCCCGCCTGCGGTCCGTCGTTGAGAGCGGTGCTCATGATCAGCCGGCCGCCATACATCCGCTTGTAGATGTCGGCGAACCGCAGGGTCGCGCCGGCATCCTGGGTGTCCAGCGTCAGGGTCGGGCCCTGGTCCGAGCGGCCGATTTGAGCGGTGAACGGGGCCGCTCCGAAGCGGCCCTGGACCCGGCCGGAGCGGACGTCCTTGCCCTTCAGGACGAGCTTGACGGAGGCGTTGGTCAGAGCCTCTCCGTTGAAGCCCGTGAGGATGGCGAGGGAGAGGTCGGCGTCGATGTCCTTGGGGGCGGCGTCGCCCTTGCTTTTGCCATCCTGGCCGGTGAGCCCGCGCAGGATCGGGCGGGCATCGGCCACGGCGCCCTTGACGCCGATCCGATAGGTGTTTCCGGAGCGTTCGAGCTGCAGGCGCATGTCATCGCCCGGTGAGAGCTTCAGGCTCGACAGATCGGCCCGCTCGAACTGGCCGTCCGCCCCGAGGCTCGCCGTACCCCGCGCCGCAGCCGGGGCTGCGTCGAGGACGATGTCGCGCAGCTCGAACCCGCCACCCGACGCGTTCTCGATCAACGTGAAGGCGAGGCGGCCAGGTTTTCCGGCGGCCTTGGTGAAGCCCGGCACGATGCCGTCGATGCCCGCACGGGCCAGATCGGCCTCGATCCGGATCGGCGGCTTGCCCGAACCCGGGCGTCCGATGGGCACGGCGATCCTCACCGGAATGGCGCCGGTGAGCTGGGGCGCGACGGGCAGGCCCTTCTTGGCGCGCAGGGCCTCGTCGAGGCTCAGACCGACGAGAACTTCGCCAGGCGCCCCGGGCTTGGGCTGACGCAGATCCACCGTGAGGGGCGAGCCCATGACGCGGGCATCGCCCTTGAGGGCGAAGGCGCCGCGATCGTAGGACACCGTGAACCGCCCGGCGTCGAGGCGCTCCTTGCCGAAGGCCTTGTCGACGCCGACATCCGTGAGCGTGCCCCCGATGGTCACCGGCAGGTCCGGGAGGTCGGGGATCTGCTTGAGGTTCAGCGGGAAGTCGATGCGTAGGTCGGCCGTGCCCTTCACGCTGGCCGGATCGATGTCGACGCCGGTCAGGGTCTTGAACATCTTCGTCTGCATCAGGGAGACGAGGGCATCGGCCCCGCCTCCGAGGCGCATGCCGATCTGCGCCACCACCGCCTCCGGGGTGATCTTCGGGATGACGAAGGATCCGTCGGTGATGGACAGGACGCGGTTGTCGGCCATGCGCAGGTCGGCGGTCACGTTGCGGATGGTGGTGGTGAGGCCGGTGATGACACCGGTGACGCGGCCACGGCTCAGGGGCGGCGCGTCGTCCGAGACCGCGAGCGTCGCGTCGGAGACGGCGAAGGCGATGTGCACGGCATTGTCGGGCATCGGTTCGCCGCGCGTCGCGGCGGCGAGTTCGCTGCCGCTCATGTCGACGGTGATGTCGACGCTGTCGACTTTTCCCCCGCGCAGGTAATCGACGAGGTAGTTGCGCGCCGCCGGCGCCACGTGTTCGGGCCACAGGCGCATGGCCATGCGCCCATCGGTGTTGGCCGCGGCGATGCGCAGGGTCAGCCCGTCGTCGTCGGCGGTGGTGCCGAGGGTGCCGGTGATCCGCCCGCTCGCCGGGCCGGCCTTGACGGAGAAATCGTCGATGGCGATGCCGCCGGCCCGCCCCGTGAGATGCGCCGACAGGGATTCGATCGCGACGGGGCGGTCCTGCGCGTTGGCGCCCCGCAGGGTGGCGTCGCGCCCGGCGAGGCTCATGGTCCAGGCGATGTCGGAATCCGGAGCCCCTGCGGTCCAGGCCCCGGTGAGACGAGCCGAGTTGCCGGCGCCGCGATAGTCGAGGGCATCGAGCTTCATCGCCCGGCCCGCCTCGTCCCAGCTCACCTTCGCCGCGAGGCTGTCGATGGTGACGGGGTTGAAGTCCTTCTCCTCGATGAGGAAGTTGCCGTCGCTGGTTCGGATCGTGGCCGCCATCGACTCGATCCGTCCGGCGTCGAGGGCGACGTCGGCCTTGGCCGAGAGTTTGAGGTCGGTCTCCACCGGCAGCTTCGACTGACCGGAGAGCAGCAGCAGGTCGGTGATCGGCAGATCGTCGAGGGTGATGATGCCCGTGCGGCGGGTGCCGCCGGCCTCCTGCACGTCGCCGCCGAAACGCCATTCCCCGTGCGGACCGTCGATGCGCAGTTCGAACACGCGGGCGTTGCGGGTGGCGTCGCGCCGGAACAGGCCGTTGACGTGCTCGAACACCGCGCGCTGGCGGGCGTCGTCGTCGATGAGGGTGAGGCGGCCGTTGGTGATGCGCGCCCGGTCGAGCGCCCCGACGATCCCGGCGGAATCCAGCACCACTCCGAAGATCGACGCCACGGTGGCCGAGATCGGCGAAACGGCCCCTTGCGTGGCGTCGACGCTCGGCAGGGTATGGGGTTGGACGGCCCCGGCCTGATCGGGGTCGTTCGCCGCGAACGCGATGGCGCCGTTGCGGTGAACCAGGGCGGTCATCTGGAGGTCGCGGAATTCGATGGCGCGCGGCTGGACCGAGAGGCGGGCGAGGCCCCAGGTGTCGAGGCTCACCACGGCCTGCGGCGCCCGCACCACGAGGGCACCCTCGGAGTTGTAGATGTCGAGCCCGGCCACCCGCAGGGCCAGGGAATTTTCCGAATCGAGCTCCAGGGCGCTGTCGCGCAAGGTCACGCGCCAGCCCGTGCCGATGCTGCCGGCGATGGCCGATGCGACACGCTCCGACATGCCGTCGATGCGCAGGGGACCGTTGGACAAGCGCCAAACCAGGCCGGCGAGCCCGAGGCCGGCGCCGAGCACGAGGATCAGTACGGGCCAGAGGACCCAGCGCCGCCGCCGTCCGGCCACGCGGCCCGGCCGCAAACCCGTGACCGTGTCCTGAACCATCAATCCGTGAGCCGCTGGATCGGAACGCACCCTCGGGCTATCGAGCGGCGGTCCGTGGAGGAAAGGCTTCTCGGGCATTCGACCCGGGCCATGGCGTTGGCCCCAGGCACACCATCAATCGGCCGAAAGGAAGGCATCATGCCCCTCGTTACCGGAGATCAGGCTCCCGACTTCGATCTGCCCGGGGCTGGCGGCGACGCCATCCGCCTGGGCGATCTCACCGGCCGCAAGGTGGTTCTGTACTTCTACCCGAAAGACGACACGAGCGGGTGTACCCTGGAAGCGCAGGGATTCAACGCCCTCGGGCCCGCATTCGCGGCTGCCGACACGATCGTGATCGGAGTCTCGCCCGATTCGGTGAAGAGCCACGACAAGTTCAGGGCGAAGTACGACCTTACCTTTCCGCTGGCCTCGGACGAGCCGAAGGCCATGCTGGAGGCCTACGGGGTGTGGGTCGAGAAGAGCATGTACGGCCGGAAGTACATGGGGGTCGAGCGTACGACGATGCTCCTCGACCGCTCGGGCCGCATCGTCCGGATCTGGCCGAAGGTGAAGGTTCCGGGCCATGCCGAGGAGGTCCTGGCGGCGGCGCAGGGCGAGGCCTGAGCCGGCATCGGCGTGACGCCCCCGACCCGCATGGTGAATCCCAAGGCGTGATGGTGAGCCTTCGTTAACCCTGATCCGGCCAGATGGTGCGTGTTGGATCAGGTTCACGTCGATGCCCTTCCTCACACGTCAGCCCCACGACACGGCGAAGCCCAAGGCCGTGGCCGGACCGGGAGCCGGTCCCTTCGGGCGGGGACCCGGTCTGTGGGTCCTCGGTGCAGCGTTGGCACTCTCGACGGCCTGGGCCGGTGGAGCCACCTACTACCTCGTGTTCCACGACGAAGTGCTGGCTCGCTTCGTGTCGCAGCAGAGTACGATGCAGTACGGCTACGAGTCGCGCATCGCCGCCCTCCGCTTCGAACTCGAACGGGCAACCGTGGAGCAGGTGACGACGCGCGACGGCCTCGCGACGCGTCTGGCCGATCTGTCCCGGCGCCAGGCTGCCCTCGAATCGCGTCAGGGCGTACTCTCGGCTTTGGCCGGCGACCCCATGGCGTCCCGCCTGCCCGAATTGCCGGCCCAGGTACCGGCCGAGGACGAGATCGTGCGTGAGGCCGCCCAGCGGCGTCCCGGCGCCACGGCCAAGCCGTTCCCGACACCGGAACCGGTGCCGGCTGTAGATTCCCCGGTCGAGCCCCTGGATCTGCGCGGCGCCCGGGAATCCTTCCGCCGCACCGGCCTCGTCGTGGCCGATCTGGCGCGCCGCCTCGACGGCTTGGCCGAGGCTCAGTCCCGAGCGGTCGCCGGCATCGGCGCGAGTGCCGGACGCACGGCTCAGCGCCTACGCGGACTCGTTGCCCGAACAGGCCTGGATCCGTCGCGGTTCGAGTCGCGCGAGCCCGGCCTCGGCGGACCCCTGGTGCCCCTCGGCGACGATCCGTTCGGGATCGCCGCTGCTCAGGCGCAACGGGCCGTCGCCGAGGCGGCCGCCCTTCGCCGCATCACTGAGACCTTGCCCCTGCGACGGCCCATCGCCGGCGACATGCCGGTGTCGAGCACATTCGGGGCGCGCCTCGACCCGTTCACGCGGGGCTACGCCATGCATACGGGCCTGGATCTGCGCGCCGAGACCGGTGAACCGGCCTACGCCACGGCGGCCGGACGCGTCACGGTCGCCGACTACAACGGCGGGTACGGCAACATGGTGGAGATCGATCACGGCCACGGGCTGGCGACACGCTACGCGCATCTCTCAGCCTACGCGGTGACACCGGGGCAGTGGGTCGCAGCCGGGGCCCTCGTCGGCCGCGTCGGCTCGACGGGCCGCTCGACGGGGAGCCATCTGCATTACGAGACCCGGATCGACGGGGAGCCCGTCGATCCGCAGCGCTTCCTTCGGTTGGCCGACGCCCTCGCTCAGGTTCCTTGAGAGAAGGGTCGCCCGAAAAGTCTCAGTCGAGATCCTCGACCGCGTCGGCGCCGCCGTAGACACGCTGGGCCAGGGATGCCTCCATGAACGGATCCAGCGCCCCGTCGAGCACCGCGTCCGGATCGGTGGATTGCGTCCCCGTGCGCAGGTCCTTCACCAGCTGATACGGTTGCAGCACGTAGGATCGGATCTGGTGGCCCCAGCCGATATCCGTCTTGGCGGCGGCCTCGGCATTGGCCTTCTCCTCCCGCTTCTTCAACTCGGCCTCGTACATGCGGGCGCGCAGCATGTTCCAGGCGGTGGCCCGGTTCTTGTGCTGCGACCGCTCCTGCTGGCACGCCACCACGATCCCGGTGGGATTGTGGGTGATGCGCACGGCGGAATCCGTGGTGTTCACGTGCTGGCCGCCGGCGCCCGACGAGCGGTAGGTGTCGATGCGGCAGTCGGATTCCTTGATCTCGATGACGATGCGGTCGTCGATCACCGGATAGACCCACACGGAGGCGAAGCTCGTGTGCCGGCGCGCGCTCGAATCGTAGGGCGAGATCCGTACCAGCCGGTGCACGCCCGACTCGGTCTTGAGCCAACCGTAGGCGTTGTGGCCCTTGATCAGGAGCGTGGCGCCCTTGATCCCGGCCTCGTCGCCGTCCGACCACTCGACGATCTCGACCTTGTACTTCCTGCGCTCGGCCCAGCGCCCGTACATGCGTTGGAGCATGTTGGCCCAGTCCTGGCTCTCCGTGCCGCCGGCCCCCGAATGGACTTCGAGATAGGTGTCGAAGCCGTCGGCCTCGCCGGACAGGAGGGTCTCGATCTGGCGGCGCGCGGCCTCCTTCTCGACGGCGCGGACGCCGTTCTCGCCTTCCAGAACCGTGTCCTGGTCGCCCTCCATCTCACCGAGTTCGATGAGGGTGGCGGCGTCGTCGAGGTCCTGGGACAGGCGCTTGATGGAGGTGAAGGCCTCGTCGAGCTGCGTGCGCTCGCGCATGACGTTCTGCGCGGCCTCCGCATCGTTCCACAGGGCCGGGTCCTCGGACGCCGCGTTCAGCTCCGCGAGGCGTTTTTCGACGGTATCCCAGTCAAAGATGCCTCCTCAGCAGTCCGATCGACTGCTTGGCGGCATCCGAGAGTTGTTCGATCTCGGCGCGCATCTGGTGTTTCGGGCTCGTGTGCGAGGTGTGAGCGCGGGTGATACCGACCCGCCCGCATGGTGTAAACGCCGGAGCGCTCCCCGATGACGACCCGGACCATGAACCGCGACCGCCCCGCCCCAGGAACGCCCGACGCTCCTCGCCGCCACCGTCGCGGTTGTGGCGATGGGCACGGTCCTGCGCCTCGTGCCCTTGGGCTTGCCGCCGGCCCTGGTGAAGTATGGCGGGTCGATCCTTTGGGGCGCGATGGTCTACGGCCTCGTGGCGACCGTCCTGCCGCGCCCGCGCCGCCGCATCGTCGTCCTGGCCGCCCTCGTGGCGCTTGCCGTCGAGCTGGTGCGCCTCGTCCACGCGCCGGGGCTCGACGCATTCCGGGCGACCCTGGCCGGACAGCTCCTGCTCGGACGGATCTTCTCCCTGTGGAACCTCACGGCGTACGCGGCCGGCATCGCCGGCGCTGCCCTCGTGGATTCACGCCTGCGGCGCACGCCCACCCGGGGCGCGCCGTCCGATCCTCAGCGGCGATAATCCTGCGGGCCGATGCGGGCCGGGTTGAGGACGTATTCGCGCGGACGGGTCGAGCCGTCGAGGCGGCCTTCGCTGTGGCTGTCGCTGAAATACTCGGTGCCGGTGAAACCGAACCCCCCGCCGTTCATCACGCTCGGAACCGGGATGGCGCGCGGATCATCGGGGAACGGACGTCCCGTGGCGAAGTCGGTGGGTAGGACCACCGGTCCGTCGGCGGCGTGGTAGCGGGTCTCGGCCACGGCCGATGCGGTGAGTCCGAGCCCGACGAGGCCGGCGGCGAGGATCGTTCGCGAGGTCAGCGACACGGGCAGGCTCCAGGGAGAGAGGATCGGAGGGATACGTCTGCCGCCCACCATGGCGCAAACCCGGCGCCCTGTCCGTGGCCCTTCGGCGTCACCACGCGACTGCGCGGCCTCGCCCTGTGGGAAACGGAAAGGCGCGTTGCCGTCAGCCCTTGGAGTGGATCACCACTTCGGACTCGCGCTGGATCGGGGTGCAGTTCGAGTAGAACGCGTTCAGCACCACCGGGCGCGAGTCGCAGGCATAGCCGAGGCCCGGCGCCGGCGCCGGGACGGGGTCACGGGCGACGATGGGCTTCGGGGCGCAGGCGCCGGCCGACGCGGCCAGCGCCAGCGCGGCAATCAGGGTCAATCGGCGCATGCGATCCTCTGCGAATGAAACTCGCGACATCGCCCGACCCTGCGGATGCCGGCCACGGGTGACAAGCCGCGCCGGCCGGCCGTGCACCGCTTTGCCGGTGCCTGTCGCCGCCGCGCAACAAGTGCGGCGGCGTACGCTTCAGCCGGCCTTGCGCCTCAGCCGGCCTTGGCGAGGGGGGGCGATCCGGCCGGGGCGGCGGCCGGGGGCACCACATTGTGGAGCGTCCGATCGGAGCTGTCGAAGAACCGCCGGATGTTGCGGGCGGCCTGCCGGATGCGCTGCTCGTTCTCCACCAGGGCGATGCGCACGAAGTTGTCGCCGTGCTCGCCGAAGCCGATGCCGGGGGCCACCGCCACGTCGGACTTCTCCAGGAGGAGCTTGGAGAATTCGAGGCTGCCCAGCGCCTGGTACTTCTCCGGGATCGGCACCCAGGCGAACATCGAGGCGGAGGGGCTGGGGATCTTCCAGCCGGTCTTGTCGAACGACTCGATGAGGGCGTCGCGGCGCTTCTTGTAGATGGAGCGCATCTCGGCGATGCAGTCCTCCGGTCCGTTCAGCGCGGCGGTCGCCGCCACCTGGATCGGCGTGAACGCGCCGTAATCGAGGTAGGATTTCACCCGGGTCAGCGCCGCCAGCAGCCGCTCGTTGCCCACGGCGAAGCCCATGCGCCAGCCGGCCATGGAGAACGTCTTCGACAGGGACGTGAACTCGACCGTGCAGTCGATGGCGCCCGGCACCTCCAGCACGGAGGGCGGCGGCTCGCCGTCGAAATAGACCTCGGCATAGGCGAGATCCGACAGGATGATGATCTCGTGGCGCTTGGCGAAGGCGACGAGGTCCCGGTAGAAATCGAGGCTCGCCACGTAGGCCGTCGGGTTCGAGGGATAACAGACCACGATCGCCACGGGCTTGGGGATCGAGTGCTGCATCGCCTTCTCGACGGCGGGGAAGAAGGCCGGCGTCGGCTCGGCCGGCACCGAGCGGATCACGCCGCCCGCCATGAGGAAGCCGAAGGCGTGGATCGGGTAGCTGGGGTTGGGCACCAGCACCACGTCGCCGGGCGCCGTGATGGCCTGGGCCATGTTGGCGAAGCCCTCCTTGGAGCCCAGCGTCGCCACCACCTGGGTGTCGGGGTTCAGGCTCACGCCGAAGCGGCGCTTGTAGTAGTTCGCCTGGGCCCGGCGCAGGCCGGCGATGCCCTTGGACGACGAATACCGGTCCGTGCGCGGACGCCCGGCGGTCTCGACCAGCTTGGCGATGACGTGACGCGGCGCGTCGAGGTCCGGGTTGCCCATGCCGAGATCGATGATGTCGGCGCCGTTGGCGCGGGCCTGGGCCTTGATCCGGTTCACCTGCTCGAAGACGTAGGGAGGCAGGCGCTTGATGCGATGGAAGTCGGTCATGGCCTTCACGGTGTCCATGGGCGCGGATCGGGACCGAGGCGCGCGAAAGGTAAAGGGCTGTCATCACCCGGAGATGCCGGCGTGGTCTAACACTTCGCGCGTTTCGCGCCGACCGTTATCTTTTTGGCCCCGCTCCCAAGGAAAGTTCGTCTCGGGGTGGTCCGCAGGGTGGTCCCGGCGGATGCTTCAGGGCGTCGCGGAGGCCGGGCGGGTCGCACGGCCGGCACTCTCGGCCGAGCGTCCCTGCGCCTCGTTGCGGCCGCGCGCGCCTTCGAGTTCGGCCTCGAGGGCCTTGGTGCCTTCGGCGGATTTCGCCCGGATCGGGCGGGCCGGCGCCGAGACGCCCACGGGCAGGAAGTCCCCGCCGGGCTTGCGCGACTCGGCCACGAAGGCGGGGGCGGCCGGGCCGGGCTGATAGGCCGCCTTCAGGGGATTGAGGTCGCTCGAGCACGCCCCGGCGAACCCCGCCACGGCGACGAGGCAGGCGGCGGTCGCGACGATGCGCGCAGGGGCGATCATGGAGAGCCGGAGCATGACGGATGTTGGCCGATGAAATGCGACGCGGTCTGGCGTAAGCTCCCGATGCCGCGTTAATTTGTCGGAAACGAGGCCCCGCGCCGCCGTCGCCCACCCCGGTGCCGGTCCCCCGCGAATGCGCCTTCGGCCAGGGAGAGATGAACGCGTGACGACCGAACGGACGACACCGCTGCCCGACATCGACGCCCTGTCGCGCAATGCCAGCCGGTTCATGGAGGAGTTCGGTCGGGCCGCTGCCGTCTACATGAAGCCCGCCACCGAGATCGATGTGCTGAAGGCGCCCCCCGAGCCGCCGGAGGAAGTCAACGACGTGGTGCGGACCCTCGGGACCGTGGCCGAACGCTGGCTCGTCGATCCGAAGAAGACCGTCGAGGCGCAGGCGAAGCTCAGCGAGGCCTTCATCAACCTGTGGGGCCAGACCTGGAACCGCTTCCAGGGCGAGGCGGCCCAGCCCGTCGCCGTGCCGGAGGCCAAGGACACGCGCTTCGCCCACGCCGAATGGTCGACCAACCCGATCTTCGATTTCATCAAGCAGAGCTACCTCATCACCTCGCGCTGGGCCGAAGGCCTGGTGGAGGAGGCCGACGGGATCGACGAGCACACCCGGCACAAGGCGCAGTTCTACCTGCGCCAGATCGTCGGCGCCCTGTCGCCGTCGAACTTTGTGATGACCAACCCCGAGCTCATCCGCCACACCCTGGACGAGAACGGCGCCAACCTCGTGCGCGGCATGAAGATGCTGGCCGAGGACATCGAGGCCGGCAAGGGTCAGCTTCGCGTGCGCCAGACCGACCCGGCGGCGGGCTTCGAGGTCGGCGTCAACGTGGCGGTGACGCCCGGCGAGGTGGTGTTCCGCAACGACCTGATGGAGTTGATCCAGTACGCGCCCACCACCGAGACGGTGATCAAGCGCCCGTTCCTCATCGTGCCGCCGTGGATCAACAAGTTCTACATCCTCGACCTCAACCCGGCGAAAAGCCTCATCGCCTGGATGGTGTCCCAGGGCTTGACGGTGTTCTGCATCTCGTGGGTGAACCCCGACGAGCGCCACGCCGACAAGGACTTCGAGGCCTACATGCGCGAGGGCATCGAGGCGGCCATCGACGCCATCGGCATCGCCACGGGCGAGAACGAGGTGGCGGCGGCGGGCTACTGCGTCGGCGGCACCCTGCTCGCCGTCACCCTGGCGATGCAGGCGGCCACGGGCAACAAGCGCATCAAGAGCGCCACCTTCCTGACCACCCAGGTCGATTTCACCCATGCGGGCGACCTGAAGGTGTTCGCCGACGAGACCCAGATCCGCCTCATCGAGGCCCGCATGAAGAAGCGCGGCTACCTCGAGGGCACCGGCATGGCCACCGCGTTCAACATGCTGCGGCCCAACGACCTGATCTGGTCCTACGTCGTGAACAACTACGTGAAGGGCAAGACGCCGATGCCCTTCGACCTCCTGTACTGGAACGCCGACGCCACCCGGATGCCGGCGGCCAACCACTCGTTCTACCTGCGCAACTGCTACCTCGAGAACACCCTGGCGCAGGGGAAGATGATGCTCGGCAACGTCCGCCTCGACCTGAAGAAGGTCGAGGTGCCGGTCTTCAACCTCGCCACCCGCGAGGACCACATCGCCCCGGCCCTGTCGGTGTTCGAGGGCTCGACCAAGTTCGGCGGTCCCGTCGACTACGTGCTGGCCGGATCCGGCCACATCGCCGGGGTGGTCAACCCGCCGGCCAAGCCGAAATACGGCTTCTGGACCGGAGGCCCCGTGAGCGGGACCCTGGACCAGTGGATCGCGGCGGCGACGGAGACCAAGGGCTCGTGGTGGCCGTACTGGTTCACGTGGCTGGAGCATCAGGCCCCGGCCCGCGTGCCGGCGCGTGTACCCGGCGCGGCCGGTCTTCCCTCCCTCGGGCCCGCGCCCGGAACGTATGTGCGGATGAAGGCCTGACCGCGCACGCGCCAGCGCCCCGCCGCCGGTTCGGCGCGGGGGACGGCTGGCAACGGGAGACGCGGGACGCCGCGAAACCACGTTTGTAAAGGTTTGAGCCGGTTTCCCGGCGTCCCTCGGCCCGGCCCCGTCTGGCGGAGCCGACCCTCTTCGACGTCACGGCGTCCAACACGGCACGACACGACTCGGCTAGTAGCGGCCCACCTCCGCGCGACGCGACGCCCCTTTTCGGGAACGCCGGTGCGGCAGCCGACTGATCAGGGTCAAGCCCCGAGCCCGCCTCGTAGTGGGCGGACCGTCCGTTGTCTCGGTGCGCCCCAGGGTCCCGGAGTCAGCCTCAACACGGCCTCCCCGTCCAGGGCACCTTGCGTCGCGTGTGCCGCCCGGGGCGATGGCGAACCGGGCCATCGACGCAGGCGCCGTCTCCTCCCCCGAGCCCCCCGACCCGGTCCGCCGGGGGGCCTCCCGCGTGGGAGGCGAGTGACCGGACTGAACCACGAAATAGGAATATTGTCAAGAAATTTCGGTGTCGGGCGCCGGCGACGCACCGAAGAATCCTTCTCCCCCTGTGCGGAAGAAGGTGGCCCGCGCAGCGGGTCGGGCCGGGACGAAGTTCCTTATGAGGGGAGCGCCCCATCCGGAGAGGTCGCCCCTCTCCTGCCTGCTCCGCAGGCACCCTCTCCCGCACAGGGGAGAGGGTTGGCCCAGGTGCTCCGCGCGACGGTCGGGGATGGGACGCGGCGCTCAATACTTCCGGATGATCGGTGCGGCGGCCGGCACCGCCACGTCCCCGAACACGTAGCGGAAGCCGACGGAGACGAGGTCGGCGCTGCCCTCGGCCACGCCCGCGAAGGCGATGTTCTGGACGTTGTAGTCGCGGCCCGCGCCCGACAGGATGCGGCCCTTGTCCAGGAAGAGGTGCGAGTAGGCGACGTTCAGGGTCAGCTTCTCGCTCCAGCGGTAGCTCGCGCCCACCGAGACGTTGACGCGGTCGTTGTCGGGCAGGCGCACGGAGCGGTTCGAGACGTCGATGGGCGATTCCTCGTAAGCCACGCCGGCCCGCACGGTGAGAGCGGGCGACCAGTCGTACTCGCCGCCGATGGAGTAGGTGAACCCGTCCTTGTAGTTCAGGGGCAGGAAGCTCACGGGCACGCCGCGGGTCTTCGAGACGATGCCGACGGTGCCCAGCCGGCTCCAGTTGTCCCACTCGAAGCCGAGGCTGACGCGCGCCACGGGCGACACCGCCTGGGTGAGGCCGACGCTGAGCTTTTCCGGTGTGTTGAGGTTGGCCCGAACCTGACCGCCCAGGGGCGCGAGGGCCAGCAGCGGCACGCCGATGGAGCCCTCGATGTCGTGATGGACCGAGGAGCGGTAGCCGACGCCGAAGATCGTGCCGTCCCGCGGCGTGATGAGCGCGCCCGCCGTGAAGCCGACGCCCCACGAATCGCCCTTGAGGAACGAACTCGGCAGGACGGCCGGGTTGATCGGCAGCGGCACCGCCTGACGCAGGGTGAGGCGGAAATACTCGATGTTCGGACCGGCCGCGACGGACAGCCACTCGTTCACCTTGAAGCCGATCACCGGATTGAAGGCGAGGGTGAAGATCCGGTTGGAGCGGCCGTAGAGCTCGCCGGCCCAGACGTTGCGCGGCTTGGTCACGAGGCCGAACGGGGCGCCCGTCTGGATGCCGATCCAGAGCCGGTCGGTGAGCTGGTACGAGGTCGCGCCCGAGGGCACGATCGCGCCCTGGCCGATGTCGTTGCTGCCGCCGAGCGGCAGGAAGCCCGGATTGGTGCCGGTCTGCGGGGTGATGTGCCCGGACAGGCCGATGAAGGTGAGGTTCTGCTCGGTGACCCAGCCCGGACGCATGGTCACGGCCGCCGGGTTCCAGAACATGGACGAGACGCCGCCCGATCCGGATGCGGCGCCGGCGAAGGCCTGGCCCTGGGCCAGGGTGCTCTGCTCGCGGATGCCGAAGGCGCCGGCGGACACATCCGCGATCCCGCCGAGGAGCATCGCCGACGAGACGCCCGCGAGGGCGATGGAACGCAACGTGATTGCCATGGATGTCTTCCCCGCCCTGGAATGATGCTCGAAGCCGGCATCTTGAGGGGCAGAGTGGCGGACTGTTCGCGACTTCGCAAATCGGAGCGTTGCTTGAATTGACTAGTATATTTTCATGACTGACCTGTCGAATGATTGTCGTTCTCGTGCGCTTCACGTATCGCCCCGACGACGGATAATTTTAGTTCAGATGTGAACCGTCTCGTGATCGTTCCCCAATTCGACGCAAAAGTGATCGAGGCTCGGTTTCCGTCGACGGGTGTCGCATTCCTGTAACAGCGGGCTGTGGGGTTTCGGTCTGGCCGCGTCTGCGTCACCCTTGCGGCGGCGCCCTCGGTGAGCGATGGCGTCTCTGGGTTCATGCGAGGGAGTTGCGCGATGAAGCTGATGCGGCACGGTGCGAGCGGGGACGAGAAGCCGGGGATGGTGGACGCGGGGGGCGGTCTCCGCGACCTGTCCGGGCACGTGCGCGATCTCGGCGGTCTGGCTCTCTCGCGGGAAGGGCTCGACCGCCTGCGCATCATCGACCCCGAGAGCCTGCCCCTGCTGCCGCCCGACACGCGCCTCGGCCCCTGCGTCGCCGGCACCGGAAACTTCATCGCCATCGGCCTCAACTACGCCGACCATGCCGCCGAGATCGGCGCCAGCATCCCGGCCGAGCCCATCGTCTTCAACAAGGCGCCGTCCTGTATCGTCGGTCCGAACGACCGGGTGATCCTGCCGAAGGGGTCGGCCAAGACGGACTGGGAGGTGGAACTCGCCATCGTGGTCGGCGCGCGCGCCTCCTACGTCCACGCCAACGAGGCGCTGTCCTACGTGGCGGGCGTCTGCGTCTGCAACGACCTGTCGGAGCGCGAATACCAGCTCGAGCGCGGTGGAACCTGGACCAAGGGCAAGGGCTGCCCGACCTTCGGACCGTTGGGTCCCTGGCTCGTCACCCTGGACGAGATCCCGCGCCTCGACGCCCTCGGCCTGTGGCTCGACGTCAACGGCGAGCGGATGCAGACCGGCTCGACGGCAACGATGATCTTCGGCGTCGCCCAGATCGTCGCCTACCTGTCGCACTTCATGATGCTGATGCCCGGCGACGTCATCACCACGGGCACGCCCCCCGGCGTCGGCATGGGCGCCAAGCCGCCGCGCTTCCTCAAGAGCGGCGATGTGGTGACGCTGGGCATCGACGGCCTCGGCAGCCAGCGCCAGGAGGTGGTGGCCTTCGACGACTGGACCGCCAAGGTCGCGGCGGGCGAGCCGACCCACTGAGGGCGCGGGAATTCGGCGGCCGGCTTGATTTTCCGGCCGGGATTCGTCTTCTGGAGCCATGATCGAGACGATGACCGCGCTTGCCGCACCCCGCCCCGCCCTGGCGACCTCCGCCATCCGGCACGATTGGACCGTGGCCGAGATCCAGGCGATCCACGACCTGCCGCTTCTCGACCTCGTCTATCGGGCGGCGGAGGTTCACCGCGCCCACAACGACCCGGCCGACATCCAGCGGGCGGCGCTCCTGTCGATCAAGACCGGCGGCTGCCCCGAGGATTGCGCCTACTGCCCGCAATCGGCCCACCACAAGGAGGCCGGCGTCCCGCGCGAGCGGCTGATGCCCGTGGACGCCGTGCTGAAGGAGGCCGCCGCCGCCAAGGCCTCCGGCGCACACCGCTTCTGCATGGGCGCGGCCTGGCGCCAGCCCAAGGACGGGCCAGAGTTCGACGCGGTCCTCGCCATGGTGCGCGGCGTGCGCAATCTCGGCATGGAGGCCTGCGTGACGCTGGGCATGCTCAACCCCTCGCAGGCGATGCGTCTGGCCGAGGCCGGGCTGACCTCCTACAACCACAACCTCGACACCGGGCCGGATTTCTACGGCGACATCATCTCCACGCGGACCTACGCGGACCGTCTGAACACCCTTCAGAACGTGCGCGACGCCGGCATCGGCCTGTGCTGCGGGGGCATCGTCGGCATGGGCGAGGGCGTGACGGACCGCGCCGCCATGCTGCAGGTGCTGGCCAACCACGCACCGCACCCGGAGAGCGTTCCGATCAACGCCCTGGTGGCGGTCGCGGGCACGCCCCTGGCGGAGCGCCCGCCCGTCGATCCCCTCGACCTCGTGCGCATGTGCGCCACGGCCCGCATCGTGATGCCGCGCGCCCGCGTGCGCCTCAGCGCCGGACGCAAGGACCTCACCCGCGAGGCGCAGATCCTGTGCTTCCTCGCCGGGGCCAACTCGATCTTCTACGGCGAGCGCCTGCTGACCACGGCCAACAACGAGACCGATGCCGACGCCGAACTGCTGCGCGACATCGGCATCACCGTCCCGGGTCTCACCCTGGCGGCGGCCGAGTAGGCCTGCCGGGGCGTCGGCGCGGGGCCTTAAGTCAGGCCCGCTTCTCCGCCGGAAGGGTGATCCGGAACCGGACGCCGGTCTCGCTCTGATCGAGGGTGATCGTGCCGCCGTTGAGGCCGATGAGCTCCGCCGCGATGGCGAGGCCGAGGCCGGTACCGCCGGGCCGCGTCGACCCTTTGAACGGGGCGAACAGGTGCGCGCGCGCGCGTGCCGGCAGGCCCGGACCGTTGTCGCTGACGAGGATCATGACGGTGTCGCCGGTCCGGCTCGCCTCGAGGATGATCCGGGGGGCATCGTTCGATTTCTCGTCCGCCATGGCCTGGACCGCATTGCGCACGAGGTTGGCGAGCGCCCGCGACAGCTGTTCGGGATCCGCATGCACGGTGAGGTCCGCTGCGCAGCGCTCCTGGATGACCACGGGCGAGTCCGGCGCGCACCCGGACAGATCGGCCTGATCCGCGAGGAGCGGCGCGAGCGGAACCGTGCGTTGCTGGGGATGGCGTTCCGTCGCCCGCCCGTAGGCCAGGGTCTCCTCGCAGAACCGGATCGCGCGGCCGAGGGTGGCGACCAGGCGCGGGGCGACGCGCTGCACCACCGGATCGGTGACCCCTTCGAGGCGATCGCCGAGCAGTTGCGCGGTGGTGAGAAGGTTGCGCATCTCGTGGTTGATCTTGCTGACGGAGAGGCCGAGATCGGCCAGGTGCCTCTTGGCCCGCAGCTCGCCGGCCAGGGCCGTCTCCATTCGCGCCAAGGCCGTCTCGGCGTCGCCGAGCTCGTCGTTGCGCCCCGACGGAACGATGACCCGGGCGGTCTCCTCCGGATCGTCGGCGAAGGCGGTGATGTTCGAGACGAGCAGCCGCACCGGCCGTACGATGACCCGCTGCAGCACGAAGAAGACGAGGCCGGCGACGACCGCCGCGATGATCAGCGAGGTGCCGAGCAACTGCAGGCAGAACGCCACCATGGCGCGCCGCAGGGGGGCCTCGTCGAGGATGACCTCCACCGGATCGAAGCCCTCCTGGGGCTTGCCGACGACCCGGATCGGCGTTGATGCCGGCAGGAACAGGGTCGACCACGTGCCCGCGATGGAGTGCCCCCAACTGTTGGCCCCGAGATCGACGACGCGGGACACGGAGTCCGGCAGGGGCTCACGGGCGATGACCTTGCGGGCGTCGCTGCCGGACACGATCACCGCGCGGGCGCCGACGCCGCGCAGAAGCCGTTCGGTGAGGTCGTTCGAGACGCCGGAACGGGGCGAGACATCGACCACGAGGGCGGCCACCCGGGCCGCCGCGATCCGGTCCGACAACCACATCACCCGGTAGTTCGCCACCGTCGGAACGTAGATCAGGACCTCGCACAGGCCGACGAGGGCGACGGTCAGCAGGAACACCCGGCCGGAGAGGCCGATCCTCCGGCGGATCCACCAGGAATGGACCGGTTCCGCGTCCGCCGCCGGGGCGGTGACGGGCGTGCCCATGGAGAGAGTCTCGGGTTCGGAGCGAGACCTGGTCAAGACTTTCAACCTCGGCAATAGGAATTTCGTGTGAAAAGCTCTCAATCGTGATCGTTGTTCCGGATCGAAGTCTCGATCCATCGAACATCACGTATCATGCCCAGCAAGGTCCATCGGAACAGCGACGCGAAATTCGATGCTCGGATCGCCGTTCTGAATAAAATATACGAGGCGACAGTCCAGGTTTTGGCGGGATGTCTCCCCGCCGGTATGCTTTTCCCGCATCATGACAGGAATGTGGTTGGCTTGGACGCCGTTTCTAGTACGATTCTACATGAACGAAAACCGGGCTGCGCTTTCGGCCGCGCGGGTCAGATGCCGGAACCGATTTCCGCGTCGTCGCCTCGATCCCGTCCCGGTCGTCGGGCCAGGCGGCGGCGCAGCACGACGGACAGGAGCGCGAAGGCCGCCAGGGCACCGAGGCCGGCGAGCATTTTCGGAGTGATCAGGCTGCGCAGGGTCAGGGTCTGCCCGCAATCCGCGCCGTCCGCCAGGATGCAGGCGGCCTTCGCGGTCTCGTGCGCCGCCACCACTTCCTCGATGGCGGCACCCGTGGTGGCGTAGACCAGGGCACCGGGGCTGAGGCCGACGATCGTGGCGAGCAGGAAGGTGCGCAGGGGAACGCCGAACGCGGCCGGCGCGAGGTTGGTCAGCCAGAACGGGAAGATGGGCAGGAGCCGCAGGAAGGCGACGTAGCCGAAGGCGTCGCGGCGGAACCCTTCGGCGAGGCCGGCCAGGCGTGGACCCGCCCGCCGTTGCAGCAGTTCCGAGGCGGGCCCGCGGCCGATGGAGAAGACGATGGCCGCGCCCGTGCTCGCCGAGGCCACGGCGATGAGCGCACCCGGCACGATGCCGAACAGGAAGCCGCACAGGACCGTGAGAAACAGGCTCGCGGGGACGGAAACGACCACCGCAGTCACGTAGGCGAGGGCCGCCACCGCCATGGCGCCGATCGGATTCCCTGCCACCGCCGTGGTCAGCCAGGCGCGGGAGGCCAGGAGCGTGTCGAGGTCGAGGAGGTGTGCGACCCCCGAGACGAGGATCGCCAGCGATACGGTGACCAGCGACGCGATCGGCAGCCAGCGCAGGGCTCGGCGCCAGCCAGACCCTCGGGGCACGTCGCGAGCCGTCTCCTCTGTGATCATGTGCGGCGCGTCCGACCCGGCGGGCGACGGTGCGGCCGGAGATTCGCCGTTGTAATCGCGACGCGACGGGAATTCGACATGTCTTCGAGGCGAACGGACATGTCTTCGAGGCGAACGAAAGCGGCGCCGTCCCGGGGGACGACGCCGCTCGATTCACGTCGCGATCGGATCGCTCAGTAGCGACCGGCCAGGGGCGAGGTCGGATCGAGGATCGGGTCGAGTGGCGAGAAATCGATGTTGCGGATCGCGCTCGACCGGGCTCCGATGAAGGGACCGTTGGTGATCGGATCGGCCAGGATGCCGGTGCCGAAACGATCGTTGCGGCCGTAGGGCGGGGAGTTCAGGTAGCTCGCCGTGATGAGCTGCGGGTTGGTGGCCGGGTTGCTGACCGAACCGTTGTTGGCTTCGACGACGTTGCCGGCATCGAGCCAGCTGCGCGGACGAATGCGGATCGGAAGCGGCTGGCTCACGCGCACGCCGGCGGGAGCGTAGCGGCCCTGGGCCTCGGCGGCGGTGTTGAGTCCGACGCCGGAGAGGGTCAGGGCGCCCATCAGGGCAATCGTGGCAGCGCGCATGATGCACCTTGTTCAGATGAGAGGAGGATGTGTAGGCCGAACTGATTAAGAAACTCGGCCGTCCTTATGGGGATACGACGTGCGAGCCCAGGGCTGGTTCCACAATTATGGCCGCGCTTGCGTGTTCCGCCGCACTTGAGCCTCATTTTTTCGTTTGCCCACCACCGCTAGGGAGCCGGTTCGGGTGTCGGGGGCCGGGCGGCAGGCCGGATCGCGCGGACCATCGAAGCCGGGAACGCCTGGCGCCAGGGGTACCAGGGCGTCGAGGGCACAGGCCACGGCGCGGGGCTCCGGTGCCTGCCCGAGGGGAGCGCAGAGCCAGCCTTCGAAGCGGAGCGCCGCGCCGGCCGATCCGGCAAAACCGGTGCAGACCCGGTCGAGGGGGCCGCTGAAGGTCGCCTCCAGGGTCTCGATCAGGCCGAACTTGGTCGCGAGGCGTCCACGCTCGCCCGTGCGGATCACCGACAGGCCCGGCCCGTCCGCCGCGCGCCGCACCAGGGTGACGAACAGGCCGGGGGTGGGGTCCCCCTGCCCCGTATCGCCGACGGTCATGCGCAGATAGGGCGCCTCGATGTTCGGGAAGGCGCCCTGGTTCAAGGTCTCCTCGCGACGCCCGCTGGCGGGATCGATGCGGGTTCCCTCGGCACGGGCCGGCTCCAGGACATCGGGATCGTCGAGGCGGAAACGCGGCGCTGCCATGGCGGTGGGTACGGCCGGCCGGACGGCGACGCCCACGCTCGGCACGAACGGCTTCGGCGCCTCGGACATGACCGTCGGGGCATCGCCCGCCAGCGCCCCGGGCGGCGGGCCGGTCCTGCCGTTCTCGCGACTCTCGCGGGCGAGCAGGCTGAGCGCTGCGATGGCGGCCGCCGCGCAGGCGAGGCGCGCGGAGATCCGCAGGGCCGTCGAGGGATGCCGCTGGCCGCCGGTCGAACCGGGTCTCTCCCCCGTGTCGTCGCTCGTGGTGATCCGCCGCAACCGCACCCCTCCGCCGGACGAGCGGCCCCCCTGGACGACCCGTGGCGTCGACCCTCGCGGATCACCCGGTACGATCCGGTTTCCCACGCGGGGATCGGCGGCGGATTTCTCGGTCTCGGTGAATCGCACCTTAAAGGTCGGGGGCGCCGACCCATGCGGCGGCCGCATGGGAGCCCCGGCTTGTCTCCGCGCTTCCCCGTCGCGATCTCTCGAACGGGGGACGTTCAGGTCCGAGCTCGGGCGCGATCAGGGATACCGACACGCTATGATTCCGCTCTCCGTCCTCGACCTCGCCCCGGTGCCCGAGGGCTCGACCCCCGGGGATGCCCTGCGCAACGCCCTCGCGCTCGCCCGACACGCGGAGGATCTCGGCTACCGGCGCTACTGGGTGGCCGAGCACCACAACATGATCGGCATCGCCAGCGCGGCCACGGCGGTGGTGGTCGGCTATCTCGCTGCCGGCACGCAGCGCATCCGCGTCGGTGCCGGCGGCATCATGCTGCCGAACCACGCGCCTCTGGTGGTCGCCGAGCAGTTCGGCACCCTCGAGGCGCTGTATCCCGGCCGGATCGACCTCGGCCTCGGCCGCGCGCCCGGCACCGATCCGCGCACGTCGCGGGCCCTGCGCCGCATGCCGGAGGCAGCCGACACCTTTCCGCAGGACGTGCGTGAACTTCAGGCGCTGTTCGGCGATCTCCAGCCGGGTCAGGCGGTGCAGGCCGTGCCGGGCACGGGGCTGAAGGTGCCCCTGTGGATCCTGGGGTCGAGCCTGTTCGGGGCGCAACTCGCCGCCGCCTTCGGGTTGCCCTACGCCTTCGCGTCGCATTTCGCCCCGGACGCCCTGCTGCCGGCGCTGGCGACGTATCGCGCCAACTTCACCCCCTCCCCGCAGTGCCCGAAGCCCCACGCCATGATCGGCGTGAACGTGGTGGCGGCCGACACCGATGCCGAGGCGCGCCGCCTGTTCACCTCGGCCCAGCAGCAGTTCACGCACCTGTTGCGCGGCACGCGCGGCCTGCTGCAGCCCCCCATCGACAGCATCGAGACCTACTGGTCGCCGGCGGAGAAGGCCCAGGCCTCGCGGATGCTCGCCCGCGCCCTCGTCGGGTCGCCCGAGACCGTCGCGCGGGGCCTCGTCGATCTGGTGGCCGAGACCGGAGCGGACGAACTCATGGTCGCGAGCGCGATCCACGATCCGGCGGCCCGCCGGCGCTCCTACGCGATCCTGGCCGAGATCCGCGACGGGCTCGCGCAGCGGCCGGCGCGGGTGGCGTAGGCGCCCTTCCCCGGGGCTCCGAACCCTTGACAGGTTCGGGAGCAAGGCGTCTTGCTCCCGCCCTTGACGAATCATGCCGCGCTGCGGTGTGACCTCCGCGGCCGGCAGGCGACCGCACCACCCGAAGGGGCGGCGCGGCGCACGGCGGGGAGGGTCTGGACACGGCGTCCGATCCCGAATGGTGCCGCCGCGCTCGTGCCGGGCGCCGGCCCCGGGCCGGGCGCTTCGAGCGGATTGGTGAGGATCATGGGTTACAAGGTCGCCGTCGTCGGTGCCACGGGCAATGTGGGCCGCGAGATGCTGGATATCCTGTCCGAGCGGGCGTTTCCCGCCGACGAGGTGGTGGCCATCGCCTCGCGCCGCTCCATGGGGCAGGAGGTCTCATTCGGCGACAAGATCCTGAAGGTGCAGGCGCTGGATTCCTACGATTTCTCCGACACGGACATCTGCCTGATGTCGGCGGGCGGCGAGACCTCCAAGGAATGGTCGCCGCGCATCGGCCAGACCGGCTGCGTCGTCATCGATAACTCGTCGGCGTTCCGCTACCATCAAGACGTGCCGCTCATCGTGCCCGAGGTGAACCCGGACGCGATCCTGGGCTTCTCCAAGCTCAACATCATCGCCAACCCGAACTGCTCCACGGCCCAGCTCGTCGTCGCCCTGAAGCCCCTGCACGATGTGGCGAAGATCACCCGCGTGGTGGTCTCGACCTACCAGTCGGTCTCCGGCGCCGGCAAGGACGCCATGGACGAGCTGTTCCAGCAGACCCGCTCGGTCTTCACCGCCGGTCAGATGGTGCAGGAGAAGTTTCCGAAGCGCATCGCCTTCAACGTCATCCCTCAGATCGACGTCTTCATGGAAGACGGCTTCACGAAGGAAGAGTGGAAGATGATGGCCGAGACGAAGAAGATGCTCGACCCGAAGATCAAGCTCACGGCCACCTGCGTGCGGGTGCCGGTGTTCATCGGCCATGCCGAGGCGGTCAACGTCGAGTTCGAGAGCCCGATGTCGGCCGACGAGGCCCGGGCGATCCTGCGCTCGGCCCCCGGCATCCTCGTGGTCGATAAGCGCGAGCCGGGCGGCTACATGACCCCGCACGAGGCGGCGGGCGAGGACGCCACCTACATCTCGCGCATCCGCGAGGACGCCACCGTGGAGAACGGTCTCGCGTTCTGGTGCGTGTCGGACAACCTGCGCAAGGGTGCCGCCCTCAACACCGTGCAGATCGCCGAGATGCTGGTGAACCGTAAGCTGCTGCCGCGCCATCAGGCCGCCTGAGTCCCCTCCTCCGGTCCCTCGCGGACCGGGTTCTTTGCAGTGTTACCATCACGCCGTCCCGTTTCCGGGGCGGCGTTTTTCGTTCGGGCACTCGCCAGCGGTCGCGCGGGCAGAGCCGATTTATCTTGAATAATTTCCTATTTTATGCATCTTACGGTAGAACATTTCATGGACAAAGGTGTTCGCCATGCCAGCGCGCGACCGAGCCACCTATCCCCGGACGACCCAAGATCTCGAAGCGATGCGGCTTCGCCTCGCCCTTCTGACCACGCAGACGAAGCTGCTCCGCGTCCGCCACCTGATGCGGAAGTACGACCCAAATCAGCCCCGCGTTCCGGCGGGCCAGGGCGGCGGCGGGCAGTGGAGCCCGTCCGGAGGCGGGGGCGGTGCACCGACGCAGACGCAGTAGCGGACGTTGCTGGACGGCGGTGGCGAAGTCCTGTCGATCCGGGTCCGCTCCGGACGTGGCGACTGGGACGAGCAGCACCGGGTCATCACGCCCGACGGCGAGAGCCGCCTGTTCGAGACCGAGGGCGACGTCCAGACCATCCGCGACGGACAGACCGGCGAGGTGCTCTCGCGCGCGACGTTCGCGGGATCGGGGACCCCGCCCGAGGCGACGATTCGGCCGGTCTTCCTGCCGGTCGTGCCGTTCGTCGTCGCACCCGCCGTGGCGGCGACTTTGGAAGCGTCGGCGTTCCTGTTCGCCTACCTCGCCGCGCGGGGGCCGAGTTTCGGTAAGGCCCCCGGAACTACGGCCATGCGCTACCATTTCGAACCGTATGCGGGAAAGGACTACCCGCTCGCTTGGGTCGGCAGGATCGACCAGGCGACCCTCGACCAAGAGTGCCCTCTCAATCGCGAGGTGCAGGCGACGACGGACGAAGCGGCCAAGCGGTTAAAGGCTCTGAACCCGCTTCTGGATAATACCAGACTTGGGAGTATGATCCATCTTGATGCTGGACGAACAATCCTTGCTCGAATGTATCCTAACGTGAGGGTCGAATTTTCTTTGAATGATGATGGAGAAGAGCTGAAATATGGCAGATTGGATACAATACGGCTGGATATTTATGAACTAACTCGAAAAAATATGGTTTGTATCTACGATATTAAAACAGGGAATACGTATCTGGAGCCCGGCGGGCATTGCGTCTGGTGAGAGCTGCCAAGCTCAACTATCCTGAGTCCCGAAGTATCATCATGAACCAGATCAAGCCGCAGCCATGACGACGAAGCGTCAGATCAAGAGCCTGGTGCAGCCGCTTCTGGAAAGGAACCCGGACCTCGTCCTCGTGGGACACCAGACACTCTGGCTTCGCCCGGTGGGATCGGTTGGGCGACTCGTTTTGATCGACCGAACCAGCGATCCGGATCGGTGTGTCGTCAGGTGGCATCTGTCCGAGTTCTTTATGCCCAGTACTTGGTCGTGGGAGGGACTCGGCCGCTGCAGTGACCGGATATGGCGATCGGCTGGTTTCGCGGGAGGGCAAGGTTGGTTCTGGTCTGATCCGACGATGTACGCTGACTTTGTCACGCGGGTCGAAGCCGATGCGATCGCGACGCTTCGACCCCTGGATACGACACGCAAGTGCCTGAACTTCGCTCGTACGCGCCCTGCCACGATTGGGCATCTCCATCCGTATTGGCATCTCATCACCGCCATTGCCCTTGGCGAACTCGACGCAGCGCGGGCAATGTGGGCGAAGACCGACGGCTACTATCGCCCGGACCGCATCCTGGACGAAGCGCGCCGCCAACCGATGTATGACCGCCTCTGCGAGGTCGGCGTTCCCTTGATGGCCGACGATCGGGCGGGGTTGGCCGCGCTCCTGCACCGGTGGGAGGCGGAGAACATCGTCGGCAGCCCCCTCGAACCCTATTGGGTCGCTGAGCGGTTCCCCCTGGAGGATGGCTGAGGCCATGGGCCTACGAAAAAGCCGGCGGCGTCGCGAGGACACCGCCGGCTTTTTCGTCCGCCCTGGAGGCTGGCCTCAATCCTCGCGGACAAAAATCGTCGTGGCGAGCGGCGGGATGGTCAGGCTGACGGAGTGGCTCTGGCCGTGGCTCGGCACGGCTTCGGCTCGGACCCCGCCCATGTTGCCGACATTGGAGCCGCCGTAGCGCTCGGCATCGGAGTTGATGGCCTCGCGGTAGAACCCCGCCTCCGGCACGCCGATCCGGTAGCCTTCGCGCACGACGGGCGTGAAGTTCGAGACCACCACGGCGACCTCGCCGGCCTCGCGGCCCTTGCGGGCCCAGGCGATGACGCTGTTGTCCTGGTCGTCCGCCACCAGCCACTGGAAGCCGGCGGCCTCCGTGTCGCGGGTGTGGAGGGCCGGCACGGCGGCGTAGAGGTGGTTGAGGTCGCGCACCAGATCCTTGACGCCCTGGTGATGCGGATCGTCGAGGAGGTGCCAGTCGAGGGACTGGTTGTGGTTCCACTCCTTCTCCTGGCCGAACTCGCAGCCCATGAAGAGCAGCTTCTTGCCGGGGTGACCCCACATGAAGCCATAATAGGCCCGGAGATTGGCGAATTTCTGCCAGCGGTCGCCGGTCATCTTGCCGAGCAGCGAGCCTTTGCCGTGCACCACCTCGTCGTGGGACAGGGGTAGGATGAAGTTCTCCGAGAAGGCGTAGAGCAGGCCGAAGGTCAGGTCGTGGTGGTGGTAGCGCCGGTGGATCGTCTCCTTCGAGACGAAGTTCAGGGTGTCGTGCATCCACCCCATGTTCCACTTGAAGCCGAAGCCGAGGCCGCCGGTGTAGGTCGGGTGCGAGACGCCCGGCCACGAGGTCGATTCCTCCGCCACCGTCAGGGTGCCGGGGGCGTGACTGTAGGTGGCCTCGTTGGTCTTGCGCAGGAAGTCGATGGCGTCGAGGTTCTCGTTGCCGCCGTAGCGGTTGGGGATCCACTCGCCCTGCCGGCGCGAATAGTCGAGGTAGAGCATCGACGCGACGGCATCCACGCGCAGGCCGTCGAGATGGTAGTGCTCGAGCCAGAACCGGGCGTTGGCGGCGAGGAAGGTCGAGACCTCCGTGCGGCCGAAATTGTAGATGTACGTGCCCCAATCCTGGTGGAAGCCCTGGCGCGGGTCGGCGTGCTCGTAGAGGTGCGTGCCGTCGAACTGGCCGAGCCCGTGGGCGTCGAGGGGAAAGTGGCCCGGCACCCAGTCGAGCATCACGCCGATGCCGGCCTCGTGCGCGGCGTCGACGAAGGCGGCGAAGTCGTCGGGCGTGCCGAACCGGCTCGTCGGCGCGAACAGCGAGACCGGCTGATAGCCCCATGAGCCGTCGAACGGGAATTCCGTGATCGGCAGCATCTCGATGTGGGTGAAGCCCATTTCCTTCACGTAGGGGATGAGCCGGTCGCCGAGCTCCTTGTAGGTGAGGTAGCGGTTGCCCTCCTCCGCCACCCGCGCCCACGACCCGAGATGGACCTCGTAGATCGAGATCGGCACGTAGCGCGGGTCCTTGACCCCGCGGGTCTCCATCCACTTCGCGTCGCTCCAGGTCGGGGTGCTGGTCCCCTGGAGCACGGAGGCGGTCTCGGGCGGGTGCTGCGCCGCGAAGGCGACGGGATCGGCCTTGAGGGGCAGGACAGTGCCGTCGGGGCCGCGCAGCTCGAACTTGTAGTGCGCGCCGGCCTTCAGGCCCGGAATGAACAGCTCCCAGACGCCGCCGTTCTGCCAGAGGCGCATGGGGTGGCGCCGGCCGTCCCAGGCGTTGAAGTCGCCGACCACGCTGACCCGGCGGGCGTTGGGGGCCCATACGGCGAAGCGGAAGCCCTGGATTCCGTCGACGTCGCGCGCCTGGGCTCCGAGGATGCGGTAGGTGACGTTGCTGCCGACCTCGCGCAGGGCGTCGATGTCGTGCTGCTCCAGGGACGAGCCGAAGCCGTAGGGGTCGTGGCGGGTGCGCTCGGTGCCGTCCCAGTCCTCGACGGCGAGTTCGTAGAGCGGGCGGCCCTGGGATTCGACCCGGGCGACGAAGAAACCGTCCGGGTGCTTGCGCTCGAACGGAATGCGCTGGCCCGCCGTCAGCAGGGTGGCGCCCTTCGCCTCGGGCAGCACGGCCCGAACCTCCCAGGTGCCCGGCCCGACCTCGTGGGGGCCGAGCACCGAGAACGGGTCGCCGTGGTTCGCCGACATGATGGCGGCGACCGCGTCGGGGTGCACGCCGCGCGTCTCAGCAGGCGCCCGCGTGCCCGTGGCAACAGGCGTTACGTTCGCGGCCCCCGAGGTTGCCGATGCGTGCCCGGTGCGGCCCGCGAACGTCTCGTCGATGCCCGTCATTCAAACGCCTCTCTTGATGTCGTCCAGAATGGTCAGAACCCCACGTGCGGGGATTTCGATCCAGTCGGGACGGTTGTTGGCCTCGTAATCGACCTCGTAGAGGGCCTTGGTCAGGAGGCAGAGCTTGAGCAGCCGGCTCTCCGTCTCCGCGTCCGTCACGGCGGCGCGGCTGACCGAGACGGCCTCCCGGTAGCCGTCGAGGAAGGCTGCATCGATCATGCCGCGCCAGGCGATGGAGGCCCGGCGTGCCCGCTCCTCGGAATCGGCGAAGCGCACGGCGATCTCGCGGGTCACGGTCTCGGCGCCGTAGGCGAACGAGCGCATCATCCCGGCGACGTCGCGCAGGGGCGTCGACTTGAGGCGGCGTTCGTCGGCCGGCCGCGAGGGCTCGCCCTCGAAGTCGACGATGATGAGGTCGTCCTCCGCGGCCAGGACCTGGCCGAGGTGGTAATCGCCGTGGATGCGGGTCTTCATCGCGCCGACGGGTGCCCGGGCCGTGAGCGCCTCGATGGCGTCCTCGACCTCGCGGCGGCGGCCGGCGAGTTCCGTGCTCGCCACGTTGGCCGCCCGTCCCGCCAGGGCGTCGAGGCCCCGGAAGGCGCGCTCGGCCTGACGGCGGGTGTCTTCGCCGAGCGCCTGCAGGTCCGCATGCTCGAACGGCTCGGCCGCGAAGGCCGGGTCGTCCGTCTCCACCGCGAAGGCGTTGTGCATCTCGGCCGTGCGCCGGCCGAGCAGGACCGCCCAGCGCAGGTGGGATTCGAAGGCCTCGTCCGGCGTCGGCGCCTCGCTCTCGGGGGCGAGCACCACCGTGTCGAAGTCGCGGCGCAGGCCTTCCAGCATCAGGGTCCAGGCATCGCCCTGGTTGAGGACGAACTTCTGCAGAACGGCGATGGCGGTGCGGACGCCGTCGGGATCGACATGCTCGACCACGCCCAGCAGCGCCGGCGTGTTGGAGAAATGCGCCGTCTCCGTGAGGAAGCGCCCGACCTCGATCTCGGGATGCACGCCGGTCTGGAGCCGCCGGAGCAGCTTCAGCATCATCTTCGAGCCGATGGCGATGGAGGTGTTGCTCTGCTCGGCGCTGAGGTTGCGCACCTCGCCGGCATCGAACGTGATCGCCGGGTCGAAGGCGGAGGTGGTCGAGAACACGAGCTTGCCCGTCTCGGTGGGCAGTTCGCGGCCTTCCCGCATGCCTTCCACAATGGCGACGGCGAAGGCCGGCGAGGCGGAGGCCCCGAACAGCAGGCCCGTGCGCGGACCGCGCCGGACGCGGGCCACGGCGAACGGCATCAGGGTCTCGTCCTCGCGGCCCTCGTCGACGGCCACGGGCACGAAGTAATCCTGCCGCTCGCCGTTGGCGAGGTGGACCGCCACGCGCGGTAGGAGGAAGCGCGCCTCGCCGGTGTCGTCCTTGAGGGCGACGCTGTCGATGACCTGCACGGACTTGATGCGCGAGCCCTTGGCGCCGAACCAGCGCCGGGTGGCGATGAAGCGCGGCGCCACGGTGCGCTCGAAGGCGGTGCGCTCGCGGCCCGCCATCAGGGTGTCGATGCCGCCGGTGAGCACGAGGGTGAACAGTTCCGGCGTCTCCGGCTGCGGGCCGATGCTGCCGGTGTTGGCGGCACTCAGGGAGAACCAGTAGAAGCCGTAGCTCGGTAGCGTCAGCAGGTAGGGCAACTCGCCGATGGCCGGGAATTCCGATCCGCCGGTGAGCTCGATGGGCACGGCGTTGCGCAGTTCCGACAGGTCGAGCTGCACCGCCTGCGGCGCCCGCGACAGGTTGGCGACGCACAGAACGCGCTCGCCCTCGAACTCGCGGATCCAGGCGAGCACCTTGCGGTTCGACGGATACAGGAACTGCATGCCGCCGCGCCCGAGGGCGACGGAGTTGTTGCGGATGGCGATCATGCGCCGGGTCCAGTTCAGCAGACTGGTCTGCGACTGGGTCTGCGCCTCGACGTTGATGGCGTCGAACCCGTAGATCGGGTCCTGCACGGAGGGCAGGAACAGCTTCGCCGGATTGGCTCGGGAGAAGCCGCCGTTGCGGTCCGGGGACCACTGCATCGGGGTGCGCACTCCGTCGCGGTCACCGAGATAGATGTTGTCGCCCATGCCGATCTCGTCGCCGTAGTACAACACCGGCGTGCCCGGCATCGACAGGACGAGGGACTTCATGAGTTCGATCTTGCGGCGATCGTTCTCCAGCAGCGGCGCGAGGCGGCGCCGGATGCCGAGGTTGATGCGCGCGCGGCGTTCGGCGGCGTAGAACGACCACAGGTAGTCGCGCTCCTCCGCGGTCACCATCTCGAGGGTGAGCTCGTCGTGGTTGCGCAGGAAGATGGCCCACTGGCAGCCCTCGGGGATCTCCGGGGTCTGGCGCATGATGTCGGTGATCGGGTGCCGGTCTTCCCGGGCGATGGCCATGTACATGCGCGGCATCAGGGGGAAGTGGAATGCCATGTGGCATTCGTCGCCGTCGCCGAAATACTGCGCCGTCTCCTCGGGCCACTGGTTGGCTTCCGCCAGCAGCATCCGGTCGGGATAGCTCGCGTCGAGGGCCGCGCGGATCGCCTTGATGACCGTGTGGGTCTCGGGCAGGTTCTCGCAGTTCGTGCCGTCGCGCTCGATGAGGTACGGGATCGCGTCGAGGCGCAGGCCGTCGACACCCATGTCGAGCCAGTAGCGCATCACCTCGATGACGGCCTCCAGCACGGCCGGGTTGTCGAAGTTGAGATCCGGCTGGTGGCTGTAGAACCGGTGCCAGAAATACTGCTTGGCGACGGGATCCCAGGTCCAGTTTGACGTCTCGGTGTCGAGGAAGATGATGCGGGTGTCGGAATACGGCGTGTCGGTGTCCGACCAGACGTAGAAGTCGCGCTCCGGCGACCCGGCCGGCGCCTCGCGGGCGCGCTGGAACCAGGGGTGCTGGTCGCTGGTGTGGTTGATGACGAGCTCGGTGATGACGCGCAGGCCGCGCTCGTGCGCCGCCTCCACGAACTTCCGGAACTCCTCCATCGTGCCGTAGGAGGCGTTGACCTCACGGTAGTCGCCGATGTCGTAGCCATCGTCGCGCAGGGGCGACGGATAGAACGGCATCAGCCAGATCGCCGTGACCCCGAGGTCGCGGACGTAGTCGAGCTTCTGCGTCAGGCCCTCGAAATCGCCGATCCCATCGTTGTTCGAGTCGAAGAACGACTTGACGTGGATCTGATAGATGATGGCGTCACGGTACCATTGCGGATCGCTGCGATCGATCATCGCGTCGTTGCCTCATGCATCGAGTTCAAGGGCGTGGTCGGAGTGTGCGCACCGGGGCCCGTACGGGGATCGCCGGGTGCGGCGTCCGTCGGAGGGATAGGCGCCGACACTGAGGCGACACCGCGACGATCGGGTCCGATCGCCGGGGTTTCTGCTGACATGGGTGCGTTCAAGGCGCAACCCGGCGCGGGGCCCGAAGGCGCCAGACGATGGCCGAACGCTCGGCCGGATCGAAGGCGATGCGGTGGGATTTGCCCCGCAGTTCGAATGTGTAGCCCAGCAGCAGGTCCTCGACCTCGACGGCGCCGTCGTCGGGTTGGCCGAGAAGCCAGAGCGGCACCTCGTAGGTGCATTCCTGGCGGTTCTTCGGATCGAGGTTGACCATGGTGAAGATGCAGTTGTCGCCCTCGGGCGTCGTCTTGGCGTAGGCGATGATCTCGTCGTTGTAGGCGCCCGTGAACACCACATTGCGGAAATCCCACAGGGCCGGGTTGTCCTGGCGGATGCGGTTGAGCTTGACGATGTGCTCACGGATGTTGCCGGGCCGGTCGTAGTCCCAGGCCTTCAGCTCGTACTTTTCGGAGTTGAGATACTCTTCCTTGCCGGGATAGGGCGCGGCCTCGCAGAGTTCGAAGCCGTTGTAGATGCCCCACACGCTGGAGAGCGTCGCGGCGAGGGTGGCGCGCACCACGAATCCGGCCCGCCCGCTGGTCTGAAGGTAGATCGGGTTGATGTCGGGCGTGTTGGCGAAGAAGTTCGGCCGGTAATACTCGCCCATCTCGCCGGCGAGCTCGGTGGAGTAGTCGATGAGGTCGGCCTTGGTGTCGCGCCAGGTGAAGTAGGTGTAGCTCTGCTGGTAGCCGGCCTTGGCGAGCTTCTTCATCATCTTGGGCCGGGTGAAGGCCTCGGCGAGGAAGATCACGTCGGGGTAGCGGCCGTTCACCTCCCCGATCATCCACTCCCAGAACGGGATCGGCTTGGTGTGCGGATTGTCGACGCGGAAGATGCGGGCACCGAGGGCGGCCCAGCCGAGCACGATGTCGCGCAGCTCGATCCACAGGGACGGCAGGGCGCCGCCGTAGAAGTGGACGTTGGAGATATCCTCGTACTTCTTCGGCGGATTCTCGGCGAACTTGAGCGTGCCGTCGGGGCGCCACTCGAACCACTCGGGGTGGTCCTTGATCCAGGGGTGATCGGGCGAGCACTGGATGGCGAAGTCGAGAGCGATCTCCATGCCGTAGGCGTGGCTCGCCGCCACCAGCCGGCGGAAATCATCGAGGGTGCCGAGGTCGGGATGCACCGCCTCGTGCCCGCCCGCCTCCGAGCCGACGGCGTAGACGGAGCCGACATCGCCTTCCAGCGCCTTGAGGGTGTTGTTCTTGCCCTTGCGGTTGGTCTTCCCGATGGGGTGGATCGGGGTGAAGTACAGCACGTCGAAGCCGAGTTCGCGGATCTCGGGCAGGCGGGCGATCACGTCGTCGAAGGTGCCGTGGCGGCTGACGTCCATGGACTGCGAGCGCGGGAAGATCTCGTACCAGGCCGAGAACCGGGCCGCGAGGCGGTCGGCGATGACGGGCACGTTGACGGGGTAGCGCGACAGGTTCACCCGCGGTGCGTAGCGGCGAACGAGGCCGGCGTTCTCCGGCGCCAGCATGAGGTCGAGCTGGGCCGCCGAGCCCGTGGTCTCGGCGTCCAAGGCGGTGGCCAGCGCCTTCAGGCGGTCGCGGTCTGCGCCCTCGGCCTCGTCGGTGGCGTCGACCACGAAGGCGATGCCCTCGACGGTCTCCAGCTGGACGTCGACCCCGGCGTCGCGCTTCTTCAGGGTGTCGCGCATCCAGGACGAGAAGGCGTCGCGCCACGCCCGGATGGTGAACTCGTAGCGGCCGTTGCGCTCCAGGGGAAAGTGCCCGCCCCAGCGGTCGTTCTCGATGAACGCCATCGGGTCGGAGGCCCAGATCTCCTCGCCGACGACGCGGGACAGGATCTCGGCGTCGATGATCTCGTGGCCGTCGCTGAAGATGTCTGCGGTGACGTGGACGCTCTCGCCGACCACGCGCTTGACCGCCGAGCGGCCGCCGTCGATCTCGGGCGACACCGCCTCGATCACGACGCGGCCCTCGCCCGTCGGCGTGGTGAGCGGCGGATCCTTCGCGACCGTGTCGCGGGTGGCGCTCAGGATGCGGACTTCGCCGGGCTGCAGGTCGATGCTGATGCCGGGCGTGAACGCGATGGGGGCGACGTCCGGCGTGCGGTCGGTGAAGGCACCGAGCATCCCGCCCGTGCGGGCGACGAGGGGGGCGGCGTCCAGCGTCACGGGCGTCGCGCCGGGATTGTGCAGCACCAGCACGGCGTTGCGGGCCGAGGCGCCGTGGCCGGTGTCGAAGCGCAGGAGGGCGACGAAATCCGCGTCGGGAGCCGAGATCCGCGCCTGCGCCCCCTCGACGTTGGCGGCCGAGAGCTCGGCCCGCAGGGCGTTGATGGCGGTGACATAGGCAGAGATATCGATGCCGGTGCTGGATTCACGGGCCTCGGGGGTGGTCTCGACCACGTGCAGGCTCTTGGCGTAGCCCCACTCGTACCCGATGGGCATGAGCACGCCGGCCGAGAAGAAGGCCGCGAGCGCGTAGCGGGCCTTGAGGTGGCGGGCGACGGCCTCGGCATCGCCGTCGAGATCCGCAGCGAGGCGGGCCATGTCGTGGTTCTCGGGGAACGCGATGGAAGGGGCGACGACGCGCAGGCGGTCGTACTGTTCCAGGGCCCAGGGAGCCCGGAGGTCCCACCAGGCGAAGCTGTTGAACAGGTAGTCGAACCCGGCGCCCGCCGTCGCCTGCGCCTCCTCGAAGGTGCAGCCGAGGGTCTCGGCGGCGAACAGGCACCCGGGCTCCACCGCCTTGGCGGCCCCGATCAGGTCGCGCCACACGGGGGCCGGCACCTTGTAGGCGGCGTCGCAGCGGAAGCCGGCGACACCGAGATCCTGCAGGCGGTTGACGTAGCCCGACCACAGGGCGGTCAGCTCCGTGCGGCTCTTGTCCGTGTGATAATCGAGCTCGGCGAGGTCGCCCCAGACCGTGCGCTTGCTCGGATCGTCGGGATCGACGGCGTAGGGGCTCTCGATCTCGCCGTCGGCGTCGCGCAGGAACAGGTCGGGCCGGTCGCGGGCGAGCGCGCCGTCCCGGGCGGTGTGGTTGACCACGAGGTCGGTCATCACCGAAAGGCCCTGAGCGCGGGCTGCGGCGCAGAACCGGCGGATCTGCTCGTCGTCGGAGGTGCCGTCCTGGTCGCGGAAGCGCTCGTCGAGGCGGTCGGTGTCGGCCACCGCGTAGAGGCTGCGCGAGCCGCCGGTCTGGTGGAACGGGTTGAGGTACACCCAGTCGAACCCGAGGCCGGCGATGCGCGGCAGTTCGGCCGTCCAGGCCGAGACCCGTCCGACGAGGAGGGGGAACAGGTTGTAGATGCGCGGTCCCTCGGCGCGGGGTGCGAGGCTCTGCGGGAGCGTCACCACGCCGGCGTCGGTCCGCGGGGCGGTACGCGTTGCGGGGCTCGGTGCGTTCATGCGTGCTCCATTGGGGTTTGGTGTCTGGCGCCTTCCCTCTCCCCTCTGCGGGAGAGGGTGGCCCGCGAAGCGGGTCGGGAGAGGGGAGCGCGGTGTCCGGAGGGGGCGTCCCCTCTCCCGCCTGCTCCGCAGGAACCCTCCCCCGCAGGGGGGAGGGTTGTGAAAGGCGTTTAAGCCGTCCGCTTCAGGACCGCGTAGGGCAGACGCGCGAACAGGCGGTCGAGTTCGATTCGTCCGTCCGTCGCCTCGGCGGTCTCCCCGGTGACGAGGTCGATCCAGGCACTTTCAGCCATCACCGGCAGGTATGTTCCAGCGAACCCCGCCCCGCTCCACACCGCATCCCCGACGAGGTCGGAAACGAGGCGCGGCACGGCCACCAGAAGGTCGCCCGCGCCACTCGTCGCATCCGAACGTGTGAACGCGATGACATGGGCGGCGCGCCCGCCGGTCGGCACCACGACCTGGTAGTCCGCCTCGGCGTAGAAGGCCGGCCGCTCGGTGCGGTCGGCGAGCAATCGGGCGAGGGTCGCCTGCTTCACCCGTCCGTCGCTCCAATGCGCCAGGAGGTCGGCGACGTCGCCGCCCTGTTCGAGGGACCGGGCCAGCGCCGGATAGTCCACCGGGCGACGATTGTCGGGATCGACGAACGAGAAGTCCCAGAACTCCGTGCCCTGGTAGGTGTCGGGCAGGCCCGGCAGGGTCGCTTTCAGCACCGTGCGGCCGAGGCCCGCGATCATGCCGAGATGCGCCAGACGCTTGGCGAAGGGCCGCATCCGCGCCAGGAACTCCGAGCCCGGGACCACGAGCTTGGCGAAGAGGGCGTGGACGGCGCCCTCGTAGGATTCGTCGACGTTGACCCAGCTCGACCGGCGCTTCGCCTCGCGCAGGGCTTTTTCGGAATAGGCGTCGAGGCGCGTGCGGAAATCCTCGATGGCCGCGGGCTCGTCGTCGTCGAGCAATTCCAGCGGCCACGCGCCCAGTATCGCCTGGAAGAACATCCACTGGTCGTTGGCATCCGGCACCGCCTCGCCGTCGATGGTGGTGAGGTGCGGCCCGGCCAATTCCCGCCACGTGGTCCAGGCCTCGGCCCAGTCCCCGGGCATCTCCGAGAGGGCGAGCAGGCGCGAGCGGGCGTCCTCGCCCCGCTTGGTGTCGTGCGTCGCCGTCGCGATCATGGCGTTGGGCCAGTCGCGGGCCCGGGCCGCCTGGAGGGCGTGGAAATGCTCCGCGTCGATGCCGTACTCGCCCGGATCGCCGCCGACCTCGTTCAGCGCCAGCAATTCGGAGAAGCGGTAGAACAGCGTGTCCTCCAGGCTCTTCGCCATCACCGGGCCGGTGAGCTGCTGGAAGCGGCGGCGGAAGCGCAGGATCACCGCCGGATCGGGGCGGCCCGGTCCGGTGACGTCGATGCGGCCCAGCATGGCGTCGGCGGCGAAGTCGTGCACGGAGCGGTCCGGCAGGGCGCTCCAGCGCTTGGCCTTCTTCACCGCGTTCTCGATGAGGCGGACATCCTCGTCCTCGACGTCGCTCTCGTCGAGGTCACCCGGCAGATAGCTGCGATAGGTGGGGAAACGCGCGATGATCTCGATGAGCGCCCGACGGATGGCGTTCACCGAAAAGTCGCGGGTGCGCCTGTCGGCATCGGCCACGGCCTTGAGGTCGGAGGTCATCACCTCGAGTTCCGAAGCGAAGCTGATCTCCAGGATCTCGGCCTTGGCCGCGCGAAGCTGGAACTTGTAGGGCTCGTCGAAATGCGTGCGCGCCTCGTAGAGGTCGCGGATCGCCGCTTGCTTGCCCTTGTCGACCAGGATGCCGTCGAGCTGGTTCAGCACGTCGTAGCCGGTGGTGCCGGCGACGGGCCATGGCCGCAGGCGCTCGCCGGGCTCCAGAATCTTCTCCACGACGACGTAGAAGCCGGGGCCGACGGCGGCCTGCAGGGCGCGGGCGTAGCCCTGCGGATCGGCGAGACCGTCGATGTGGTCGATGCGCAGCCCGTCGATGCGGCCCTCGCGGATGTGGCGGAACACCGTCTCGTGCGAACGCTGGAACACATCCGACTTCTCGACGCGCAGGCCCGCGAGCCCGTTCACGTCGAAGAACCGGCGATAGTTGATGTCGCTCGCCGCCACCCGCCAATGGGCGAGCCGGTAGGATTGCTGTTCCAGCAGGCGGTGCAGGGGCCCGAAGCTGTCGGGATGGCCCTTGGCGCCGTTCAACAGGCGAAGGGTCCGCCCGATGGCCTCCGCGATGGCGGGCGACGCCGCCACCGCTTCGACGAGGCGCTCCTTCAGGTCCTCGGCCTCGGCCGGGAAAGCCATGCGGCGTTCCGCATTGGTCTCCTCGCCCATGAGGCGCAGGCGTTCGGAGATCCCCAGCACTTCGAGGGCCGCAGCGTCCTCGATGTCGCCCAGCGCCGCCAGCGAGCGGTTGAGGATGGTCGGATATTGCTGCGGGCAGATCGGGAATTCGTGCTCGTAGTGCCAGACGCTAAAGGCGCCTTTCTGCGGGTCGAACTTGAGTTCGAGCGTACCCTTCTCCAGGGCCTCGCCGTAGCGGTCGCCGAGGAACGGCACCACGAGCTTGTTGTTCGCGCCGAGGCGCGACCAGTCGATGTCGAACGCGTCCGCGTGGGGCGACAGGCCGCCCCATTCGAGCACCGAGAGCCACCACGGATTGTCGGCCCCGCCGACGCCCATGTGGTTCGGAACGATGTCGAGGAGCAGCTTCAGTCCGGCCGCGTGCAGGGTCTCGGAGAAGCGCACGAAGCCTTCTTCCCCGCCGAGCTCCGGGTTGATGGTGGCGTGATCGACGATGTCGTAGCCGTGGGTCGAGCCCGGCCGTGCCTTCTGGATCGGCGAGGCGTAGACGTGGCTGATGCCGAGCTTCGCCAGGTACGGAACGATCTTTTCCGCGTCCGCGAAGGTGAAGTCCTTGTGGAACTGCAGGCGATAGGTGGCGCGCGGCGGGGCCGAGGCGAGGCGCGCGGCACCCGAGCGCGGCCCGCGTTCCTCGGCCGCCAGGGAGGCGGCGAGCTTGGCCAGCGGCCCGCCCGGGGCCGCGATGGCCTCGAGGGTCCGGTCGAGCTTGCGCCGCCAGTTCGGGTAGCCCTCCGTCGAGCCCGGCACGTTGGCCTGAGACAGTTCGGAGACCACGTCCTCGTACTGCACGGCGGTCAGCATCGACGGCGCGCGGGCGAGGTAGCGCGCGGCGGCCTCCAAGGGCGCGGCTTCCGGCGGATCGTAGCTCGGCAGCAACTGCTCGGCGGCCAACGCCTCGGTGAGGCGGGTGCGCTCGTCGACGCGCTCGCGCCGCTCGGCGTCGGCGCGCTCGGAATCGTAGAGGCCGAGCGCTTGACGGGTGTCGGTGTCGACGCCGCGCCACCAGCCGAGGAAGGTCGGCAGGTCGTGGGTGGTGATGGCCGTCAGTGCCTCGCGCGGGTAGGCGGCCGGCGGCTTGAAGCGGGCGCCCTGCTCGCGCTCGAAGGCGAGGATGCGGTAGCTCAGGATTCCGGCCTGCATCAGGGCATCGGAGAAGCCCTCGGGCGCCGTGCCGAGATCCTCGGCGATGACGAGGCACTTCGCCCGGTGGCTCTCGAGGCGCAGCACGGCCAGCATCGGCTCGAACGGCATCGCCACGTAGGCGCCGGCCTGGGCCGTGGCGCCCAGCGGGATCAGGAACAGGCGGGCGAGCTGGAACGCGTGGTCGATGCGGATGGCACCGGCGTGGCGCATGTTCGCCTGGACCAGCGCCCGGAAGGCGGCGAGCCCGTCCCGCTCCAGTTCCAGCGGATGGAAGGCCGGGAGGCCCCAATCCTGGCCCTTCGGGGCGAGCAGGTCGGGCGGGGCGCCGATGGAGACGCCGTTGGCGAAGCGCTCCGGGTGGGACCAGATCTCGGACCCGCCGCGATCGGCTCCCACGGCGAGGTCGCGGTAGAGGCCGAGACGCATGCCGGTGCCCAGCGCGATCTCGGATGCCTCTTCGAGCTGCCGGTCGGCGAGGTACTGGAGCCACACGTGATAGGTCACGGCCTCGGCGTGCTCGACCGCGAAGGCCCGCACGGCCTCGGTGCCGTTGCGCTGGAACTCTTCCGGCCAATCGCCGAGCCATTGGGCGCCCTGGCCCTGGAAATGTTCGGCCAGCGCCTCGAACGTGCCGTGGGCTTCGAGATCGGCCCCCCCGGCGGTGCGGAAGGCGGCAAAGCGCGCATCGGTGCCGTCGCGGACGGCGGATTCCTGCCACAAGGCGCGGAGCACCGGCGAAAGCACGCCCCAGATACCGGCGTGGTCGACGAGCTTCGATTCGCGCAGGGCCTCGACGCGCGCGGACATGGAATCGAGGAGGGCGGCCGCCTTCGAGCCGACGAAGCCCGGCAGAACACCGGGCTCGATGAACAGGGTCTCGAGGAACAGGCGCGAGGACGGCGAATAAGGCGAGATCTTGGTGCGGTCGGTGGCGAACAGGGCGTGGACCGGGCTGAGGCCGAGGAACGACGCGCCGCGCAGGCCGGCGTCGCGGGCGGCCCGCCCGGCATCCGCGTAGGAGCCGATGCCGAGGTTGTCCGGCGAGCGCAGGCCGTAGAGCTGGGCCGCGAGCCCCCAATCGCGCGCACCCTCGTCCGCATAGGCGCGCGGACGCCAGCAGCGCTGCGGCGCGGCGATGACCCAGGACTCGGCGCGGTGCTCGCCGAGGGTCGCGGTCAGACGGTGGTAGCCGGGCGTGAGCGGCGGAAGCTCGAAGCCGGCGTCACCTGAGGCCGAAACCGCGACGCGGCCCTCGCGGAGATGGCCGCGCTCGTCGACGAGGCGCCACGCCAGGGTGCCGGCCGACGACGCCCGCAGGGGTACCCGCGTGGCCCGTCGGGCCTCGACCGGCAGGAGCGACGGAACGAGGCCCTCGCGGACCGCCGTCACTTCCGCGAGACTCCCGGCGATCTCGGCATCGGTGCCCACCGGGAAGCCGAGGGCGGCGATCATGCCGGCCCGGGTCTCCAGGCTCGTCTCGACGGGCTGCCCGAAGGCGTCGGTGTAGCCGGGGGCGACGCCGAGGAGATCGGCGAGGCGTTCGAGGTCGCGGCTCATCAGTTCACACCCGTCAGGAAGATGCCCGTCCAGGACGGGAGTTCGATGGTCTGCCCGGTGACGACGTCGGCGCCGTTGCACCAGACGATCTGGCCGCCGCCGCGCGCCGTCTGGAGCGGCGCGTCGCCGAAGTTGGCAACGAAGCGAAGCCAGCCGCCGTCGTAGCGCCACGTGCACTCCACGGCGTCCGGACGCGGCAGGGAAGCCGTTGCTCCCCGATAGGCGGTCTTGGTGAGCGGCACGACGGTCTGATGCCGGATCTGCAGCAGGTTGCGGGTGTCGGCCCAGACCCCGCGATGCGGCGCACGCTCGATCTCCGACCAGTCGATCCGCGAATCCGTGAAGGTCTTGTCCTCCGTCGGATCGGGAATCACCGAGGTGTCGTCCGCGAACGCCGCGAAGCTCTTGAACTCGCGCCGCCGGCCCTCGCGGACGGCCTTGTTCAACTCCTCGTCCGGCGCGAAATCGACGAAGAACAGGAACGGCGCCGTCGCCGACCACTCCTCGCCCATCCACAGCATCGGTATCTGCGGGCTGAGCAGCAGGCCGGCGCGGGCGAGGGCCAGCTTGGCCGGGTCCGAGAGCGCGCTCAGGCGCTCGCCGAGGGCCCGGTTGCCGACCTGATCGTGGTTCTGCAGGAAGGTGACAAAGGCCGACGGCGGCAGATGCGCCGAGGGTTCGCCGCGCGGGTGGTTGTCGAGGGTCGGGAACGGCTCGCCCTGGTAGGCGAAGCCCTCCGACAGGCAGCGGGCGAGATGCGCGACGGGCTTGTCCGCGAAACTCTCGTAGTAGCCGGCCTCCTCGCCCGTCAGCAGCACGTGCCAGCAATGGTGCAGGTCGTCGGCCCATTGCGCCGTGTGCTGGACGGGCTGGCCGTCGTCCTTGCGCTCCAGCCACTTGGCCTGATTGGCCTCGTTCTCCAGCACCAGATGGATGTGGCGGCCGGGCAGACGCGCCCGGATGGTCTCGGCGAGCTCACCGATGAAGTGTTTCTCGGAATCGTCGAGGATGGCGTGCACCGCGTCGAAGCGCAGGCCATCGAAGTGGTACTCTTCGAGCCAGTACAGGGAATTCTCGATGAAGAAGTCCCGCACCGTCCGGCCGCTGGTCTCGCCGTCGAAGTTGATGCCCGCACCCCACGGCGTCTGGTGCCGCTCCGTGAAGAACGTCTTGGCATAGGCATGGAGGTAGTTCCCGGCCGGCCCGAAGTGGTTGTAGACCGCGTCGAGGAAGACCATCAGGCCGAGCGAATGCGCCTTGTCGACAAGGCGCTTGAGATCGTCGGGGCGGCCATAGGCACCGTCCGGCGCGTAGGGCAGCACGCCGTCGTAGCCCCAGTTGCGGGTGCCCTTGAAGTCGGCCAGCGGCAGAAGTTCGATGGCGGTGACGCCGAGGTCGCGCAGCTCCTCGAGCTTGCCTTCGAGGGCCGCGTAGGTGCCCTCTCGCGTCGCCGTGCCGACATGGAGTTCGTAGAGGACGGTTTCCTCCCACGGACGTCCGGTCCAGTCGGAATCGCTCCAGTCGAAGCTGCGCGGGTCGATCACCTCGCTCAGGCCGGACACGTCGTCGGGCTGAAACCGCGACGCCGGGTCGGGCACCACGAGATCGTCGTCGATCCGGTAGCCGTAGCGAGCCCCGGCTTTCACGCCCGGCAGGGTGACGCGTCGCCAACCCTCGCCGGCATCCGGGATCTCGTGGTCCGTCCCATCGACCACCAGGGCGACGCTCTGTGCCGTGGGGGCCCAGAGGGCGAATCGCACGCCGTCTTTTCCCGCCTCGCCGCCGAAGGCCATCGCATGGGCTCGCCGCATTGCGGTTCGTCTTTCGTGATCACGTGAGGGGCGACGGGCGGACGCAGCCGCCGACCCTTCAAAAGGCTACGGGCCGCGCTCTGGTTCCATCGTTTCGAGGTAAGGCGGACCCGCGCTCCGGCAACCGCCCACCCCAAGAGAATTGTGCGGTGCGGGATCGGTTCCTCGACCAAGTGGACGTGGCCTTAACGCCCGTACGTCGCCGGTCGTGTCCGCAGGACATAGAGCGCACGCGGCTCGAGATGCACGCGCGCCCCGGCCGGAAACAGGGTCTGCCCTTCGGGTACGGCACCGGTCGCCCGTGTGGTGTCGAACATCAGACTCCAGGGTCCGTCGATGATCGGCGCGAGGGTGAAATCGCACGGGGACTCGGCGGCATTGACGAGGAGCAGGAGGCGGTCGGCATCGGGCAGATCATTGCCGATCTGCATGCCGAAAGTCTGGCGGCCGTCGTCGGCCCAGGCCGCGCCATCCATCTCCGCCCCGCAGGGCGACAGCCAGTGCACGTCGCGCAACGGGCCCTCACCGACGGTACCCCCGGTGAGGAAATCGCGTCGGCGCAGGGCCGGCTGCTCCCGGCGCAGGCGGGTGAGGTTCGCGACGAAGGCCGTGAGCGCCGGATCGGGGTCGCTCTCCCAATCGACCCAGTTCGTGGCGTTGTCCTGGTTGTAGGCGTTGTTGTTCCCATTCTGGCTGCGCGAGCGCTCGTCGCCCATGAGCAGCATCGGCACGCCCTGCGCCAGGAAGATCGTGGCGAGGATGTTGCGCTTCTGGCGGGCGCGTACCGATAGAATCGCGGGATCGTCGCTCGGACCCTCGACGCCGTAATTGCGCGTGAGGTTGTGGCCGTGGCCGTCGCGGTTGTCCTCGCCATTGGCGAGGTTGTGCTTGTCCTCGTAGGCGACGACGTCCGCCAGGGTGAAACCGTCGTGCGAGGCGGCGTAGTTGACGCTGGCCAGCGGCGTGCGGCCGGAGGCGGCAAAGATCTCGCGGGAGCCCGACAACCCCTGCGTGACCTTCGACAGCACGCCCGGGTCGCCGCGCCAGAACCCGCGCACGCTGTCACGGAACTGGTCGTTCCACTCGCTCCAGCCGCGGGGATAGGCGCCGAGCTGGTACCCGCCCTGGCCGATGTCCCACGGCTCGGCGATCATCTTGACCCGCGAGAGGACCGGATCCTGGGCCACGGCCTGGAAGAAGGCGGCCTTCGCCGAGAAATCGTGCGGTACGCGCCCGAGACTGGTGGCGAGGTCGAAGCGGAAGCCGGCGACGCCGTAGGCCGTCACCCAGTGGCGCAGGGAATCGAGGGTGAGCTGCATCACCCGGGGATGGTCGAGGTCGAGGGTGTTGCCGCAGCCGGTGCAGTCGATCTCCCGGCGCGGGTTGGATGGGTCGAGCTTGTAGTAGCTCGCGTTGTCGATGCCGCGGAACGACAGGGTCGGGCCGGAATGGTCGGCCTCGGCCGTGTGGTTGTAGACCACGTCGAGGAACACTTCGATCTCGGCCGCGGCCAATTCGCGGATCGCCGCCTTGAGGCCGCCGATCCCGGCCGGCCCGCGATAGCGCGGATCGGGGGCGAAGTAGTTGAGCGGCGAGTAGCCCCAGAAATTCACCAGCCCCTTGTCGACGAGGAAGCGGTCGTCGGCGAAGGCCTGGATCGGCAGGAGCTCGACGGCGGTGACGCCGAGCTTCAGCAGGTGCTCGATGATCGCCGGATGGGCCAGGGCGGCGTAGGTGCCGCGCGCGGCCTCGGGAACGTCGGGGTGGAGCTGCGTCAGCGCCTTGACGTGGGCCTCGTAGATCACCGTCTGCGACACGGGCCGGCGCACGGGGTGGATGGCGAGGTCGGGCACCTCCGGCGCGGTGACGACGCCGCGCGGCATGTAGGCGGCACTGTCGCGCCGATCGATCTGGTCCTCGCGCAGGAGACCGCGGCGGTGGCCGTAGAGGGCGTCGTGCCAGCGGATACGGCCCTGGATCTCGCGGGCGTAGGGGTCGAGGAGGAGTTTCGCCGGATTGAACCGGTGCCCACGCGCCGGGTCCCACGGTCCATGCACGCGGTAGCCGTAGAGCTGCCCGGGAAACACCCCGCGCAGGTGCCCGTGCCAGACATCTTCCGTGCGGCAGGGGAGCCGGATACGACGCGTCTCGAGCCGCTCGCCCGGCTCGAACAGGCACAGGTCAACGGCGGTGGCATTCTGGGAGAACAGCGCGAAGTTGACGCCGCGGCCGTCGAAGTGGGCCCCGAGCGGCGCAGGCACGCCGTCGTCGCGGCCGATCATGCTGTCAGTCACAGAAACGTCCGGGATAGGGAGAGCCAGACGAGCGGCAGCCGCTCGTCATGGGGGCCTGCAAGGCTTATTCTGCAGCGGCCGCCGTGCGGGTCGGCTCACGCTCCACGCTGCGAAAATTCTCCAGCTCGGTCATGAAGTTGCGCGCCCACCAGTCGACGTCCTCGCGCGTCATGCGCTCGACCATCGGCTTCCACCGCTCCAGGCGTTCGCCGCGCGGCATGTAGAGGGCCGTACGGATGGCCTCGGCCACCTCGAACCGGTCGTAGGGATTGACGAGCAGCGCTTCCGGCAGCTGCCGCGCGGCGCCGGCGAACTTCGACAGGACCAGCACGCCCGGATCCTCGTCGGACTGGGCGACCACGTACTCCTTGGCGACGAGGTTCATGCCATCGCGCATCGGCGTGACGAGACCGACGCGGGCGGCGCGGTAGAGACCGGCGAGCACCGGCCTCGGATAGGCCTTGGTGACGTACTGGATCGGGGTCCAGTTCGGTTCGCCGAGCGCCCCGTTGATCTCGCCGACGGTCTCGTTCACCTCGCGGCTGAGATCCTCGTACTCGGGGACCTCCGTGCGCGATTTCGGCGTGATCTGGATGTAGACGACGTTGCCGCGCTGGTCCGGGTTCGAGGCGAAGAAGCGCTCCACCGCCTCCATGCGTTCAGGCACGCCCTTGGAATAATCGAGGCGGTCGACGCCGATGAGGAGCTTGCGGGTGCGCAGGCCCGCCATGGTCTCGCGCACGGTGCGGTTGGCGCCGGCATTCTCCGCCGCTTCCTTGAAGCCCGCCACATCGATGCCGATGGGGAAGCTGCGTATACGGGTCCGGCGTCCGTCCACCATCAGCGAGCCGCCGCCGAGGGGAATGGCGCGCAGCTCGTCGATGAGGTTGCGGGTGAGGTTGTGGACGTCGGGGTCTGTCTGCAGGCCGATGAGGTCGTAATCGGCGATGCCGCGCAGGAGGTCGTTGCTCGCCGGCAGGGTGTTGAACACGTCCGCCGCCGGCCACGGGATGTGGTGGAAATACCCGATGGGGTTGGCGATGCCGAGGCCGCGCAGCTCGGAGGCGAGCGGCAGCAGGTGGTAATCGTGCACCCAGATGATGTCGTCGGGCTGGATCAGGTCGGCGAGCGCCCGGGCGAAGATCCGGTTGACGCGCTGGTAGCCGGCATAGTCCGATCGGGAGAAGGCGCCGAGGCCGAGCCGGTAATGCATGATCGGCCACAGGGCGCGGTTGGCGAACCCGCTGTAATACTCCCGGTGGTCCTGGGGCGAGAGATCGACGACGGCGTATTGCACCCGCCCCCGGTCGATCAGAGTCGGCTCCGTCGAGGGATTCTCGACGACGTTGCCGCTCCAGCCGAACCAGAGACCTTCATAGGCCGTGAAGGCCTCCTTGACGGCAACGGCGAGACCACCGGCCGCCACGGCCTTGCCCCCATCCTCGGGGACTGCAACGCGGTTCGATACGATGACGAGACGTGCCACGAAGCCGGCTCCGGTCCTCAGGGCGCTGCGCGGGAATCGCGCGCGCTCAGACTGATACAGTGGGTGAACGCGCGGAAGCCGAGCGCGATCCGTTGCTCGCAGCCAAGCGCGTTAAGACTGGTGCGGTCAAGGGGCACTCAACCCGGCCTCACGGCAAAATACGCAAGCCGGCCGGCTTAGGCCAGACCGGTCGACCCCCCACTCCCACGTTCGGAACTATCGCCACTGTCATGCCCTCCGGCCGAGCTTTCCCTAACCTAGGCGAATCGAGCTGAACACGGACTGACACGCCCGCCGCGGCCGTTCGGAACCCTGTCTCCGCACACGCTGTTGAACTGCGGCAACAGCGCATCGATCAGCGCCGAGGAGTAATACCGTGACCATCAATCAACCCACAGGATCGCCCGCCACAGGACCGCTCGGCGCCGAGTCCGCCGCGACGCGCGAGACGGCGGATTGGAAGGCCCTGCGCGGCGATGTCGAGGGGATCGCCGACGTGGCGGTGGAACGCGGCCGCGGCTTCGTGTCCGCCGCGCGCGGACACGCGGAAGAGTATGTCGAGCGCCGCAAGGGCGACGCCGCCCAGTCGGTCAACGACCTCGCCCGGACCGTGCGGGATTCGAGCAAGACCTTCGAGGACCGTCCCAACATCCGTGCCTTCTTCGACAGCGCGGCGGAGGGCCTCGAGCACCTCGGCACGCAGATCGAGAACAAGAGCTTCTCGGAATTCTACGAGGACGCCGAGGCGCTGGCCCGTCGCGCGCCCGTGGCCGTCGCGGTCGCCACCTTCGTGACCGGCTTCGTGGTGGCGCGCTTCATCAAGTCGTCGAGCGTGTCGGCGGTGCGTGATCTCGATCGCGACCTCGGTTTGCGCGATGCGCCGATCCGGGACGGCTCGCTTCGTGGCGGAACGCTCCGCGACGTGCCCGCCCCCGGGCTTCAGCGCGATCATGGCGTCTGAGGCGGCGCGCATGTCGAACGGACCCAATTCCAGCATCCAGGGCCTCATCGGCGACGCTCTGCGCGAGACCAATGAACTCGCCCGCAAGGAAATCGCCCTCTTCCGCAACGAGATGACGAGCAACGTGCGCTCGCTCTTCGTCGGGCTCGGGCTCCTCGTCGGTGCCGCCGTGTTCGGCGTCGTCGCCCTGTTCGTCCTCGTGGACGCCCTGGTGAAATGGCTCGCCACGGTGGTGCATTCGGAAGCGCTGGCCGCGCTCATCGTCGGCGGCGTGCTCCTCGTCGTCGCGGTGGTCCTCGCCCTCGTCGGCCGGAACGCCATGTCGCTCTCGACCCTCGCTCCCGTGCGGACCTCGCGTCAGGTTCGGCAGGATGCCCGTGCGTTGTCTGAAAGGGTCTCCGGATGAGCGGATCGTTGAACGAACTCGAGAAGGACATCGAGGCGAGCCGGGCCCGCCTCGACCAGACCATCGACCAGATCCAGGAAAGGCTCTCGGTGTCGAGCATCGTCGACGAGATGCTCGGCAACGCGCGCCGCACGCCCCTGAGCGGGGTCTACGACGGCGCCCTCGACGCCGTGCGCCGCAACCCCGTGCCGGTCCTGCTCATCGCTGCCGGCGTGGGTTGGCTACTCCACCGGATGTCGTCCGACGCGGCCTCCGCCGTGGTGGCCCGACGCCGGGTGCGCCAGGCCGATGACGGCCTCCCCGTCGTCCAGACCGGTGCCGACCGGGTCTACGATCCCGACCTGCCGACGCGCCATCCCGTCAATGATCTCGGCCAGGAAACCCAGATCTGAATCCGATCCGGGCCGCCGACGCGGCCAACCCCTACGAGGAACCTGCCATGACCCACTCCCCCAAGCCCGGCGACGAATCCCGCTCCCTGCCCGACGACATCGCTCTCAAGGCCGGTATGCCCCGCGGCCACTTCGACGATCGTCCGTCCGCGTCGGGTGTCGACGACCTTCGCTCCGGCGACCTGCAGTCCCGAGCCGGTGACCTGCGCGACGCCGCCCTGGAAACCGCAGACAACCTGACCAACCGCGCCGCCGGGATCGCCGGGGACGTACGCGCACGGGTCAGCGACACGGCTCAGGATCTGCGCGACCGGGCCTCCGGAGCCTACGGCGATGCCCGGGACTGGGCTTCGGACGCCCGCGACACCGGCCGCCGCCGCATCGGCGACCTCACGGACCGGGGGACCGAGCGTTTCCGCGACGGCCGTTCGGCGGTCGAGGATTTCGTCACGGAGAATCCGCTCCTCGTCGGCGTCGTCGGCCTCGCCGCCGGCCTTCTCATCGGCGCGCTCCTGCCGCGCACGCGCCGCGAGGACGAGACCGTCGGTCCGTGGGCCGACGAGGTTCGCGACCAGGGCTTGCGTTACGCCCGCGACGTGACCCATCGGGGCCGCGAATTCGTTGCCAGCGCCCTCGACCCCGAGAATCTCCAGGCCGCTGCCCAGCGCGCCACGGCTCCCGAGGGTTCGACGGCGTCCAACGAGTCCTCCGCCTCCCGCGAAGGGTCGGCAACACGTCCGCACTGACCCGCGTTCGCCTCGAAGGTCGATGGCCGGGGTGGTGTCCGCAAGGGCGCCACCCCGCTATCGTTTGAGACGATCCCCCGGTGCGTGAGGCTGTGGACCCGTGACTCCTCCGGCGATCCGCCTGCTCTGGTGCGGCGATACGGCCCTGACCGTCGAGTTCGGTGACCGCATCGATCCAGTCCTCAACGCGGCGGTGCTCGCCCTCGACGCCCGAGTACAGGCCGCGGACCTGCCCGGCATCGTCGAGACGGTGCCAACCTACCGGTCGCTGACGATCCACCTCGACCCGCTCGCTGTGGATCCTGCCAGTCTGGAGACGGCCCTGCTCGATCTGGCCGGACGTCCCGCGCCCATTCGACCACCCGCCCGGGTCTGGCGCGTGCCCGTCGTCTATGGCGGGGCGTTCGGGATCGACCTCGACGCCGTGGCCGCGCAGCACGGCTTGTGCCTGTCCGCCGTGGTCGAGCGGCATGCCGCGCCCGAGTACCGGGTGGTGATGATCGGGTTCCTGCCGGGCTACGCCTATCTCGACGGTCTCGACCCGAGCCTCGCCCTGTCGCGCCGCGCGAGCCCGCGCCCGACGACGCCGGCGGGCACCATCTCCATCGGTGGCGCCCAGGCCCTCGTCGCCAGCATCGCGGCGCCGAGCGGATGGCACCTCCTCGGTCGCACGCCCGTGCGTGCCTTCCTGCCGGGGCGCGATCCGGTGTTCCTGTTCGAGCCTGGCGACGGCATCCGGTTCGAGCCAACCGACCCCACCCGCTGGGACGAACTCGACCGTGCGGCGGCGGCCGGCGAACCCGTGGCCGAGGTGGAGCGGTGAGCGCCCGTCTGGTCGTCGAGGCCTGCACGGGCGCCTCGAGTTTCCAGGATGGTGGCCGGCGCGGCTACCAGCGCCAGGGCTTGTCCGGCTCCGGTCCCATGGACAGGCTGGCGCTGGCAGCGGCCAACGCCCTCGTGGGCAACGCGTTGGGGATCGTCGCCCTCGAACTCGGCTTGGGCGGCGGGCGCTTCCGCCTGGAGGGCGGCGACCTTTGGATGGCGCTCGCCGGCGCGCCCTGCGCCCTGCGGGTCGACGGCGTGCCGGTGCCCGACCATCGGGCGTTTCCCCTGAGCGAGGGCTCCACCCTCGCCATCGAGGTGGCGCGCCGGGGCGTGTTCGCCTATCTCGCCTGCGCGGGCGGGTTCGCCGTGCCGTCGATCCTCGGCAGTGCCGCCCTCCACCAGCGCGCCGGCCTCGGCGGTCTCCATGGCCGTGGCCTGCGCACCGGTGACGTCATCGACGGCGAGAATGCGTCCCGCGGTGAACCGGGGTCGTTCGGCATCCCGGGATCCTTGGATCCCCTGCCCCTCGAAACGGATGCCCCCGTGCGGGTGGTTCTCGGTCCGCAGGCGGATCGGTTCACCCCCGAAGCCGTCGCGCTGTTCACCGATGCGGCCTTCGCCGTCTCCCATCGGGCCGACCGGATGGGCATCCACCTCGATGGGCCCGCCCTCGCCCACGGACCGCACGGTTACAACATCGTCTCGGACGCCACTGTGATGGGCTCCGTGCAGGTGCCGGGCAGCGGCCGGCCCATCGTGCTCATGGCCGATCGGCAGACCACCGGCGGCTACCCGAAGATCGCCACGGTGATCTCGGCCGATCTTCGAAGAGTCGCCCAGCGCCGGCCGGGCGAAGCGATCCAGTTCCGGGCAATTCCCTTGGCCGAGGCCTTCGCCCTGGCGCGCGAGCGGGCCGCCCGCACGGCCGCCCTCCCCGGGGCGGTCCGGGCCCATGCGGCCTCGGCGGGGGATCGGCTCGCGGGGGCCAACCTCGCCGGGGCGGCCGTCGATGCCTTCGCCGATCCCCTGTGCGACGGGCCGTGAAGGCTCGACGGGTCTGGACCGACGCGGTATCGCGATGCCCATGAAGATCGGCGATTGCGACATCCTCATCCTGCCGGGCTATGCCGGCTCCGAAGACGGCCACTGGCAGGCCCGCTGGGCCGAGCGCCTGTCCACCGGCCGCATCGTCGAGCAGGACGATTGGCACCATCCCGACGCCCCGGCCTGGCGCGCCCGCATCGTCGCCGCCGTGGCGGAGGCGACGCGCCCGGTCCTCATCATCGCCCACAGCCTCGGCGTGGTGGCGGCCGTCCAGGCGGCCCCGGACTTCCCGCCCGGCGTGGTGCGGGGCGCGATCCTGGTGGCGTTTCCCGATGTCGAGACCACGCCGAACCTGCCGGCGAGCGTCACCGCCTTCGCGCCGGTGCCGCGCGATCCCCTGCCCTTCCCGTCCCTGGTGGTGGCGAGCCGCAACGATCCCTACTGCACCTACGAGCGGGCCGAGGATTTCGCCTATGCGTGGGGCGCCGTCGTGGTGGATGCGGGCGAATCCGGCCACATCAACGTGGCCTCGGGCCATGGCCCCTGGCCGGAGGGCCTGATGCGCCTCGCCGGGTTCATGAAGACCCTCTGACGCCGCCCTCCTCCGCCGCCTCGGCGGACTTGAACAGGGAGCCCGCCACGTCGGACAGGCGCGGCGCCGCCTCGCGTACGAACGGCAGGGGCCGGCAGACCGCGAGGGCCGCGAGGCCGAACCGGGCGGTCATCAGGCCGTTGAGCACACCCTCCCCGAGCTTGGCCGAGACCTTCGCCGCCAACCCCAGCCCGAGGGCCTGCTGGATCATGCTCTCGCCCACCGCCATGCCGCCCGTGACGGTGAGGTGGGCCAGCGCCGAGCGGGCGAGCCGCAGGAAGCCGAGGAAGCCGGGGCGCCCGCCGTAGATGGTGGCGATCCGGCGCAGCAGCCGCACGGCGGCGAAGATCACGAACGCCACGTCGACGATGGCGCGGGGGCTGAGCGCCGTGACGCCCGAGACCTGCTTCGCCGCCGTCGCGATGGCCTGGCGGGCCTGCCGGTCGAGGGGGGCCAAAAGTTCGTGTTCGGCGAGCCCGAGGCGGTCGTCGACGTCGAGGATGGCGTCGCCCAGGGTGTCGAGGCGGGTCCGCCCGGCCGCCAGGGCCGCCCGTCCGGCATAGAGGGCGCTGAGATCCCGCACCACCGCCTGAGCCGCGCTGTGGTCGCGGGCGGCGAGCGCCTCGACGGCTCTGGCCCGCAGACGCTCGATCTGCCGCTCGCGCCAGATCCCGGACAGCTCCCGCACGACGAGTCCCAGAAGGCCGAGGGCGGCGACTCCGAGGAGAACCAGCGCGACGGCGCCGAGCCACGGAGCGGCGCTGAACAGGTCGGCGATGAGGCGCTCGACGGAGAGGCCGACGCCGAGCGACACGAGGCCGCCCAGCGCCACGAGCAGCATCGACAGCCACGGCGCGCGGGATTTCGGCGCCACCGGAACCGGCGTGCCGTCGGCGGCCTCGACGATCTCGAACGGCTCCTCGACGATGCGGACTTGGGCAGGCGAAGCCGAGGGCGGCACGAAGCCCTCGGCCACCCCTGCCGGTTCAGCGGCGGGGATGCGGAAGGCGCGGGGGCGGTTCGGCGGGGGCGTGGAGGTCATGCGGGTCTCAAGAGAGCTTGTCGCCGAGGAGAAACTGCATCGCCCGGTCGAGGCGGATCTGCGGCAGGTGACCGGGGCGTCCGAGGGCGTCGGGCTTCACCAGGGGTGGGCGAAAGCGCGGGAAACGTAGGGAGCCGGGCGGCACCGCGCCCTCCAGCACCGCCTCGGGTCGCTCGGGGAGTTCGCCGGGGAAGATCGCCGCCTCGCTCAAGCCGTCGAAGGTCTCGTTGCCGACGGATTCACCGGCCTCCGGCGTGCCCGAGACGGCGCGGAGCACTTCCGGCCCGTCGTGGATCGTGGTCTCGCGGGTGGCGCGCACGGAGGCGAGGGCCACGGTGCCGACGCGGGCGCCCGCGGCCTCCGTCCGGCGCATGGCCCGCGACACGAGGAGGCGCAGGAGCGCGTCGAGGCGGTCGTGACTGGTCTGGTGGAGATGGTCCGCCTTCGTCGCGGCGAACAGGATGCGCTCGGCGCGCGGCGCGAACAGCCGCGACAGGATGGTGTTGCGGCCGATGCGGAAGCTGAGGAGCACGGAATCCAGCGCCTCCTCGAGCTCCGCCAGGGCGGCCGGGCCGGCATCGACGGCGGCGAGCACGTCGACCAGCACGATCTGCCGATCGACCCGCTGGAAGTGGTTGCGGAAGAACGGCTCGACCACCTTGGCCTTGTAGGCCTCGAAGCGCCGCTCCATCAGCCCCGCGAGGCTGCCGGGATCGAGGGGATCCGTGAGGTCGTCCAGCGGCGCGAAGGTCAGGGCCGGCGAGCCGGCGAGGTCCCCCGGCATGAGGAACCGACCCGGCGGCGTGGTCGCCACGGATTCCGGCCCGGCCCTGAGGGCGGAGAGGTAGGCCTTGAACGCCGTGCTGGCGCGCTCGGCCACCATCTCGTCGAGCGGCGCCCTCGGGTCGAGGCCCTTCAGGGTGTCGAGCCAGGGGGCGGCCATGGCGGCGCGACCGCTGCGGCGGGTGCCGGAGATGGTGGCGCGGGACCACGCCGTGTAGCTCTGGTCGATGAGAGCGAGGTCGAGGAGCCATTCGCCGGGATAGTCGACGACGTCGAGCATCAGGGTGCCCGGCCCCGAGCGCCAGCTGCCCTTGCGCTCGTACTCGATGGCGAGGCGGAACTGGCTGATCCGGTCGGTGGAGCGCGGCCACAGGCGGTCCCGCGTCAGGGCCGTGACGTGCTCCTCGAAGGGAAAGCGCGGCAGGTCGTCGTCGGGCTGGGGCACGAGGCGGGCGCGACGCAGGCGGCCCTCGTGGGCCGGGGCGAAGGCCGGCAGGGCATGGGCCTCCACGAGGTGGTGGATCAGGGCCGTGGTGAACACGGTCTTGCCCGAGCGGGCGAGGCCGGTGACGCCGAGCCGGAGCGTCGGCTGGATCAGGAGGTCGCTCGACGCCTCGGCGAAGGCCTTGACCGCGGAACCCGCACGCGCGGCAAAGCTGTTCATGAACGACTCGATGGTGGGCGGGGAGAAACGGCGGGAAGTCCAACAGAAGATCCCGCAGGGCTGAAGTGGCGCCGGGGCACCCGGCCCGCAAGGTCACGGCTCACGGCGTCGGGGCCGGCGGGCCGATGGCCGCCAGGGTTCCGGCATCCAGGCGGGCGACGGCCGCGTCCACGAGGGCCGGGCCGGCCCGCAGGGTGCCGAGCTCGACGTTCGACATGGCGAGCATCACCGCGCGCAGGGCGGGCAACGGGCGTCCGTCCGGCCCGAACAGCTTGAGATCGTCCTCGACCTTCAGGCCGACACTGCCGGCGATGCGCGCGGCGTAGTTGCGGATGCGGGTCTCGTCGTTGCTGCACAGGGGTGCCGGCACGGTGAGATCGAGGGGGCGCAGGGCGCCGAGGCCCGCGGCAATGGGCGGGAGCGCGGCGGATTCCGTGACGAACCGCTTCTGCAACTGAGCCGTCGCAGTCTCCACCGCACGGGTCGCGTTGCCCAGGACCGCACTCGGTTCGACGAGGAGCACCGACGGTTTGGCAATCAGGACGGACGGTTTCACCAGGAGTTCGGAGGGGCGGACCAGTAGCCCGTGCCGCGGCGTGGGGGCCGGTCCGGCCGCGATGGAGCCCTGGACCCTGGAGCTTCGGCCTCCGGTAGCCTCGGCTTTCGGAGCCGGTCCTCTCGCGGGCTGAGCCTTGCGATCCGGTGCCGGCGGCACCCGTCCGCCCATCCGCGCCAGGGGCGACCACGGCTGGACCCTGAGGGGGCCGCCGCGTGATGCCAGCGCCCGGCGCGGCATCCCCGCCCGGGTGTTGCGGGCGAGGAAGCGCGCCCGAAGGGTTCCGCCGAGGCCGCGCGGCGCCACCGGACCCGACACCCGCGGGCTTGCGGCAGGCGTGCCCCGGCATTCCGCGGGAGCCCAGCGCCTGACGATGGAAAGGGCCGTGCGCCGGTTGAGATCGCGGTAGTAGCGTCGAAGCAGGCCGGCCGCCGCATCCGCACCGTCGGCGGCGGTGGCGAAGCCCGTATGACCTTCGGCATCGGCGCCGATCTCGCCGGACCAGCGCGCCGACTTGATGCACCAGTAGTTGTTGAGCTTGACGCAGCGGGCGACGAAGGCCGGCTCCGTCGTGGACCAGCGTGCCGCCAGGGCGAGCGAGACCGGGCGAAGCGCCTCGCCCGCCTCGATCCGCCAGTTCGAGACGGCACGGCTCTCGGGCACGAAGCGCGGCGCATCCACGGGCTTCGCCGCGACGGCCGCCGGATCCCGCGCCGGTCCGGACAGGCCCTGACGCACGGTTTCGAGGCCGCCCGCGAGGGACGACGCCAAGCTTGTCAGGATCAGGAAGGATGCGAGGAGCACGACACGCGAAAAGCTTGACCGGGGATCGGGGAAACGGCCCGGCGCCGCAACGGTTCAATGAGAGGTGGAGGCTCGGGTTCAGGCCGCCTCGTCGGCATCGAGATCGCGGGGCGCCACGAAGCGCTCCAATCGCCCTGCGCCGGCGCGGACCTTGGCCCAGGTCTCGACGTCAAAATCCAGGACGGCCAGTGCCCCGGTGGGGAACCCCTCGGCGAGGCGGTCGCGCGCCGCGGCCGGGCCGGACCCGACGAGGCGAAGCGCCACGTCCTGCAGGCCGGGATTGTGGCCGACCACGAGGAGGCAGCGTGCCGAATCGGGCGTCGCGCGGACAACCTTCAAGAGGGCCGAGTCGGGCGCCTCGTAGATGTCCGGCACGATGGTCGCGTCCGGGGCACCTAGGGCGGCCTGCACCGGTTCCCAGGTCTCCCGCGTCCGACGGGCCGGCGAGACGGCCACGTGGTCGGGCCGCAGGTTCTCGGTCACGAGATAGCCGGCCATGAGCGGCGCGTTCCGCCGGCCGCGGGGGTTGAGGGGCCGGTCGAGGTCGATCACCCCGGCCGGGCGATCGGACTTGGCATGGCGCAGGAGCAGGACACGGAGCATCGTCGATCTCTCAGTTGAAGCCCACCACGGCGTGCGGAACATAGGGACGCTCCAGGGTCGCCATCTCCTCGGGCGTCAGCGCGAGGTCGAGGGCCGCCGCGGCATCGTCGAGGTGCCCGGGCTTCGAGGCGCCGACGATGGGGACCGTCACGGGCGATTTCTGGGCGACCCAGGCCAGCGCCACCTGCGCCCGGGGAACGCCGCGCGCCTCGGCGATGGCCGCCACCGCTTCGACCACGGCGCGGTCGGCGGCTTCCGTCGCGTCGTAGAGGCGCTTGCCGACCAGATCCGTCTCCTGGCGGGCGCTCGACACGTCCCAGTCGCGGGTGAGACGCCCACGTGCGAGGGGGCTCCACGGCAGCACGGCGATGTCCTGATCGGCGCAGAGTGGCAGCATCTCGCGCTCCTCCTCGCGGTGGAGGAGGTTGTAATGGTTCTGCATGGTCGAGAACCGCGTCCAGCCGTGGCGGTCGGCGAGGAACAGGGCCTTGGCGAACTGCCACGCATACATCGACGAGGCGCCGATATACCGGGCTTTCCCGGCCTTCACCACGTCGTGGAGCGCCTCCAGGGTCACCTCGATGGGCGTGGCGTAATCCCAGCGGTGGATCTGCAGGAGGTCGACGTAATCCGTGCCGAGGCGCGTCAGGCTGGCATCGACGGCGGCGAAGATCGCCTTGCGCGACAGGCCGCCGGCATTGGGACGGTCGCTGAGGCCGTAATAGCACTTCGTCGCGATGACGAGGTCGTCGCGGCGCGCGAATTCCTTCAGCGCCCGGCCGACGATCTCCTCGCTGGTCCCGTCGGAATAGTAGTTCGCCGTGTCGAAGAAGTTGATCCCCATCTCGACGGCCTTGCGCAGGAGCGGCCGGCTCGCCTCCTCGTTCAGGGTCCACGGGTGGGGGCCGCGCTCGGGAATGCCGTAGGTCATGCAGCCGAGGCAGAGCGGCGAGACGTCGAGGCCGGTGCGGCCGAGTTTCTTCATCTTCATGGAAGCGGGTCCGCTGCTGGGGATGGAACGCGGCGATGGGCGCTATCTGGGTCGCGAAGGCGTGTTCGGAAGGGCTGCCTTAGAACAGACGTTCGAGATCGCGCCGCCCGTCGATGACGCGGACGATTTCCCCCGTGACGACCGGTCCCTCGTCGCGGTCGGGCGAGGTCTCGTACAGGATGAGAAACGGCGCTTCCACGAGAACCCGCGTCGACGGGCGAATGTCCGGTCGGCGTGGCCCCATGCGCGGATGGTCCATGAACTGCAGGGACCGGAGTTCGATGCGGTCGTAGATCCGTTCGGCGGCCAGCCGGTTCTCGGCGCCGATCGCGAGGTAATGGTCGAGCAGATCCTGCCGCACGAGAATCGACCAAACGACCTCAACCGGCATCGGACGTCCGGAAGCCTTGCGCGTGCGTGGCCGCGAGCCGGTCGCGGGCCTCGCGGCGAAGATCCTCGAAGTCCAGCTTGCCGTGCGTCCCAGCGGCCTTGCCGGCATTCCAGGCCCGCCGCAAATCCGCGACGTCCCGTTCGCCGCGAACGCGCCGGTCGGACCAAAGGCGCACGGCATCCTGCACGGCGTCGCTCATCGACGCGTACTCGCCAGCCTGCACGGCCGAACGAATCTGGGTCGCGAGGGGTTCGGGAAATCGAGACCGTCACGCGCTCGCCCTCGGCCATTGCGATGCACTCCCACTCGGTGACGGCCATAGGTCCGCTGGAGGCAGCTTAATCCCGAACGCGATCGGACGTGAGCGCCTTCAGCCGCTCCGCCCTTCCCGCCGCATCATGAAGGCGAGTTTCTCGAACAGGCTCACGTCCTGCTCGTTCTTGAGGAGCGCGCCGTGGAGCGGCGGGATCAGCTTGCGGCCGTCGCGCTCGCGCAGGGTCTCTGGCGTCACGTCCTCGGAGACGAGGAGCTTGAGCCAATCCAGCAACTCGGAGGTGGAGGGCTTCTTCTTCAGGCCCGGCACCGCGCGGGTCTCGAGGAAGACCCGCAAGGCCTCCTCGACGAGGCGGTGCTTGATGCCGGGGTAGTGGACTTCGACGATGGCTTTCAGCGTTTCGGCGTCCGGGAACTGGATGTAGTGGAAGAAGCACCGGCGCAGGAACGCGTCGGGCAACTCCTTCTCGTTGTTCGAGGTGATGATGACGATGGGCCGGCGCTCGGCCCGGATCGTCTGCCCGGTCTCGTAGACGTGGAACTCCATCCGGTCGAGCTCGGTCAGGAGGTCGTTGGGGAACTCGATGTCGGCCTTGTCGATCTCGTCGATGAGCAGCACCGGCCGCTCGGGATGGGTGAACGCCTCCCACAGCTTGCCGCGGCGGATGTAGTTGCCGATGTCGGACACGCGCGGGTCGCCGAGCTGGCTGTCGCGCAGGCGCGAGACGGCGTCGTATTCGTAGAGCCCCTGCTGGGCCTTGGTGGTCGACTTGACGTTCCAGGTCAGGAGCGGCGCGCCCAGACCCTTGGCGATCTCCTCCGCCAGGACCGTCTTGCCGGTGCCGGGCTCGCCCTTCACCAGCAGCGGCCGCTCGAGCACGATGGCGGCGTTGACGGCCGTGGTGAGGTCGGAGGTCGCGACGTAGTCGGCGGTGCCGGAAAAGCGCATGGGATCGGTCCGTGGCGATGGTGCGGGTCGAGGGAGGCGAAAACGGCGCCGGGTCCGCTTCTTGTCTCGCTCGGGCGTGCCGGATATATATCTGGATATAGAGTGGAGACCGGCCATGGACAACACATCCCAGAAGCGGGCGCTCGGCGCCTACCGGGCTCGCCTGACCCAGCGCGGCATCGCCCGCTTCGAGGTGATGGGTCGCGAGGCCGACCGTGCCCTGATCCGCTCCCTCGCCCGTCGCCTCACGGAGGATGGTCCTGCCGCTGTCCGGCTGCGCGCCACGCTGTCCGCGGTCCTGGACGAATCGGCGCCGAAGACGGGTGGGATTCTGGCCGCCCTGCGGCGCTCGCCCCTCGTTGGGCTCGACCTCGACTTGACGCGCTCCGACGAGGAAGGGCGCAGGATCGACCTGTGACGCGCTACCTCCTCGATACCAACATCCTCAGCAACCTCGTCAAGCCGGTCCCGTCCACATCCTTGATCGCCTGGATGGCCGAACGGCCCGACACGTCCCTCTTCATCAGCGCCCTGACCGTCGCGGAGATCCGGCGCGGCATCCTCGAACTGCCGGTCGGACGCCGGCGCGACGGGTTGGAAGCGTGGTTCGCGGGGCCTGAGGGGCCGCTGGCCTTGTTCGCCGGCCGGGTCCTGCCGTTCGATGGGGCGGCCGCTCTCGCCTGGGCGGCCCTGATGGCCGAGGGCCGGCGTCGAGGCCGGCCCCGCAGCGCCCTCGACATGATCGTCGCCGCCATCGCGGAGGTCCATGCCTGCCTTGTCGTGACAGACAACGAACGGGACTTCGCCGACCTCCCCTTCCTCAATCCGATACGCGCCGATGACGCCCACAAATCCGACTGATCGCGCTCACAGCGTCTTCCCGTCGTGCCACACGCAGTTCGAGGCCAGGATGCCGAGGTTCACGTCGGATTTCTGCGGCTGCGGCAGGGTTTTGCCGTCCATGGCGAGATCGATCTTGATCTCGACCTGGCCCTTGGCCTCGTTGGTGCGGCGGGAGAAGTAGCAATATTGCTGGAACGGCTGGTCCTCGTTGGCCCGGAAGTTCCAGCCGGTGACGATCTGGCCGTCCATGTAGGGCACCTGCTTGAACACCGTGAAGGTGGTGTTCACGATGGCCTTCGAGGCGGGCGCCGCGTCGTTGCCGAGCTGGGCCTTCGTCGGGGTCGGCGTGGCGGCGGGCTTCGGCATCCCGCCTTCGAGCTTGAGGACGTTGTCGGTGAGCGTGACCTCACCCTTGGTCTTCAGGGTCACGTCGGAGAGGGCCGCCTGCATGGCGGCGGCGATCTTTTCCGCCGCCGTGTCGAACTGGTTCATCGTGGCGTAGCCGTAGGAGGCCGCGCCCAGACCGATGCCGGCGAGCGCGCAGAAGGCGCCGAAGCCCAGCGACCGAAACAGGAAGGCGCGGGCGGCGATGATCTTCGTCTCCGCGCGCAGGCGCCCGTTGACGTTCTGCGCCAGGACGACGTTCTCCGGCGTGCCGGTGGTGTGGATGCTCATGCGCCCGCTCCCGCGCTGGCCGGCAGGGTCACCTGGGCCGGCGGACGCCGGTCGATGGGAATGACTTCGCCGGAGGCGGCGTTCGCTTCACGCTGGGGCTCAGGTGCCTCGCGCGGGGGCTTGGGCTGAGCCAACCCGATCTCCTGCCGCAGGGCGTCGGTGATGGAGTCCAGCATGTAGGGGGTCGCCGCCGGATCGACGGTGGCGCCGAGGTCGTCCTCGTCCATGAAGGTCTTGCGGACCGAGACGGCGCAGAGGGCGAGGATCGTCGACGCGAAGGCGGCGCACAGGGCCGGCACGAACACGAAGATGCGCAGGAAGGCGTGAACCTGCGCATCCGTCACATCGATGGGATCGACCCCGTACACCATGGCGGTGAACGAGTGCAGCTGCGAGCGGTTGACCGAGTTGCGGTAGGCCTGCTCCGCATCCGCGACCTTGCGGTCGACCACACCCCGGTCGAGGGCGCTGCGGGCCTGCCGGGCCTCCTCCAGGGCCTTCGTGACGCCGGCGCGATCGCTGCCGGCCTTGGCGACGCTGGCGTTGAGGGTCGCCGTGCGCGGGTCGGTGACGCATTTGAGGTTCGAGTAGCGCTGGCCCCGGCTGTTGGTGCCGGAGACCCGCTCGCAGCGCTGGGCCGGCAGGGCCGAGAGCTGGCTGGCGTTCTCCGCCGCGCGCTTCTCGATCTGGTCGAGTTCCGTGGTGTATTGCGTCACCCGGGCATCGGCCGCCGCGATCCGCCCGTCGATGGTCGCCCGGTCGGCCTGCGCGTCCTTGAGGGCGGTCTTGGCCTTGGCCGCGTCCATGAGGCGGGGGTGGAACATCATCTCGCCGAGCTGCGAGACCGATTTCGTGGTCACGCCGGCGGCGAAGACGATGCCGATGATGGCCATGATCCGGATGGCGTAGGAGCGCTGCGTCCGCGCCAGGATGCCGAGCGGAACCCGGCACAGCTCCACCGCCGCGTAGACCAGCGGCGCGAGCAGCATGAAGTAGAACGCCTTCGAGTCGCCGTCGCTGTAGACCCCGGCGAACAGCCAGGCACCCCACAGGGATGCGCCGATGACCATGAACTCCACCAGGTAGGCGATGCCGACGTAGCCCCACTTGATGCGGTAGCCCTTCTCGACGTGGCGCTCGTGGGTCCACCGGTCGGATTCCCGACGCCATTCGCGTCGCTCGCGCTGGACATCCCGGCTGGGCGGCGTCTTTCGCATGGGGCACTCGTGTCTCGAAACGCGACGAACGTGGGACTTAACATTCCGTTACGCCCCCGGCTAAGCGGCCATTGTGCCGATTTTGCGCCGCGCTGTGGGGTGCGTCTTCGGTGCAACTCTGCCGGGCGTCGGTTTCGACGAATTCGGAGGACAATCCGATTGCGCGTCCGCGCCCTCCCCCCGCATGATCTGCGGGGCCGACGATCCTCCGGCCACCCATCACGGCTCAAGGAAATCCCCAGCCTCCATGACGGACATGCACGCCGGTTCCTACAAGGAAGCGATCCTGTTCCTCGTCACCGCTGGCGTGGTGGTGCCGCTGTTCCATCGCCTGCGCATCTCGCCCGTACTCGGCTTCATCGGCGCCGGCGCGCTTCTGGGTCCGTTCGGTCTCGGCCGCTTCGCCGAAGCGATGCCGTGGCTGTCCGCCGTCACCATCGCCAACCGCGCCGAGATCGCGCATCTGGCCGAGTTCGGCGTGATCTTCCTCATGTTCATGATCGGCGTCGAGCTGTCGTGGGAGCGCCTGCGCACCCTGCGCCGCCTCGTCTTCGGTCTCGGCTCGATCCAGGTGGTGGCGTCCGCCGTGGTGATCGGCGCGATCCTGTTCGCCCTCGGCGTGCCCCTCGCGGCCACGATCATCGTCGGGCTTGCCCTCGCGCTGTCCTCCACCGCCGTGGTGCTGCCGGTGCTGGCCGAGCAGAAGCGCCTCAACACGCCCGCCGGCCGGGCGAGCTTCGCGGTCCTGCTGTTCCAGGATCTCGCCGTCGCCCCCGTGCTCTTCGCCATCGCGGTGCTCGGGCGCAGCGACGGCGCCGATGTCGGGGCCGCGCTGGCCTTCGCCCTCGGTCAGGCGGTGGTGGCCCTCGTGGTCATCGTGGTGGCGGGGCGGCTCGCCCTGCGGCCCCTGTTCCAGCTCGTGGCGCGCACGCGCTCGCCCGAGCTGTTCATGGCGGCCTGCCTCCTCGTCATCATCGGGACGGCCCTGACCGCTGCCGCCGCCGGCCTGTCCATGACGCTCGGCGCCTTCGTGGCCGGCTTGCTCCTGGCGGAGACCGAGTACCGCCGGGCCATCGAGGCCACCATCGATCCGTTCAAGGGCCTGCTGCTGGGGGTGTTCTTCGTCTCCGTCGGCATGAACCTCGATCCGGCCCAGCTCATGTCGGCGCCGGGCGCCATCCTGGGCCTCGCCCTGGGGCTGATCCTGATCAAGGGGGCGATCATCGTCGCGGCCGCCCGGTTCCTCAGGCTATCGCGCGCCGTCGGCCTCGAGGCGGCGCTCCTGCTCGGCCCGGGCGGCGAATTCGCCTTCGTGCTCATCGGGGGCGCGCTCGCCGGAAACCTCGTGCCCGAGGAGGTCGGGCAAGCCGCCCTCATCGTCACCACCGTGACGATGATCGCGATTCCGGCGCTCGCCGTGCTCGCCCGGCGGCTCGGCAAGCGGATGTCGCGCGGCCCACTCGGGCGGGCGCGGGCCGAGCCGGTGCCGGACAAGCAGCAGAACCGCGTGATCATCGCGGGCTACGGCCGGGTCGGGCGCCTCGTCGGCGAGATGCTGGCCCGCCACAAGATCCCGTACCTGGCCCTCGATGCCGACGCCGCCCGGGTCTCGGAGTACCGCCGCCTCGGCAATCCGGTCTATTTCGGCGATTCGGCCAACGCCGAACTCCTGCGCCGCTGCGACATCGCCAATGCGCGCGCCCTCGTGGTCACCCTCGACAACCCGCGTGCGGTGGAGGCCGTGGTCGAGGCGGCGCGGGCGGAGCGGGCCGACATCACCATCGTGGCCCGCGCCCGCGACGCGCGCCACGCCACCGCCCTCTACGAGATGGGCGTCGACGACGCGGTGCCGGAGACCATCGAGGCGTCCCTGCAACTGTCGGAGGCCGTCCTCGTCGATGTCGGCGTTCCCATGGGCCTGGTCATCGCCTCGATCCACGAGCGACGCGACGAGTATCGCGCCATGCTCAAGCGCAAGGAGACGGAGGTGCGTCCGGCCTTCCGGGCACGCCGCACCGTGGGCAAGGGAACCCTCGGCAACGCGGCGGGCGGGAAAGGAACGGAGTCGGCCCGCGAGGCCGGCCTGCCGAAGGAGGCGGCCGACCCCGTGATCAGGAGCGCGTAGGGCGGCGACCCGCCCCACGCCGTCCGGTCGTTCAGCCGTGGCAGGCGCAGCCCGAATGTCCGCAGCCGTCATGGGACGCATGGCCGTCGGCGCAGGCTTCGCAACAGAAGGTCTTTCCGTCACGCTCGATCCCGGTGCCGGTCTTCACCTTGCAGACGCAGTCGGCGCAGGCACAGGGAACCATCTCGGCGGTCGCATCGGCCATGGGAACAATCCTTCGTTCGCTGAGGGGAGTGAGGACAGTTTCGCCAACGGGACGCCCGGCCGCAAGGCGCGCACGGCCACTGTCGCGAAGATAGTCCCCACCGATGGGGCGAAGCGTGCTAGGGAATGGCCAACCCCGCACGACTCCGTGCCCTGGGCAACTCCATGAGGCCCCAGTGGCGAACGCGTTCAAGAGCGGTGCATCCCAGTCGCGCACGACCGACGATTTCAACGAGCGCGCGAAACGCCTCTCGGAGCGGCTCGGCGCCATCGAGAAGCCCGCCCAGATGAAGCGCGGAAACGCGCCCCGGCGTTCGTTCAAGGCCGGACCGCGCCCCGAGGCCGACACCGAGCCGAAGGGCGAGGTCGCCGAGGGTCAGAACGAAGCCGTCGAGACCAACGAATCCGAGACCGAAACCGAAGCCTGAGCGACGCCGGATCGGACACGAAAAAGGGGCCGATGACACCATCGACCCCTTCCTCTCGATGTCCGAGGCACCCGTTCAGCGGCGCGCCTTGGCTTTGCGGGCGGCGTAACGCGCGTCGCGCGCGGCCTTCTTCTCGACCAGTTCCGCTGCCTTCCGCTCTGCGGCGGCGAGTGCTTCCGCTTCTTCGCGAGCGATCTGCGCCGCGAGTTCGGCCTCTTCGCGGGCCCGCTTCTCTTCCGCGGCCTGGCGCTCGGCGGCGATCCGGGCGGCTTCGCGTTCCCGGGCCCGCTCTTCGCGGGCACGTGCAACGGCGGCTCGGGCCTCGGCCTTCGCAATCATGTCCGGGTCATCCGCCGGGGTGCGGGCCTTGAATTTTTCCAGCAGCATCTGCTTGGCGCTGGCGGAGTTCTTTCGGCGGTCGTCGAAATTCCTGTAGTCGAAGGCGCTCATCTGACCTTTCTCGTGGCATGTCGCGGCCGGACGCACCGCATGGGGTGGGCGACCGTAGGGTGAAACAGAACAGCTGAAAATTCGGGTCGATCGGGGGTGCCAATGCCCCAACGCAGGTGCGGAAGCAACAGAAGCCGCCCGGTGACGAGCGGCTTCCCGTCGGTATGTTGAATCGATGCCTCACCGGGAGGCATCGACGGGAGCCTCAGGCCGCCTGGAGGTTGCCCGCTGATTGCTTGCCGGTGCGACGGTCGCTCTCGATCTCGTAAGAAATCTTCTGCCCCTCGATCAGGTTGCGCATTCCGGCCCGCTCGACGGCGGAGATGTGCACGAACACATCCTTGCTGCCGTCATCCGGCTGGATGAAGCCGTAGCCTTTGGTCTCGTTGAACCATTTCACGGTGCCCGTGCTCATGGCTTATCCTTTCGTCCAGTGAAGTCGTATCTGCCCTTCCCGCACGATGACGCGCGGAACCCAGACCGCAGGTTCGGTGAATTGTGGCGGATCGAGGCAGCATCCCCGCACGGTCCGAAAAGGACCGAGGGAATGCACGAACCCTTTGGGGCGGCCTTGGATCGACAGATCGGATGTATGAAGCCTGCGACGCACAGACAAGGCGCGAAGGCTTGTCGGGTTCCCCGCCGATCCGGGTTTTCGCCCCCACCGACGGAGGCCTGATGGTCTTCCCGCACGACCGCACAATTGTTCGGGCTGGTCTCGGCCGCATGGCGGGTCGTCGTTTCTCGGCGTTGCGCGCAGAACTTCCAAGGATGACTTCCCGAGGATGGTGGCCATCCACCCCAGAGTTGAGGCCTCCCGTTGCGGTTGCCCCGGTGTGGCATGATGGCTACGCTGGATGGCTTCTGCACGACGACGCGCCGAACGGCGTATCTGCCGGGGAACCACGACGATCGGCGGCACGTCACCGATCGGGCAGGATGCTTCACAGCAGGATGCTTCACGATCGTGCGGAGACGGCCATGTCGCGCCTGTTTAACCGCGCGGAGACGGATCGACACGGTTAGTATGGACCGGCATCGAAGCGGGGGCGGGATGACGGCAGCGAACAGGACCGGTCCGAGACCAGTCCGGGAAACGATCGACATGGCAGGACGAACCGGAAGACGGAACGGGATGTGCCGTTCGTGAGAATCGTCTGGTCCGGTTCGCGTCCCGCCGTTGCGCGCGCGCTGGCGTATGCTGCCTTGCCCGTTCTGCTCGGACTCGCCGGCGGTGGGATCGCGGCGCGGCCGGCGGCCGCGTTCGATCTGTTCGGCCTGTTCGGATCCGAAGAGGAGCCCCCGGTTCCGAGCGCCGGTGCCCTGCCCTACACGGTCAAGTTCCAGGGGATCGACGACGACGACGTTCTGCGGGCACTGCAGGACACCTCGACCCTCTATCGCCTGCGCCAGGACGCACCGCCCGACGGCGAGGGGTTGGTGCGCCGGGCCGAGGCCGACCAGCGCCGCCTCGCCGACGTGCTCTCGGGCTACGGCTACTATCAGGGCACGGTGCAGATCCGCATCGATGGGGTCACGCTGACGGGCGAGTCGAGCGTCGCCGCCGCGGCCGGTGCCGCGGAGGGCTCCCGCGCCCGCGCCCTCGTGCCGGTTCGGATCTCCGTCACGGCCGGTCCGCTCTACACCCTGCGCACCGTCGGCGCCCGCGATCCCTCCGGCAGGTCTTTTCCCGAGGAGGTGCTGCCGCCCCGTTTCACCCGTGTGGACAGCGACGTGCCGGCGCGTTCCGCGACGGTGCTCGCCCGCGAAGCGAAGATCGTCGATCGCTTCCGGGCGCTGGGTCACCCCTTCGCCAAGGCGGTCTCGCGCGATCCCGTGGTCGACGACACGGCCCACGTCATGGATGTGGGGTTCACCATCGATCCGGGTCCCATCGCGGGCCTCGGGGAGGTCGCGGTGCGGGGCACCACGGGCCTCGATCCGGCGGTGGTGCGCTCGTTCATCTATGCCGAGCCGGGCGATCCCTACTCGCCCAAGGCCATCGCCGACATCCGCCGGTCGGTGGCCAAGGTCGAGGCCCTGGGCTCGATCCGGGTGCGCGAGGGCGAGGCCCTCGATCCCGCCGGCAACCTGCCGATCTTCGTGGACGTGACCGAGCGCGACCACAATCTCATCGGTGTGGCGGCCCGCTACTCCACCGTCGACGGTCCGGGCATCCGTGCCTACTACGCCAACCGCAACCTCTTCGGTGGCGGCGAGACCCTGCGGCTCGACGCCGACGTGTACTACCTCGGCAACGACCTCTACGCGACGCAGCGCAAGCTCGCGGGCATCGATTCCAACGGCCTCGGCGGTCGCCTCTCGGCGACCTTCGTCAAGCCGGCCCTGTGGGGCACCCGCAACGACCTCGTCGCCAACCTGTTCGTCGGCCGCGAGGCGCAGCAATCGTACGTCAGCGACGCGGCCGGCGGCACCGTCGGCATCCGCCACCGCTTCTCCGACGCGTTCTTCGCCCAGGTCGGCATCGACGGGCAGGCCGGCCGCTCGCAGGACGCCCTCGGCAAGGTCGACTACCGCCTCGTCGGCGTGCCGGTCTCGGTGAACTACGATTCCACCGACAACCTCCTCGACCCGACGAAGGGGTTTCGGGTGATCGCGTCGGCGACGCCCTATGCGGGCTTCCTCGGCTCGGACCCGTCGATCTTCGTGGCGAAGGCGCAGGGCTCGACCTACTACGCGCTCGACGACGAGGCCCGCTACATCCTCGCCGGCCGCATCGGTTTCGGCTCGATCTCGGGCGCGAACCTCGACGAGATTCCCGCCAACATCCGGTTCTTCGCCGGCGGCGGCGGCTCCGTGCGCGGCTTCCCCTACCGGACGCTCGGTCCGCGCGGTCCGTTCAACCTGCCGATCGGCGGCCGCAGCCTGTTGGAGGCCTCGTTCGAGGCCCGGATCAAGGTCACCGACACCATCGGCGTGGTGCCGTTCTTCGATGCCGGCACCGCCTTCGCGTCGAGCGTTCCCGACTTCGAGGAGCGCATCCGCTACGCGGCGGGGCTCGGCTTGCGCTACTACACCGGCATCGGCCCGATCCGCGTCGACGTCGCCTTCCCCCTGGACCGCATCAAGGGCAACCGCGAGCGCCCCGTGGCCCTCTACATCAGCCTGGGACAATCGTTCTGATGGGATTTTTCGGGGGAGTCCGCGGCCGTCCGACGGCCCGTTCCGCGCGCGGCGGAAAAGCACCGGTCCGCGCCGTCCTGGTGGTGGTGGCCGTCGTGACTCTTGGTCCCGCGGTTCCGACCCACGCGGACGAAGCCGAAAAATCCGTCCTCGGCGGCCTGCTCTCGAAGGCGCTCTCCACCCCCGGCTCGCAGGTCGCGATCGGTGCCGTCGACGGCGCCCTGTCCTCCGACGCCACCATCCGCGATGTCGTCATCAGCGACGCCAACGGCGCCTGGCTGAAGCTCGACAAGGCGCGCCTGGTCTGGCGGCGCCTCGCCCTGTTCTCGGGCCGCCTCGAGATCGACAGCCTCGAGGTCGGCCGCCTCGAGGTTCTGCGCCGCCCCCTGCCCGCTCCCATCTCGGCCAAGCCGGAGCCGGACGGCTCGCTGCTGCCCGACCTGCCGGTGAAGGTCGAGGTGAAGGCGTTCAAGCTCGCCGAACTCGTGCTCGGCGAGGCGTTGGCCGGCCAGCCGGCGCGCCTCGCCGCCGACGGACGGGCCAAGCTCGGCGCCCCGTCCGAGGGGCTCGATCTCGATTTGAAGGTTCGCCGCCTCGACGCGGCCGGCGATTTCACGGCCCGGTTGCTGTTCGTGCCCAAGGGCGAGACCCTGGAGCTCAAGACCACCCTGATCGAGCCGGCGGGCGGATTGCTCTCGAAGGGCGCCAACCTCCCCGGCCATCCGGCGATCAACCTCGACCTCGACGGGCGCGGGACCCTCGATTCGTGGAACGCCCGCCTCGATTTCGATGCCGGACCGGACCTCGGCGCCAAGGGTACGGCCCGGATCTCGCGCATCGGCACCGACCGGCGCCTCGCCCTGGATCTCGCCTCGCGCATCGAGGGGCTGCTGCCCGGCCCGGCCGCCGCCGTGTTCTCCGGCACGACGAAGCTCGAAGGGGGCCTGCGCTTCTCCGACAGCGGCGCCTTCGGCATCGACCGGCTCGATCTCACCTCGCGCACGGCGCGCCTCGAAGCGCGCGGGTCCCTGACCCCCGACCGCATCGCGGATTTCGTCGTCGCGGCGCGCGCCGTGCCGACGGAGGGGGGCACTACAAAGGCGGGGGATGCCGAACTCGACACCCTCGTGTTCGACGGCAGCCTGAAGGGGCCGATCGCCCGTCCGGCCGTCAACGGCGTGCTGAAGGCCGCCGGCCTGCGCGCCGATGGCAACGCCCTCGACCGGATCGACGCAACCGTCGCCATGGCGCCGACGGGGCCGGATGCCGCGGCGACGCGCTTCGCCCTCAGCGCCGACGCGAAGGTCGAGGGCCTGTCCCTCGCCGACCCGGCCCTGCGCCGCGCCATCGGAGCGCGCGCCGCCCTCGTGTTCCGCGGCACGCTCCAGCCCAGCGGGATCGTCGACGTCGCCCGGTTCGAGATCGACGGACCGACCGCGCGCGCGACGTATGCGGGCAGTGTCGGCCAGAACACCCTGACGGGGACCGTCGATGCGACGCTCTCCGATCTCGCCGCGTTCTCCGAGGTCGCCGGCCGCTCCCTCGCCGGGAGCCTGACCGCGCAGGCCAAGCTCGGCGGCGACCCCGCCCGCAAGGCCGTGACCGCCGATGTCGATGTCCGGGCCGATCGCCTCGCCCTCTCGGTGCCGGCCCTCGACGGCCTGCTCGGCCGCACCCCACGGTTCACCGGCCGCCTCGCCCAGGTCTACGACGGCTACAGCTTCGACGGCGCACGTCTGGAGGGCGCCGAGATGGTCGCGCGCCTCGACGGCCGCGCCACCGCCCGCCTGGCCGACGCCAAGCTCCTGGTCGATCTCAAGGACCTCTCCGTCGTCGATGCCAATCTGTCCGGCCGGGCGCTTCTCGACGGCCGGCTGACCGGCACCCTGGAGAAGCCCGACCTCACCGCGACGGTCACGGGGGACGATCTGCGCGCACAGGGGCGGCCCATCCGCGACCTGCGCCTGGAGGCGACGCTCCGCGACCTCACCGGCGCCCTGGACGGAATCGTGAAGCTGAACGGCGACGTCGCCGGAAAGGCCCTGCGCGGCGACGCCCACCTCGCCCGTCTCCCCCAGGACTGGTCCCTCGACCGCCTCGCCTTCAGCCTCGGCTCCGTTTCAGTCACCGGCAGGGCCACCGTCGATGCGCGCTCCTTTCTCACGGAAGGAAACCTCAGCGTGACGGCGGCGAACCTCGACGACCTCTCGCCCCTGGCCCTCACCGCCCTCGGCGGAAGCCTCGAGGCCGCCGTGAGCCTGTCGCGCATCGGTGGCCGCCAGGATGCCGCGATCCGTGCCAAGGCCGCGTCGCTCCGGGCGGGCACCGTCGGCCTCGCCCGCCTCGATGCCGACCTCACGGGCCGTGACCTTCGCGCCCGCCCCGTCGTCGACGGCCGGGTCGACGCCGACCGGGTGGTGGTCTCCGGCGAGACCCTCGACACCGTGCGCCTCGCGGCCGTCGGAACTCCGAGCGCCAGCGACATCACCTTGACGGCGAAGGCGCGCGGCTTCGACCTCGACGGCGCCGCGCGCCTCGTCCCCGCCGATCGGACCCGGATCGAACTCGCCCGCTTCTCGGCCACGCGCGGCGGCGACCGTCTCGCCCTCGCCGAGCCCGCAACCATCACCCTCGCGAACGGCGGCGCGCTCATCGACAACCTCGTGATCGCCGCCGGGTCGGGTCGGGTCAGCCTGTCGGGCCAGGCCGGATCGCGCCTGGACCTCAAGCTCGGCCTCCGCGCCGTACCGCTCGCCATGGCGCGCATCGCAGCCCCGAGCCTCGCCCTCACCGGCACCCTCGACGGCGAAGCGGATCTCCGGGGCACGTCGCAGCGGCCGGAGGGACACTACGCCCTGACCCTGTCCCGCCTCGTGACGCCCGAGACCCGCAAGGCCGGCCTGCCTCCGATCGACGCCAAGGCGAGCGGGACCCTCTCGGACGGGCGCGCCGGCATCGAGGGGCGCGTCTCGGCCGGGCGCGGCGCCGAGATGACCGTCTCGGGGTCTGTCCCGGTGGCGGCCGGCGAGGCCATCGCGCTGAAGCTCCGCGGCACCCTGGAGGCCGCCCTCGCCAATTCGATGCTCAGCGTCGGCGGTCAGCGCGTCACGGGTCGCGTCGCCCTCGATGCCGGGGTGTCCGGCACCCTCGCGGCCCCCCGCGCGGACGGCACCGCGACGCTCACGGGCGGGTCCTTCACCGACCCGCTCCAGGGCATCCGGCTCACCAACATCGAGGGCCGCGTCACCGGACGCGGCGACACCCTGGTGGTCGAGCGCCTGACCGCCCTGACCCGCAACGGCGGCACGTTGCGGGCCGATGGACGCGTCGCCCTCCAGCCTGCGGCGGGCTTTCCCGGCAGCCTGCGCCTCAATGCCGAACGGGCCGAACTCGTCTCCAGCCCGCTGATGACGGCGGTGGCGAGCCTCAACCTCGCCCTCACCGGTCCCCTCGCCAGGACCCCGAAGGTGTCCGGCCGCGTCGATCTCGTCTCCGTCGATGTCACGGTGCCGGATCGCCTGCCCGCAAGCGTGAAGCCCTTGGAGGGGGTACGCCACGTCAACACCCCGCCGGACGTCCGCGCCCGCCTCGCCGCCCGGGCCGACCGCAAGGCCGCAGTCGCTGCGGCCGGACGCCGGCGGGGTAAGGCCGCCCCCCCCTTCGACGCCACCCTCGATGTGGCGGTGAACGCGCCCAACCGCATCTTCGTGCGGGGACGCGGCATCGATGCCGAGCTCGGCGGGGCGCTGCGCCTCACCGGATCCTCGCGCGACCCCGTCGCGACGGGCGATTTCGAGATGCGGCGCGGCCGTCTCAGCGTCGTCGGCCAGCGCCTCGATTTCACCCGGGGACGCCTGACCTTCGGCGGCGAGATCGCGCAGCCGGATCTGGATTTCCTGGCCGAGACCAAGGCCGCCGAGATCACCGCCCGCATTGCCGTGACGGGCCCCGCGAGCCAGCCGGTCTTCGCCATCACTTCGGACCCGACCCTGCCGCAGGACGAGGTGCTGTCGCGCCTGCTGTTCAAGAAGGCGTCCGGCGGCCTGTCGCCGTTCCAGGCCCTGCAACTCGCCCAGGCCGTGGCCCAGTTCTCGGGGGGCGCCGGCGGCGTCGATGTGTTCGAGCAGGCTCGCAAGGGGCTCGGCCTCGACAGCCTGGACATCTCGACGGGGGCGAGCGGCGGGCCGGCCGTCGGTGCCTCTCGCTATCTCAGCGACCGGCTCAGCGTCGGCGTGAAGGCCGGTGCCAAGCCGGCCGACACGGCGGCCACCGTCGATTACGACGTGACGCGCCGCATCAAGATCCAGGGTGAAGCCGGCAGCGACGGCCGTACCGCCGTCGGCGTTGGGGCCGAGTGGGAGTACTGACCGGCGGAGTCGCTCGCCGGCGCTAGCGCATCAGCCAGAGCGACTGCCCGAACCCGCTCAAGGGCGCGTGGAAATGCGTCACCAGCACGATGGCCCAGAGCAGCCCGAGCACGCTGGTCAGGCTGAGGAGGATCACCTCGCCGTACTCGTGGGCGCCGCGCCGGGCGCCGTTCGTCGTCGGAGCTTTTGCATCGTGCCGGGTGCGCGCCATTCGGTATCCTCATCGTTGCCCCGTCACCGTCCGAAGCGGTGACGTTCGGATACCGCCGCAAGGGCCGCGCCATCACACCGGCCCATCCCTACGTCGAGGGCAGGTGAGATCAGCCCTGCCTGAACCCCTTCTCGCACCGGAGTCGCGCCGTGCCCGCTCGATCCCTCCTGTTCTACCCGGACCCACGCCTGCGCCTGCCCGCCGAACCGGTCCGCGTCTTCGACGATTCCCTGCGCAGTGCCGCCGCCGATCTGTTCGAAGCTCTGAAGGCCGTGTCGGCGCTCGGTCTCACGCTGCCCCATCTCGGACGCGCGCAACGGGTGATGGTGGTTCGACTGGAGCCCGGTGATCCCGCGACCACCTACGTGAATCCCGAGATCGTCTGGACTTCGCCCGAGCGCGCGCCGCAGATGGAGGGCAGCGTCTCGATGCCGGGCGTCACCGATCTGGTCGATCGCGCGACCCAGGTCCGCCTTCGCTACCGGGACCTCGACGGAGCCGAGCAGGAGGAGAGCGCGGCCGGGTTCCGCGCCGCCTGCCTCCAGCACGAGGTCGACCAGCTCGACGGCATCTTCTGGATCGACCGTCTGTCGCGCCTGCGCCGGGAGCGCGCGGTGAAGCGCTTCGGCAAGCTTCGGCGGCCCTGATCCCGATGTTCCGCCCGCGCCGCGCCCATGATACGCCGTTGGCCATGCGGTTCGCCCTTTCGATGCTCCTGCTGTGCTCGGCTGCCGTCGCGGCCCCCGCCCCCGTCGCGGCCCCCGCGGCGCCGGCCGTCATCGGCTGCGCCTCGCTCGCGAATTTGCGCATTCTGTTGCGGCAGACCGCCAACGATCCGGCTAAGGCGGCCGCCCATCTCTCCGACGACAAGGCCGATCACCTCGGGTGCGCGATCCTCGGGCGCGAGACCGTGGTGGCCCTCGCGGATCATGCCGCCCTCAACGGACACGCCTACGACTGCGTCACGGTGCGCGGAACCAGCGTGTGCCAATGGACCATCGCCGGGTCCGTCGCACCGGCCGAGCCGACGCGTCCGGGCCGCCGGACCCAATCCGAGACCGGCAAGGCCGCATCCGGCAAGACTACGATGGACAAGACCACGATGGACAAGACCGCGACGGACAAGGGAACACAGGACAAGGCACCGCGATGAGACGAATCCTCGGAGCCATGGGCGCCCTGATGCTGGTTCTCACGGGAAGCGCACGGGCCGCGCCCGAGCCCGCACAGCCGGTCGTCGCCTGCGAAACCCTGGTCGGGCTCCGTCTGTTGATGGGCGATGGCGGCACCGATCATGCGGCGGCCGTCACGCGCCTCCCCCGGCATTCCGGCTGCCGCCTCGTCGCGCGCGACAAAGTGGGGGCGGCCGAGCAGAGGGCGATGATCGGTGGGGCGCCGTTCGAATGCCTGACACTTTCGGACGCGGGTCGATGCGCCTGGGTGATGCCCTGATCCTGCGGTGTCAGTGATCCGCACTCGGTTGCGGCCAAGGTTCTGCTACGCTCGTTCCGAACGACGGGGGAACCTCACAATGATCAGGATCGGCGGGCGTGTTGCAGGGATCGTGATGGCTGCGGCCATTCTCGGCGGATTTGCCGGATCGGGGCATCCAGCCCTCGCCCAGGGGGCGTCTACGCCGATCCAGAGCCCGCAGGATGCGGCGTGTCGCAACGAGGCCCGGGCGAAGGTGTTCGTGACGCCGGACCCGAAGGGACTCGGTCTCTATGCCATCGGCCGCCAGATCTACATGTCGTGCATGCGGCGCCTGCAACCCGCCGCCACGCGGCGCGTGCGTGATCGCAGACGCTAGGAGTGGACTGTATCCGGGACGGCTCGGCCGCGCCGCAGGATGGCGCGGACCCGGATCGAATCGATCAGGCGCTCAAGGGGGCACCGATGCGGGCGCGGAGCTGATGACGCAGATTCTGGTTCGCCGTCGCGTCGGCGTCGAGGGCGGACATCAGACGCAGGAGGCGGCTGATGGGCGTCGAACGATCCTCGACCGCCGCAGCGATGAGGTCCTGCAGCGGCGTCTGCTCGCAGGGAAACTGGGTGGTCTCGCTCGAAAGGGCCGACTGGAGCATGGGTCCACGAATCCGTCGCTGTGATCAGGCTAATCCCGCGCGGCTCGCTACGCCATGATGCGGTGCGGCGCCACCCCCTTTTTGCCGCCTATCCATAGCCGGCATGGAATTTCAGGCCCGCACACCCGTACACGCGTGAAATCCGTGGATATCCATGTGTGGGAAAGCACGCGAACCCCGTCCGCCCGCCTCACCGCGCCAGGGGCGATTCGGCGTAGCGATCGCAGAGGTCCTGCGGATCGGATACGACGGCGATGCAGCCCGAGGCGCGTAGCTCGGCCTCGGAGACACCACCGCACAGGACGCCGATGGTGGGCAGGCCGACCTTTGCGGCGGCCTGAACATCGTAGGCCGTGTCGCCCACCACCATGCTCTGCCAGGCGTTCAGGGGGGCGAGCTTGGCGAGCGCCGACGCGAAGATGTCCGGAAACGGCTTCGAGCGTTCGGCGTCGTCGGAGGTGGTGGTGACGGAAACGAGATCGGCAATCCCGAGCAGATCCTTGTAATGCGCCACCTCGTCCGCCTTTCCCGACGACGCCAGCGCGATGGTCTGACCTTCGGCCCTGATCCGCTCGAACAATGGGCGGACGCCCGGAAACGGCCGGACCTTGTCGAGGAACGCGCGCTTGAACAGGTCGGACCGATAGGTCTCCATGGCTTCGCCCTCGCGCTTCACCCGGATCCGATCGACGAACATCGGGAGAAGCTGATCGCCGCCCTTGCCGATCTGGGCTCGGACCTTCGCGTGCTCCGTCTCGATGCCGAAATGGGCGAACGCCTCGACCCAGGCCTGGGCGTGGAGATCGACGCTATCGAGAAGCGTCCCGTCGATATCGAAGATCACCGCCTTGACCGCCGACGCCATCTATTCTGCCCCCAAACGATCGGCAGGGCGCGCATCCGAGCGGGACGCGCCGGCCGAGCCGTCGATGCAGCCGAACGGCTGGCGTGGGCCGACGTTCCGTCGCGACGCGAAGATCGACCGTTTCAGCGCGGGACGATGTGCAGGCCGTCATCCGGCAGGAGGTTGCGGGCCGGCCCCCCGGTCTGCTGGCCACGGCCCTGCTGATAGTAGGGCAGCTCGGGACGACGGTCGTTGTCGCTGCCCGAGTCGTATTCGTAGGGCCGGCTCCACGGCGCGCGACCGCCGACGCCCGCCACGGTTTCGACCTCGCCGGGGATCGGGGCGGTGCCGTAGCCATACGGCGTCGCCTGCGCCGCCACCGGGACGACGATCGCCGCGGCGACGAGGGTGGACAGCAGAGCCTTCATGATCGACCTCGCATTCCGGGCCGTGGCCTGGAGCCCGGCCAAGGATCGTTCGAGGGCTCAACGCCACGCTTGATCCCGGTGTTCCCAAGTCGGTGAAACGGCGAAGCCCGCCACCCTGGTCGGGCAGCGGGCTTCGAGGATGTCGGGAATGGGGGCCGGTTCTCGGCACGGGCCGATGCCGACATGAAGACGCGTCGTTAGTGCATGACCACGCTGGTTTCGGCGCTGAACGCCTTGGAGCGGGCCGCGGCCACCTTGGACGTGGTGGTCTTCGGGGCGGTGGTCCGAGGGACCGCGGCCTTGGCGGAGGCCGTCTTCGTCGCTGCCGTCTTGGTGGAAGCCGGTTTGGTCGAAGCGGTCTCCTTGCCGGGTGCCTTGGCGACCTTGGCGGCGGGGGCCTTCGCCGGCTTTGCCGTCTCGACTGCCTTGGCGGCGGCGCTGCGGGTGCCGGTCTTGGGCTTCAGGGCGCGGGCGGGGCTCGGAGCGAGGCTGATCTCGGCGGAAACCGGACGAACCTGGACGGGCCTGTCGGCGACGAGTTCACGCTCCGCCCGGAGCCAATGTTCGGTGGCGTGGCCGTAAACCCGGCCCTCGCCCTCCCAGATGAAGTAGGCGCGCTCGCGCACCTGCTGCTCGAAAGGATGCATCGCGTTCTCCTCGTGGATTCGACGAGAACGATGAAAGGGCACGGTTAACGCCGGGTTAACCGTGCCGCGCGCCTCACCCCTTGGCCAAGCGCCGGGCATTGGCCCGGACCTTCCGCCGATACCCGGCCATCACCTTGGCCGTCGAACCACCGCGAGCCAGCAGCAGCGCCGCCTCGTTCGCGGCCGTGATCTTCTCGCTGACCATGCGATGCGCTTCCACCTGAGCGGAATTCCCACCCGCAGCGAGCTTGGCCAGCCGAAGGCCGATCACATGCTGGGATTCCATCGCCAGCAGGGTCGCGTCGAGACCGAGTTTCCACCACGCGCCGAACATGCCACCCACCCCAGTCAAGTCTTCGGCGGCGAGAGCCGCTCCGGGTTTCAGTCGAACGAACGGCCCTTCGCGGCGGAGCCGCCGAGGCTGATCTTCTTCGGGGGCGATCCGGCGAGGCTGATCTTGCGGGCGGGCGCGGGGGCGGCCTCCGTTGGGACGGCCGGACGCGCCGGTTTCATGCGCGACTGTCCGTAGACCACGGAGCCGATCTCGCCGGCGACGCGAACGAGATCCTCGCGCTCGCAGGCCCGGGCCACGGTCAGGCCGAGCTGGTGCATGTGGCTCTTGCCGTAAAGGTAGACGGCGAGCTTGGAGCGTGTCGGTTCGGCGATTGTGGCGAGCAGTTCGGGCAGATCGTCGGCGTCGGCCCGATAGACCTCGCCGAGAAGGTCGAGGGAGACCGGGCAGGCCGGATCCGCGACGGGACCGCTGGTGGGATGGGATTGCGTCATGGAGCACCTGTCTGTGCGAAGGGGGAAGACGTGGCCGGGGCCGCCGCGACGGGAGCCGGGGTTGCCTCGACGGGGGTCGGAGAAGGTGGTGCGGCGGGCGGGCGAACCGGGGCGAGGCAGCCGGTGCAGACCGACGCGATGGCGATACGGGCGCGCTGATCGGCCCGCGCCCACACCGCCTCGTTGCGGGCCCGGGCCTGTCGGACCTCCTCGTCCGTCATCGGTCCCGATCCCGCGCCGAGATGGCGCGGCGCCTCGCCGGGCGGTCGGATCCGGAGAAGCAGCGGCGCCTGCTCCCGGGCGTCGAGCGCTTCCTGCGCGGCCGCAGGCGGGATCGCCGCGACGAGACCGATGCTTCCGGTCGCCAGGAGGGTGAAGCGGGCGAGGATCGAACGGCGCATCGGCTCCCCGTCGGCGGCTGTGAGGGCGGACGATCGCCACTCTATGGTTAACAAGGACCTACCGCGACGCGCTGGGTGGTGACGCAGCGGCAACCCGCCCGATCGACTGCACTGCAGCATGGTCTTAACGTTGCGGCATGGACACCACAATCTGGCTCTGGATGGCTGCGGCCGTTACCTATTCCGGTTACATGGTCTTTGCCATGCGGTCATGACCGCATCGGGACCGGCCCGCCTCAGGTCCGGTCGTCCTTGTCGATGGCCGCGCATATCGTCACCAGATCGCTGCCGGAATTCGCGACCGAGCACGTGACCAGGGCCCTGCCCGCGTCGACCTTGCTGTGGCGCTTGGTTTCCGCACTGGTCCGCGCCGTGCGCCCGGCCTCCGCGAGGGTGTCGGCGGGAAGGCCGTTGACCGCCTGCCCGGCCCGTCCGAACAGCGGGAAGTAGCCCGTCGGCAGGGTCGCCCCCTTGAATTGGGCACCTACGGCCGAGAGGTCGCCACAGGCCAGGGTCAGGCCGATGCCCTCCCCCGCCGAGAATTCCGCGAAATCGACGGTGCGCCGGACGAGGGTCGCCTGCGTCGCCGCCGTCACGCGATCGATGAGATCGCCGCAGCGATCCGCCCGCGCCGGTGTCGCAAGGGCGAGGGATAGGCCGAGGAGCATCAGGGAGGTGCGCATGGCTTCTCAGCTAGGGGAAGGCCGGCACTTGTCGAGCGGGCTCACGCGAGGGATGCCCGCCGGCGGCGCACCACCGTACGACGGAACACACCCACCACCTCGACGTGGCTCGAATACTTGAACTGGTCCACGGGGGTCACGCTCTCCAGCCGGTAGCCGCCCGCCACCAGCGTGGCGGCATCGCGCGCGAAGGTTCCGGCATCGCAGGCGACGCCTACCACCAGCGGTACCTTGCTTTCGGCGATGCGCGCCGCCTGCGCCTGGGCGCCGGCCCGGGGCGGATCGAACACCACGGCGTCGTAGAGGTCGAGCTCGATCGGCAGGAGGGGGCGCCGGAACAGGTCGCGCCGCTCCGTCGTCACCTGGCGCAGGGACGGCGTCGCGCGCACGGCCCGGTCGAGGCTCGCCAGCGCCGCGGCTTCACCCTCGACGGCATGGACATCGCAGCGTTTGGCCAGCGCGAGGCTGAACGGTCCGCTGCCGGCGAACAGATCGACGACGCGCTTCGTCTTCTTGTCGAGGGCGGCGAGCACCAGGGCCGTGAGGGCCGACTCGCCGGCCTGCGTCGCCTGGAGGAAGCCGCCCGGCGGCGGGCTGAGGCGAATGCCGTCGGTCGCGATCACGGGTAGGCGGCGCTCGACGAGAATCTCGCCGTGCAGGGACAGGCGCGCGAGGTCGAGGTCGTCCGCGAGACGCACGAGGACGGCCCTTACCCCTTCGGCCACGGGGCCGTGGCCCCGGATGTCGACGTCGAGCCCGGCATCGGTCGAAGTGAAGGCGACATCGAGGGGTTTTCGCCCGTGCCCGAGGGGCGCGCTGAGGGCTGTCGCCACCGTGGGGGCCCGGTGGAGCGCTTCCACGGTGATCGGGCAATGGTCGATGGCCACGAGGTCGTGGCTGCGAGCCGCCATCAGGCCCGCCCTGGCCCCCGCCTCCCCGGCCCGGACATGCAGCGTCAGGCGTCGGCGGCCCTCGCCGTGGGCGTCCTGCAGCGCCCCCGGATCGGCATCGAGGCCGGCCTGCGACAGGGCCTGGCCGACGAGGGCCCGCTTCCAGGCGGCATAGGGCTCGGGCGCCCAATGCTGGACGGCGCAGCCGCCGCAGGTTCCGAAATACGGGCAGAACGGGTCGATCCGGTCCGGCGAGGCGGTCTCGACGGAGACGAGTTGACCGCGACCGCCTTCGCGCCGGATGGCGACGCGCTCGCCCGGCAGGGCGTAGGCGACGGCCGCTCCGTCGGTCGCCATCCCGTCGCCACGCGCACCGAGTTTGGCGATGGTGACGATGTCGGGGGAATCGGTCATGGAACTGCTTTCCGGCGCGCTCCGATGAGGAACTCGCGATTGCCGTCGCCGCCGGTGACGGGCGACGGGATCAGGTCGAGGCCGGTGAAGCCCGCGCCCGCGATGAAGGTGTGGATCTCGGCGCAGACCGCTTCGTGCACGGCCGCGTCGCGGACGATGCCGCCGCGTCCGATCCGGTCTCGGCCCGCCTCGAATTGCGGTTTGACCAGGGCGGCCAGGGCCGCCCCCTCCCCCATGAGGGCCGCGACGGCGGGCACCACCAGCCTGAGGGAGATGAAGCTCACGTCGATGGCGACGATCATCGGGGCCACCGGGATCGTCGTCCGGTCGAGGGCACGCGCGTCGTGCCCCTCCAGGCTCGTGACCCGGGGATGCGTGCGCAGCGAGGCATGCAACTGATCGTGGCCGACATCGACGGCGTAGACATGGGCGGCCCCGCGCCCGAGGAGCGCATCGGTGAAGCCGCCCGTCGAGGCGCCGATATCGAGGCAGGTGAGGCCGGCGGGATCGAACCCGAAGGCGTCGAGGGCCGCCACGAGCTTGAGCCCGCCGCGGGAGACGAAGGGATGCGGGGCCTGCGCCTCGATCCGCGCGCCCGGCGCGATCAGGTCGGAAGGCCGCGCCACCACCCGGCCATCGGCCCGCACCAGACCGGCCGCGATGGCGCCCTGCGCCCGCGCCCGGCTCTCGAAATGGCCACGCTCGACCAGGAGGCGATCGGCCCTGATCCGGTCCCGCGTCATTCCCAAACTCAAAACTTCGGCGCCCGGCTGCCCGCAGGCCGGCGCGAATTCCCCTCCGCTACACTACAAAGTGGCGCGCGCGAACGAAAAATCGTGCGTGTTCGGCTCGCGTCGACGGCGCCGCCTGTCGCATACAGGAACCCCGAGGCCCGCTCTGCCCCGGGGGAACGGATGCCGGGCGACGGCTTTGAGATCGCGCAAGTCGGCCGTTCCCTCAGACCCGACCGCGACAACAGGACGAACCATGGCCACGCCGCGCGAGATCGAGTTGAAGCTGGAATGCGGGGTCGCCGACCTCGCCGCGCTCGCGAACCATCCCCTGTTGCGGGCGGACGGGACGCCGGAGGCGGTGGTTCTCAGCTCGACCTACTTCGACACGGCAAAGGGCGACCTGCGCAAGGGCGGACTGACCCTTCGCGTGCGCCGCGAGGGCGACCGCCGCATCCAGACCGTCAAAGCCGCTTCTGCGAGCGTTGGCCTGTTCGACCGGGCGGAATGGGAGGCCGAGATCTTCGGGGAGGTGCCGGACGCCGAGGCGTTCGCCGAGACGCCCGTCCCGGCCCTCCTGGGCGACGCGGCCGATCCCGCCCTCGTGCCGGTCTTCACCAGCGTGGTGGATCGTACGACCCGTCTCGTGGTCCACGGCGCCTCGCTCATCTCCGTGACCCTCGATCAGGGGCGCATCGAGACGGCCGAGGGCGCCGTACCGCTCTGCGAAGTCGAACTCGAACTCGACGAGGGCAGCCCTGGCGACCTGTTCGGCCTCGCCCAGGCCTTGGCCGAGACCATTCCTCTGCGCCTCGGTGCCCTGAGCAAGAGCGCTCGTGGCTGGCGCCTCATCGACGGGACGTTGCGCAAGTCCAGCAAGGCCAGTCCCGTGCGCCTCGAACCCGACGCCACGGCCGGCGGGGCGTTCCGGGCCGTCGCCCAGGCCTGCCTGCATCACCTGCGCCTGAACGAGGACGTGTTCCTGCACGGACGCCACCCGGAGGGTTTGCACCAGATCCGCGTGGCGCTCCGGCGGCTGCGATCGGCCCTGACCCTGTTCAAGCCGATCCTGACGAGCGATCCCGCCGCCGCGCACCTGCGGGACGAGATCAAGCGCGTGACGGAGCCGTTCGGCCGGGCTCGCAACCTCGATGTCTTCCTGGAAACGACCTTGCCGGCGGAACTCCAGAAGCGCCCCGAAGAGGCCGGCCTCCAGGATCTGCGCACCCGCCTCGAAGCCGAGCGCGATCGAGCGCACGATGCCGTGATCGCCACCCTCGAATCGCCGGCCTGGCGCAGCCTGATCCTCGATGTCGCCGCCTGGATCGAGACGGGGGCGTGGCGAACGCAAGGACCCGCGGAGGGTGGGACACCCGCCCGCGATGCCCCGGCGGAGGATTTCGCCGCCGACATCCTCGACCGGATCCGCCGCCGCATCCGCAAGCGCGGCCGCCGCCTCGAACGTCTCGACCCTGAGGCGCGCCATCGGGTGCGCATCGAGGGTAAGAAGTTGCGCTACGGCGCCGAGTTCTTCGCCAGCCTGTACACGGACAAGAAAGCGCACAAGCGCCACAAGGCCTTCGTCTCGGCGGTGTCGGATCTCCAGGACCATCTCGGGGCCCTGAACGACATGGCGACCGCCCACGAGGTGTTGTCGAGCCTCGCCACCGCGGGCGATGGGGTCCCGGCCGAGACGCTGTTCGCCGCCGGCCTCACGGCGGGGGACAACGAGGCCGAGACCAAAGCCCTGCTCGCCAAGGCGGCGGACGCCCATGCCGATCTCGTCGATCTCAAGCCGTTCTGGCGCTGAAGGGCTCGCCTCAGCGTCCGACGCTGAGGGCGTAGAGGGTGATGGCCGCGGCGTTCGAGACGTTGATGCTGCGGATCTCGCCCCGGAACGGGATCCGCGCGAGCACGTCGCAATTGTCGCGGGTCCGCTGGCGCAGGCCCTTGCCCTCGGCACCCAGCACGATCACCGCCGGACGCTTGGCAGCGATGGTGTCGAGATCGGTCCCGGCCTCGGAATCGAGGCCGATGCGGGTGAAGCCGCGCTCGCCGAGATCGATGAGCGCCTCTGACAAATTGCGGACGATGACCAGGGGCACGTGCTCGAGGCCACCCGACGCCGATTTGGCGAGGACGCCGGTGGCGGTCGGCGAGTGCCGGGCCGTGGTGATGATGCCGGCGACCCCGAAGGCGGCGGCCGTACGGACGATGGCCCCGACATTGTGCGGATCGGTGATCTGATCCAGCGCCAGCAGCAGGGCATCGTCGGGCAGGTCTTCGAGGTCCGGGCCCGGCAGCGGATCGGCTTCGAGATAGAGGCCCTGGTGCACAGCATCGGCCCCGAGAAGCGCATTGATGGCGCTCGGCCGCACCAGCTCGGGATCGATGCGAAGCTGCCCGATCTCCTCGGTGAGGCGCAGCATGGCGTTCTCCGTGGCGAGGAGCCGGTGCAGGCGCCGGCCCTCGTTGGCCAGCGCCTGGGCAACCGGATGCCAGCCGTAGAGCACCACGTGGTCGCCCTCCGGCCCTGCCGGGCGGGGGCGGAAGCGATCGCCGCCGGGGCCGGGCCGTCTCGCCTGCCGGTTCGGCGGGCCGTCGCGTCGCGTGGTCATGGGGGCTGTCCGCTCGTGCCGGGCGGGGCCGGGGAACGCCCGCCGCTGTCCTGCGCGACAAACCGGCCACCGGCGTTTTCGTCAAGCGGCAAACTTGTCCGGAAACGCCCGTTGCCCCCGCCTCCGATCCCGCCTATAGAGGCCTCGCTCTGACCAGCGCCCTTCGTCTAGCGGTCCAGGACGCCTCTATTCCCCTACCATCCTACCAAGTACGTGGTTGCGAGGGTCAGGCATGGTAGGCATCCGAGGTCTGTCAACGAAGGATGCTTCTCGGCCGGTACAGACGGTTGACTGCCCGGCTGTGCGAACGTAGAAAACTGGTATTGGTGAACCAAAGCGCCTATCGTCTATCGGTTAGGACAGGTCCCTTTCAAGGATCAGAGCGGGGTTCGACTCCCCGTAGGCGCGCCAATACAGTATCAAACCCCATGGCGACTGCCGCAGAGCTCAATTGAGCCTTTGTTTATCGACGGTAGGGCGTGGTTTTTCCGCACTGAAAGATGGGGTCGCCCTCTGTAGAGCGAGCCATTACCGTCCAGGACCGGGAAACGTCTCGCCGGGTTATTCTCGGTCGCCACCTTCAGCGTTAGCCCTCGGAGGTGCGTAAGACACTGCATCGGAACCGCCGAGGCCGAGTCCTGGATCGTGTCGAACGCTGCGTGCGCGATCAGCCCGGATCCTGACGCGTGCTCCGGCCGTTCCGATCCGCCGGTTCGACGACGATGTTCGGCGGGATGTCGGACCCGGACCCGAGGAGGCTTCTCAGATGCCCATCGGCGACCGTTTGCGTCATGTTCGCGGGTCCTGATCCGCCGACGCGGTGGGTCCCGGTTTCGGTATCGCTCGCGGTTTCACGCTCGGAGGACACCGCTCCACCGCTCTCGGGCGCAATCAGGCCGAGACCGATCGCATGATCGGCCATGACGGCACTGTCGGCTGCGAGGACGAGGCTGCTGCCGGCGGCACTGACCGCAACGGCGAGGCGTTCGATCTCGACGATGCGGCTCTCGCCGCGCGAGACGTTGCGGATGTAGACGGCGAGCACACGCCCCGGGTGATCCGCCACGACCTGCGCGTAGACCTCCGGGTCGTGCTGACCGCTGTCGCCGAGCAGGACGACGGGCAGGTCGCGGTAGAGTGCCAGCATGTGGCCGATGAGCTCGCGCTTGTGATGCTCGGCCTTCCGCGGCAGGGGATGCCGCCAGGACAGCCCCCATTCCCGCAGGAACAGCACCGGTCCCACGGGGATCGCATGCTGGCGGAAGAACTCGCCCAGCATTTCGTAGATGCCCCATGGCGCCCGGGACACGTAGAGCATCGGGTTGGCCTCATGGCCGCTCGCGCCGTCGTGGAACGCGCGACAGAGGGCGGCGGCGCCCGGAAACGCCACGCGGTTCTCGGCGTCGGCCACGAAGAGGCGCCAGAGCATCTTGAACTTGTTGGCGACGCCCGTGTGCATGATGGTGTCGTCGATATCGCTGATGACGACGAACCGGCACCCCGTCGGCGGGATGTAGACCTGCCCCTGTGCGATCACCGGTGGATCGGCCTCGAGGGTGAGTGCGACGGGATGCCAGGCGATCCCGCCGGGAAGTGCCTCGCGTGGGCGGAGGTGGATACGAAAGTACCCGTCCCGGTCGGTCGCGACGCGAACCTCCGCCCCGCCGAAGCGTGCCGTCACGGTGGCCCCGGCGATCTTTCGACGGCGGATGCGGCGCGCGATATCACGCAAGCTCGCCCGGAGATCGTCGCCGTTCGCCGTTCGATCGGGGTGCGATTGCCGGAACACGCGGCCGATCAGGAAGATCTCCCGGCTCGTTCCGTAGCCGCGGTAAGCCTCGACGACCGTTCCGCCCCGGCCCTGCGCCTTGCGTACGGGACGGGCCGCGAGGGCCAACAGGCGGACGACAGCCGTTCGCCAAGTGGGCTTCGTCGAGGTGGGGCTCTCCATGTCAGCGGCGCACCGCCTCGACGTCGTCGACGTAGATCGAATCCGGCCCGCACGGGTGCCACGCCTTCTTCGCGTCGGTCTGTCCCTTCCTGCCCCAGCAATAGCCGGCCTGGGCCAGGCGACCACTCAGACGGTCGCGCAGCACGCACTGCTCGCGGATCGCCGCAGGATCGCCGCTTCCTTCACAGCCTTGCGTCGCCTTGGTTTCGGCGGCGAGCAGGTCACGCACCGTCGGCATCGGCTGCCCGAAGGCGCTGCCGGCGACAAGAAGCAGAGCGAAGGCGGCCGAGGTGGAACGCATCCCCATAGGATAGCCGCAAGCCGGTCGTTGTCGAGGAGAACCCTGCTGGCCGGCACGGGAGGCCGTCGAGGATGCTTCCCCGACGCATGGGGCATGACGCGGAACCGGGTCACACCGCCCACGATTCACTTCCGAGAACGGATTTTGGGAAGAGCGCAATGGTCTCTCAGGACAAGACACCGCCAGCCGGCCTCGACGTACCCGCCAAGGGAAAATCCCTGGTCGAGCCCAGGATCACCGAGGACCCGGCGGAAGCCGGACCGACATCGCCAGGGCACGTCGCGCCGGCGGATGATCCGGGCCCGGAAACGGGCGGATACGACGGTCATTCACCGAGCCGCCACCCGACGAACGAGGAGGGTGGCTACGGTGCAGGTTGAACCGCCCGCCGGGCTTCGGGCTCGCTGATCGCCACGATCCAGCACTCCTCCTTGGGGTGCCGTCGTCGTGGATGAGCAGCGCCCTCCGAAGACCGACGGTGAGAGCACCGCGAGACGGGCGATGCAACGTAAGGATGCATCCGACGCGCGGGGTTTGCGGGATCGCTGGTCCGAACGTCGAGCCGACGGCGTGACGAGAGCAACCCATGCGATCGCCGACCCCCGATCGAATGCCCGAAATAGCACTCCTCATTTAGAGCCCGGCCTCGAACCGTCCCGCTTCGGCGGTGGGTCATTCGTTGCTGCGTGAAACTCCCGGGGCCTGCTGCTCGTACCTCCCATCACCTCACGATGGCGCGGCAGGGAGACCGTATTGTCGAGAACCAAGTCTTTCGCCGCGGGACATCACCGTCGCCCGCTGCGATCCTACCGTGCCATCACCCGCCACAACGACGGGTGCATCATCCATGTGCGAGACATCCAGGCGGACAGCGACGAGGAGGCGATCCGGATCGTGACCGAGCCCGGCGCGGATGTCTGCACCGACCTTTGGAGCGAGAGGGGGCTGGTCCAGCGCTTCGGGATGAAAACCGGGTAGGGTGGAACCCCGCGGATGCTGAGCCGTTCTCCAGTCCCAACGAGACCCAACCTTCACCCGCCCGGAGCAATCCGCGGCGGGCTTTTCATGTCAGGACTTGGGCAGCCGCTTCTCCGGGGCGGGATGACGCAAGCGTGCCTTGGCGTGCCGGGTCGCCTGTTCCGTACGACCGGCGCCTGCCGTCTGCGAAGAACCGTAATAGTCGTGTCCGGTCAGCCCGAACGATCCGCCATGCACCACCCCGGGCGCATCAGGAATGCCGCCAAGAAATTCGAATGGCCCCGCCGAAGCAGCGGAGGCGGAGGCGAAGAGGAGGGCAACGAGGGCGTAACGCATGCGCCGCTTTTACGGTCATATGCTGCACAGCACCTTAACGGCTTTCGCGGATCGCAGAGCCACCGGGGGAGGATCACCACCGCCGAGGTAAGCATCATAGCCGATCGCAGGTGCAAAGCCGTGAGATACTGTCGGCGGATCACCCCATCGATAGCGTTGCCCGCTCGGATAAGCGCTCGGTTGATTTCTTGGCCGCTCCGGCGATGGCGTTGCGGGCAGCAATCCGCTGACCGGAAAACGATCGGACCTGCGGCGTTCCCGGAACACCAAGAAGGCCGATGCCACGATTCGCATGTATGCCTCCAGGTGACGATGACGCTGGAAACAAGCACGCAGAAACGACGTTCCATCACCAAAATGTCAGTCGAACGATAGAAAGATAGAGTAAGCGGTGGTTTCCCATGTCGGCAAAGCGGATCATGGAAGATCCAATGGTTCCGGAATACGTGTAAAGGGGCGGCCCCTAAGAACTTGCGAGCATCCGCGTCGATTGAAGAACCACGAGGATCAGCGTGGCGAAGGCCGCCGTGGCGACCAGATAGGTGATGATCTTGGTGAACTTGGTCATGATTCCCGTTTCTTCGGCCGTATGACCTGGGTCGCCCGCCCGGCGGTTTGCCTTCGTTCGGCGGCGCGCGGACAGGGTCGGGTAAGTTCAGGCTCCGGCGCTGGTCGGTGCCGGAGTTCGTGATTGTGCGCCCGTGCGGACCCTGGATCGCTCCTTGTGGGGCTCAGTCGTCCGCTTCGTCGGACGGGCCGCCATGCGATCGTTCATAAGCGGCGATGGCCCGGGAGCATCCCTCCGACAGGTTCGGGCGATTGCGCTTGAAGCAGGCTTTCACCTCGGGGCCGCCCGGTTTCATACCCGCGCACAGGCGGAGGTAATCACCGCCGCAACTCGCGCGCATGGCCTCCATCTCAGGCCCTTCCTGCGCTACGACCGCTGATGGGGGCAAGGCGAGCGCTCCCGCGAGCGTCAGTGCCTGCAGGGCCATTTTACGAAGGTTCATTTCAGGTTCTCTGTTTGCCTTGAGTCCGAGGGCGTTCCACGCGGAGCCACGTGGAGGTCCGCCTTGCACGGCTCGGGCATGCGATGATCTACACCGAGGCCTTGGGGGCCGGCACGTGTCCGCGGTGCGCAGCGTTCGCGAAAGCGTCGGGCTCCGGAAACCCCGCCGTCGCGAGACCGGGGCCGCCATCAAGGCGGGCCCGATGTAGGCTGGGATCGGGCGCGACCGTGTCAGGGGCAAGCGTGACGGTCGCCGTCGTTGCCCAGATAGGTCCCGCTGGCCGCATCGTAGGAACGAAAGCGGCGAGCGCAGGCTGCGACGGCCTCGGGATTGGGGCCTCCCTGCACCACCACCGGAGCGGCTTGCGCCTGCGCGTTGGCGATGGCGCCACCGATGATGCCGCCCGCGGCCAAGCCGGCTACGCCCGCCCCCACCGCAGCGCCGACGCCCGGACCACGCCGATGGCCGTAGCCGCGCCGATAGCCGTAGCCTCGGCCATACCCGCGTCCACCGCGCCAACCGTGGCGAGGACCGAACCGCCGGTACTGAGCGTACGTGGTCGGCAGATCGCCTCGCTCGAGCGCCGCGATCGGCGCGGCGGTTGCCTGAGAAGCTTGGGCCGGTAGCCCGACCAGAGCGGCGACGACGGTGGTCGCGAAGGCGAGAGTCAGTCTCATGTGAACGTCGTTACCTATCGAGTGAGGATTGGTCCTATCGATCGACGTCAGTAGCCCCGGCGGTTCGACGGAGCGGAGGTCCGACCGCGAAAGCGGCGGCTGACGTAGGCGATGATCTTCGGAAGCACGAACGCGGTCAGCAGCTTGCGGATCATGGGTGGTCTCCGGGGTTGGGGTACGTCACGGCGCGAAATTCAGTGCCTGGAACGGGACAGCCAACCGACCGCGAACGCGATGGCGGCAAGGCCGAGCAGGGCGGAGGCGCGATGGTCGTCGGTGTAGCGGGCGGCTTGGCGGCCATAGGCCGTACCGCGCTCGCGGGCGTCGCGAGCGACGCCGCGTCCCTCCTCGATGAGATGAGCGGCCCGGCTCCGGACTTCACGCGCGAGATCCCGTCCGTCGTCGACGTAATCTTCGGCCCGATCGCGGGCGCGGCCGTAGGCGTATTGCGCACCGCCGGCCACCTGGTTGACGGCGCCACGCACCTGCCGGGCCGGATCACCGGTGAGGCCGCCGACGGCGGTCTGCGCGCGACCCTTGAGGTGGCGGGACGCGCCGCGGAACTGGTCACCGTTCATGGGTACTCCTGGGTTCGAATGGTGGGGCGGCGGGACCCGGTCGGCGTACCGGCCGCCCGTATGGGATCAGTGCTTGCCGGTGACCTTGTCGACGAGCGAGGCGACGCCGTCCTTGGCCTCGCCGACGGTGCGCTGGGCCTCGCCCTTGAGTTCCTGGGCCTTGCCTTCGACGACGAGCTTGTCGTTGCCCGTGACCTTGCCTGCGGCCTGCTTGACGTTGCCGGCCGCCTCGTTGGCGAGGCCCTTCAGCTTGTCCGTGGTGCTGCTCATGGGATGGATCCTTCGATTCGAGGATGAACGGGAGGCCGGCCGGTCGCGGTGACCGACCGGGGATCGTCTCAGACGCGACGGGCGTCGTAGCTGTCGGCGAGGGTGTGGAGCTTCGGGGCGCCGAGGCGGCCACCGAAGAAGCCGGCGAGCGCACCGAGGATCAGGGCGAGCGCACCGTAGAAGGCGCCCTGGGTGGCAGCCGACTTGGCGGCGACGGCCGCGGCTTCAGCCTTCACCTTGGCGGTGGCGATGGTCTCGTCGTACTGCTTCTTGTAGTCTTGGATCTGCGTCTTGGCCTGGTCGACCGGGATGCCCTGAGCCTTGGCCAGCGCGTCGGCGGCACGGTTCTCGGCCTGGGCCTTCTGGGCCGGGTCACCGGTGAACAGGGCGCGGATCGCGGCGACGGCTGCATCCTTGGCGGCCTGCGGGTCCTGACCGGCGGCCTGGTTCCGAACCGACTGCTCGATCCCGTCGAAGGGGTTCGAGATCTTCGACAGCGACGGCGCGGCAGCCTGGGCCGCTGTCTGCACCGTGCCGCCGACGAGGGAGCCGGCGCCGCCGAGCGTGCTGGTCACGCCCGAGAAGGCGCCGCCGATGAGGCCGCCGGCCGCCGAGGTCAGCAGGTACAGAACCACGAGGGTGGTCACGGCCCACGAGACGAGGCCGTGCAGGCCGGCGGCACCCGTGACGGGCTTGCCCGACAGGCGACCGGCGATGAAGCCGCCGGCCAGCGCTGCTACGATGCCCGAGCCGATGAACCAGACGCCGGCACTCATCGACAGAGTGGAAGCGGCGGGATTGTCGGCGGCCACGGGGCCGACGCTCGACAGGCCGACGCCGACGCCGACCATGTTCAGGATGACCTGGGTCACCAAGGCTGTGACGGCGCCGGCGAAGATGGCGCCCCACGAGACCTGGTTCAGCAGAACGGTGCGAGTGTCGGCCGAGGCCGTGGTGGTCGAGGTCGCGAGAAGGGGGGAAGTGGACACGTACAGGTACTCCGGGTCGTCGGTCGTCCGAAAAGTTCGGTCGTTCGAGGGGGCAGTCTGGGGTGGAACTCAACGGTCCGACCGAGCCGTCGCGGCGCGGTCGGACCGATCGATGCCGGCTCTGCGGATCAATCGCGGCCGTGGATGAGGAGGCCGAGGCCGTAGCCGACGAGGCCGGCCACCAGGAGGGCGGCAACGGGGTGCTCCGCGATCTGGCTGGCGGCATCGTTGCCGTTCCGACGAAGGGAACGGGCACCGGTCTCGTAGGCGTCTTCCGCCCGGTCGTACGCTTCGCGGCCTGCACTGCGGACGGAACGCTCGGCGCGCTCGTAGGTATCGCTGGCGGCACCCTGCGCCCGGCGTGCGCGGTCCTCGACATCGCCGGACCCGATCAGATTGCCGACGGTGTCGCGAACTTTGCCGCCGATCTCGCGGGCTGTCTCGGCAACGTGGTCGGCCGCATCGCGCGCGGTGTCCTTGGCTTGGCCGTACAGGTTCTCGGCGGCACCCTGCGCCTCGCGGGCGCGGCCCTCGACCGAGTCCCGGTTCGAGCCCGTGAGGTCGCCCACCGCGCCCTGCACCTTGCCACCGAGTTCCTTCGCGGCGCCGGTGATCCGATTCGTGTCGACCATGATGATGTTCCTGTTCTCGTTTCGATGACGTTCGTCGGCTGTAACGTGCGAGCGAAGCTACGTTTGAACGGCAATGTTCGGTTTCAGTTCGAGCTTCGGTAGTGACTACTGAGAGGTTTCTCGCCCACGACTTCGGATATGAGCGCCGATGCTCCGGCGGCTTCGTTCTCCGAGCCTTCCATCTACGAAGAAATCTATATCGCCTTCCGCATGCACTGGCTTCCACTGGCTTCGCGAAGTCCGGTGCGAACCCGTCCCTCAAGTGGTCCGCCGTGGCCCGTGAGCAATGGTGCAAATATACTGGTAAGGCAGTTTTTATTTGCTAGCCTCCGAAATCGGGAACCCGTTGTTGCGACCCCACACGATGGCTTCCGAGCGCTTGTGGACGGCGAGCTTCCGGTAGAGCGATGCGGCGTGATTGCGGACCGTGTTGCGCGAAAGCCCCAATCTCTGTGCAATGCCATCGTCGTCCAGTCCTCGGCAGATGAGGTCGAGGATCTGGCGCTCGCGACCCGTCACGTTCGGAACGACGGCGTCACGGGTCTCGCTCGCCGGCCGGCGAAGGGTCGTGAGCTTCTCGATGAGCCCGCGGCTGAACCAGGAGGTGTCGGCCATGACGGTTTCGATGGCTTCGAAAAGCTCCCGCTCGGTGCGCTTGCGCTCGGTGATGTCCTGCAGCACCAGAAGGGCGAAGGTCTGGTCGCCGATCTCCACGCGCTCGGCCGAGACGAGGCAATCGAAGTTGGTGCCGTCTTCGTGCCGGAGGCAGACCTCCAGGCCGAGGACATAGCCGGTGCGCGCCACCGCCGTCTCGAACCGGGTTCGTGCGGCGTCGTGCACCCAGAGACCAAGTTCCGCGGGCGTACGTCCCGTGACCTTGTCGGCGCTGTAACCGAACACCCGGGTGAAGGCCTCGTTGACGCCGGTGATGGAGAATCCCTCGGCCCGTGCCAGCAGGGTCGGCACGGGAGTGAGGTGGAACGCCTTGGCGAAGCGCTCCTCACTCTGACGAAGGGCCTTCTCCGCTTTGCGGCGCAGTTCCAGGTCGGCGAAGGTGAAGAGCATGCAGGGCTCGTCGCCGAACTCGATGGGTTGGCCGGCGACGATGACGAAGCGCGAACTGCCATCGGGCAGATCGAGGCTAGCCTCCATCTGCGGGATGGTGGCGCCGGTATTGAGCCGGGCGATCGCCAGATCCCGGCTGCGGGCGCCTGCCAGCACGTCGACCTCGTAGACGCTGCGGCCGATCACGGCGTCGCGGGTATAACCGGTCATCTCCAGAAAACCGTGGTTCACCTTGACGTGACGCAGGTCCGACAGCCGGCAGATCACTGCAGGTGCCGGATTGGCGTTGAAGGTGGCTTCGAAGCGCTCCTCCGCCTCGAACTGCTCCGAGACGTCCTTGAGGATGAGTGCCAGACAGCTCGGATTGCCCTCCCGGTCGGTGGCGACGAGGCTGCGTAGCGAGTGCACGAAATCGACCTCTGGCCGGTCCGTTCGGGTCACCTCGACGATGACGTCGTGGAAACGTTCTCCCGAGACGACGCGCTCCATGGGGTATTGGTTCGGAGCGTGGTTGTTGCGGTAGCGCAGTGTGAAGCGCCCACGATAATCGTCCACGGTCTCGCCGAGTTCGCCGATGGTTTCCGCGCCATGCATCGCGAGGGCCGCCTCGTTGGCATAGGCAATGGTCTGGTCGGGCTCGACCAGGATCACGCCCTCGCTGAGGCCGGCGATGATCTGCCGAAGCTCATGCCTGTCGACGGCAACCACCACGTCCCACCGCCTTCCGTACCGCTCGATTCAAGCCAGGCCGTAACAGCGGTCGTGGACGGACGGTTCCGGGCCGGGAGGGCCGCAGACCGGTATATCTGGATCATTGACGTGAATGTGAACGATCATCCAGAACCGGCCCGGTAGAATCTACCGTAGAGGGGCAGTCTGCCAGGGCTGATATCCCGAACAAGGACTCCTCCCCAGAATGCTGACAAGCATCGTCACCGACGAACCTTCGCCGAGCGAAGGATTGCCCCGTCATGTCCAAGATCAGATCGGGGCACGGCTGAACGAACTCATTCCCAGCGTGAACACGGTCGATGCCGATACGAGGCTCGGCCGAGTTCTGCTACGTCTGCGAGCCGCCCTGCTCGACGCCGAGGCCGAACGTCAGGTCACGAAGGCGTTCGGCGACGAACTCATCGCCGTGGTGCCACGTCTCCGACGCTTCGCTCTGCTCCGTACCGGCAATGCCGCAGAGGCAGACGACATGGTTCAGGCGACCCTCATGCGGGCATGGGAGCACCGATCCCAGTTCCGCACGGGGACCAACCTCGTCGCGTGGCTGTTCACGATCCTGCGCAACATCCATCTGAACCAGCGCAAGCGTTTCCGCCGGGAGGTCGAGGACGTCGACGGCGTCATCGCCGGTTCGGTCTCCGCGCCGCCCGAGCAGGAACACCGCGTTGCCCTCGCCGAGCTACAGTTCGCCTTGAACGACCTCCCGCCGGAGCAACGCGAGACCCTGTTGCTCGTGATGGTCGACGGCCTGCTCCACACGGAGGCCGCGATGGTGCTCGGGTGTCAGGTCGGTACCGTGAAGAGCCGGGTGAGCCGGGCACGCGAACGTCTCGCCCTCGCCCTCGGCCTTTCGGGATGACACCGTCGGACACTTCGGGGCCAACCAGGGCTTTCACCTTGTGGGTCTTGCGTTCAGCGCCCGATGACCCGTTGTCTTCCGGGCGTTCGAGGGGCCGAACAACGCTCGTTTTTCCCGAGTTAGGAGGTCGTATCGTCGGTGGTGGCGAGGCGGCGCGTGATCCAGTCCTGCGCGGCGCCGAGGCTGGCGAAGGTCGGCGGGTTCGGGTGGTCGACGCGGCCGAATCCGGCTTCGAGGAACCACCGGCCGGCGTCCGACCCGTGCTGCTCGCACAGGTGAACCAGGATCGCCACGAGGAACCCATATCGCCTCCGGCATCAGCTCGTCGGCCGCCNCGAGGCTGGCGAAGGTCGGCGGGTTCGGGTGGTCGACGCGGCCGAATCCGGCTTCGAGGAACCACCGGCCGGCGTCCGACCCGTGCTGCTCGCACAGGTGAACCAGGATCGCCACGAGGAACCCATCGTCGAACACGAGATGGCTCTCGGTATCGTTGCTGCCCGTCGCGACCTGCACAGGCTGGAGGTGGAGGCTCATCCGTCAGCCTGCTTCTTCAGATGGAGGTAGGTGGGATCGAACTCCGCGGAGCGGCACAGGTCGTTCCAGGCGTTGACCACCAGGGTGCTGCTGCGCAGGGTGATCAGCCCCTGGCCCCGCATCTCCTGCAGGGTGCGGTTCACGTGCACGGTGGTGAGGCCGAGCGCATCGCCGAGTTCGGTCTGGGTGATCGGCAGGGGGCAGCGGTGATCGCCGGCGAGGCCCACCGCTTCGAGCTTGAGGTACATCTCGCAGAACAGGTGNCGCATCGCCGAGTTCGGTCTGGGTGATCGGCAGGGGGCAGCGGTGATCGCCGGCGAGGCCCACCGCTTCGAGCTTGAGGTACATCTCGCAGAACAGGTGSGCGATCCGGCCATAGGCCGACTTGCGGCCCATGCCGGTCATCCATTCCCGAAAGATCGCCGCGTCGATCAGGGTGTCGCGCCACAGCACCGCCCCGAGGCGCGGGAAGCGCAGGGTCAGGTCACGGACGCTGTCGTGCGGGATGAACGCGACCGTGGCCACGGTCACGGTGCCGAGGCTGTGATCCATCACCGGCAGGTGGAGGCTCTGCAGATCGGGAGTGTCGCCGGGAATGTGGAACGAGAAGATCTGGCGGCGACCCTCGCCGAGGATCTTGTAGCGGCACAGCCAGCCTTCGAGGACCAGGCAGCATTGCGAGGGCTTGTCGCCTTCCCGCACGATATCCTGCCCGGGCTCGAGGGTCCGCGTCCGCGCCGGCAAATTGCGAACGGCTTCCTGCTCCTCATTCGAGAGGGTGGCGATGCTGTCGAGCTTGCGCAGCAGCATGGTCATGGGAGCGTTGTTGGAAACCGGGTGCATAGCAACTTCGCCTTTCACTTGTGGCGCGAGCGCTCTGCTCTTCAAGGCACCCGCCACTCTTATTGCTCCGCCGACGCTGGAAGCGTTTCTAGATGTGCGTGATACCGATGCATTATCATATGATAATTTGAAATCCCCCGCGCGCCCGATGCGTTACGCGACCTTTTCGCTGCTCGGTAGTGGTCGGGCGATCGATTGAACGGGAGGCATGGGCCGTGGGTCCGATGGCTCTCGTTGCTTCTTTGGACGATGTGTCGCGCGGGATCCCGGGGTGGCGAGACGCTCGATCGGTCGCCTGCAGCCGTCGATGGAAGGTTTCTCGCAAGGCGCAGGGGCACAACGTGGCTTCAGACCAGAATGGATTAATCCGGCGTCCTACCGCGGATCGGCATTCGGGCCGTCAACCGACGCAGCGTTTGAAGACGCTCGATTGCCCAACCATGCGGCAACGGGGTGAGGTGCGATGCCTCGATTTGCGGCATCGACAGGAATGTTGCGGTGCACTAAGTCTATCGCCTTCGATGGGTCGGGCCCCGGTGCTCGGCGGAGCTGTTCGGCCTCTTCCGGGTTTCCGGCTGCAGCGTTTTCTTTCGAGCCCGCATCGGAGAGTCACCCCATGGCGTGGGTCATTCTGAGCGTGGCGGTGGCCACGGAAATCGCTTGGGCCTTGAGCCTCAAATGGGCGGCTGTGCGGGGAGATTGGGCGACCTCGTCGGTCCCGATCGTCCTGAGTTTCGTCAATATGGGCCTGTTGGCTCTTGCCATGCGTGGTCTGCCGGCCGGGACGGCCTATGCAGTGTGGACCGGCCTCGGCGCCGTCGGGGTGGTCGTGTTCGGCGCGCTGGTCTTCGGCGAGAAAGTGAATGCGACCCAGATGGCCTTCATCGCCCTCACCATCACGGGTGTGGCCGGCACGAAGTTTTTCGCTCAAGTGTAGTCGATCGCTCACGGGGGCTATGGCGGTTCGCTTGAAGCCTTCCAGCACGGGACCGGGAGACGACAGCTTCTCAGGCGACAATGCTTGCGGGTGAACGACATCGGGCGCCTTCGGAATGAGGTCGCTCTGCCGGTGCTCGGTCCCTCCATCCAGGCACCCGGTCGAGCGAACGATGCGATCGGCCCGTGCTGAGGCATGCGACCTCCCGAGACCCCATCGCGCGACCGAATGCGGATAGGCGAGCCAGCTGTCCTGGCCGGTGGGTTCGTCGCAGCGCCACGTTCCGGGGCGTCGCTGAGCCGTCGATGTCTCATTCCCATTGAGAAGCTCTGCGCCGTCAGTGCCGGACATACTCCCAGACCTTGGAGATCACGACCGAGCCTTCGCCCACGGACGAGGCCACACGCTTGACCGAGCCTGCGCGGACGTCGCCCACCGCGAAGATTCCGGGATGTGACGTCGCGTAAGGTGATCCTGCCCCGATCGCGTCTCCGGTCAGCACGAAGCCGTGGCCATCCAGTTCGATGAGGCCCGAGAGCCATCCGGTGTTGGGTGCGGCCCCCACCATCACGAAGACGGCGCAGACCGGGCTCGTCCGCAGAGTTCCATCGACAACGCTGCGGGTGGTGACCGCTTCGAGACGGTGCTCGCCATGGAGAGCGCTGATTTCGGTGCCGTAGTCGATCGTGATCGCCGGGTCCGCTTCCAGACGGCTCGAAAGGTAGTGCGACATCGAGGCCGCGAGCGACGGTCCGCGCACCAGGAGGCGAACATGCTTGGCCGACCGACTGAGAAACATCGCCGCTTGACCGGCTGAATTGCCGCCGCCGATGATGATGACCTCGGCATTCCGGCAGTAACGCGCTTCGATTTCCGTTGCCGCGTAGTAGACGCCGGCGCCCTCGAACGCTTCGAGCCGATCGATCGGCAGGCGCCGGTACTGTACACCGGTCGCAACGACCACGGCACGGCCGCGAACCCGTTGATCGTTCTCGAACGTGGCGCAGAACGCTCCGTCTTCGAGCTGATCCAGTCTGGTGACCCGGCGCGGCATGGCGAACCGCGTCCCGAACTTCATCGCCTGGACCTCGCCGCGCCAGACCAGATCGGCGCCGGAGATCCCGGTCGGAAATCCCATGTAGTTCTCGATGCGGCTCGATGTCCCGGCTTGGCCGCCGATCGCGACATCCTCGATCACCAGGCTGTGCAGCCCCTCGGCGCCCGCATAGACGCCGGCTGCAACGCCGGCGGGGCCACCGCCGACGATGAGCACGTCGAAAGCCTCGTCGTCGACGAGGTCGTGGTTGAGGCCCAGCAGATGCGCGACCTTGTCGGATGTGGGCTCCGTCACGACGATGTCGCGTCCGAAGATCACGGCAGGCCTGTCGACGGCAATCGAACAGCTTCGCGCCACGGCATCGGCCTCCGGGCTTGCCAGCGCGTAGGATCTGTAGGGCAGGCGGTTGCGGCTCATGAATTCCGCAATCCGCCGAACCGCCCGGTCGTCGTCCTCGCCGAGGAGGACCAAGGTGCCGTCCCGCGTGTCGAGTTGCCGCCGACGGCGGGCGGCGAGCACCGTGATGACGATATCCGACATTTCGGGGATCTCGGACATCAGCCGCAGCATCTCCAGTCGCGGCACCTCGATCACGCTGGTATCCCGCACCGCCCGCATCGGCATCGACCAGTTGCCGCCATTCAGGAACGCGATCTCGCCCATGAACTGCGTCGGCCCGAGTGTCGACGGAAGATGGCGCTCGTCCGTGAATGGGTTCACCACTTCGACTTCGCCCGTTTCGACGTAGACGAATCGATCAGCGGGTTCGCCAGCACGTGCCAGGAACCTCCCGGCCGGGTAATGCCGCTCGACCCCAACGGCCCGAAGAGCTGCGATATGCGATGCCGCGAGGGGAACCCGCTGCATTTCGGCGAGATCCCGGCCGATCGATTCCATCTCTCGTTCTCCCTGGACATCATCGAGGTGCGGCGCAGAGTCGATCACTCGAGCCCACCGGGCAAGGGACGGCTCCTGCAGGAGGTCCGATGTTGCGCCGCGCCGCCGACGATACGGATGCAGGCGTCGTTCGGTCGACCGGAAAGCCTCCGTCAGTCCGAGGCGCTCTACGACCTCCCCGCGACCATCCAGGAGGGATGCCTGTCGCGCCCATCTCGGCGTTGGGTGCGACGGGTCACGACTGCGTCGTGTTTCCGACCGGAGGCATGGATGCAGGATCGCGCTTTGCGCAAACCGGTCTTGTCGGGGCGAGTGACGCAGCCACAACGACGATACGCGGCGCGACCGCGCCCGTTTCCACCCTTGGATCCGAAGCCCCGGTAAGGTGCGGCCTGTTGCGAACTCCGATGTGAACGCCGCCCGGGTCCAGAACGATCGACGCCGGGATCGCGCGAACCGGACCGGCGGCCCGCGATACCGCAAGGGCCCGATGTGCGGGGCGAGTCCTGCGACCCGAGCCGTGAATGCCGAAGCGAACCAAGCCTGCCAGAAAGGCCGGCCCGACCCAGTCGCTCACGACAGGTAGTTCACCAGCGTCAGTTTCGAGAGCATCGAGGTCACCTGATAGCTCGCCTGCAACTGGTTCTGCATGGCCAAAAGTTTGGATGCGACTTCTTCGGTGGAGATCGAATCCGTGCCCGCGAGGGTGTTCTGCAGTTGCGCCTTGGTGGCGCCGTTCTGTGCCTTGGCGTTGGTGATCTGGGCCGCGGCGAGGCTGAGTTCGGTGGCGATCTGGGCGATGCCCTGATCGTCCTGTTTGGATGTGAGAACGGTGCGGACACGGTCGGTCAAGGCGGTGTAACGGCTCCGTTCGCTCAACGCCAAGGTCCGGTCCGCGGCCGAAAGGGTGGTGTCGTTCGGTTCCTTGGTGCTGGCGAAGCTCTCGCTCGCCAGGGCGGCGATGCCCGCCAGCGCGTTGCGGATGCCGGCCTCGTTGGCCTGCGCGCCGATGCCGATGGATTGGCCGCTGCTGACCTGGACGGTTGCCGTGCCACGTGGATCGGCGAGGCTCTCGTCGCCCGTGTACCAGATCACCGTCTTGCCGGCTGGATTGGTGGAGAAGCCGCCGGTGGCGGTGTCGACCCGGCGTGGGGCGAACGCGTCCGACTTCGAGCCCGCGAAGAAGTCCTTGGAGGCCAGGACGGTGGACGAGGCCGCGAGCGTCGTACCGGCGCTCGTCTTCACCGTGTCGGAAAGCGCCTTCTGGATATTCAGGGCCGTCGCCTCCGGGCTGGCGCCGATGGCGAAAACCGAAGGATCCTTGCTGTCCGCGACGGTTCTGGCCGTCAGCGTGATCGTCGTCGGGGTGCCGTCGCGCAGGCCGAGGGTCAGCGTGATGGTGTCGCCGTCCTTGGGCGGCGTGACGGCGCTGACCGTCAGGGAGGCGCTGGCAGGGGTACCGCCCGAGAGGGCCAGGGTCACGCCCGGGGGAGATTTGCTCTGGGCGGCGGCGATCCCCCTTTCCCCGACGGCCATCGTCAGGCTGGCGAAGCTTCCGGCCGTGTCCGGCCCGATCACGAACTCGTTGGCCGCGCCCGTTGCGACCGTGCGTGCCGTGTAGATTGCGACGGTTCGAGTACCATCGGGCTGCACGATGGTCACCGGGACCGACGCGCCGTCGACGGGTTGCGCGGCGAGACTTGCGGGAGCCGCCATCTGGCTCTGCCCGAGTGCCAACTTCAGCTTGGCGCCGCTATCGGTGCCGATCAGGAATTCGTTGGCTCCGAGGGCGGGGCCTGTCCGCGCCGTGTAATCGACGAAGGCTTGACTGCCATCGGGCTGGTTGACGCTGAGCCGCACGACATCGCCGTCCGTCGGCTGCGTGCCGAAACCGAGAGCCACCCTCGGCGCACTGGCCGCGTCCAGATTTTCGCTGAACGCGGCCTTATTGGAGCTGTCGATGCCCAGCAGGGTGAACCCGAAATTCGCGCGTCCGATCGCGCTCGCTCCCTCGGAGACCGTGACCGCCGCCGTCCCGGTGGCCGGAATGCTGAGGTTTCCCGTCCCGGTGATCCCGTCGGCGGCCTTGCGCTCGGCGATCATGGCGTTGAGGCCGGCCTTGGTGCCGTCGCCGTTGAGGATCTCGTCGGCTGAGATGACGGGTGGCGTATCTGTGGCGCGCCCTCCGAACAGGTAGGTTCCGGCGTAGTTCTGGTTCAGGGTATCGACGAACAGGTCGAGGTTGGCCACAGCCGTCTGGCGGGTGGTGTCGCGGGCCGAGGACGAACTCGTGTTGGTCAATCCCTCGGCGATGCCGCTCACCGTTGTCGACGTGACCTTGGACAGATTCTGCAGGCTGGCCGAACCGAGCGTGATGCGGTTGAGGGCGCCGGTGATGCTGGCGGCGTAACCATCGAGGCGCGCGACCTGGGCGTGTGCGCTCAAGCTCGTGGTACGGGAGGCACCCAAGCCGCCATAGGTCTCCGCCACCCGGCCCGTGGTCAGCTGGGTGGTGAGCGTGTCGAGCTTGTCCTTGGTCGCGAGCAGGCGCTGCGTGTTCAAGGTGGTGGTGTAGCTGCCGGCCGCGAAGGGCGTGATGGTCATGGGCGCGATCCCGGGAACGGAGGACGGACGACGTTGGGCGGGACCACGGCTCAGATCCGCAGGAGCGTGTCGAGCATGTCGCGGGCGGCCGTGAGCACCCGCGCGTTGGCACCGTAGGCGGTCTGGAGCTGGATCAAGTTGGCCATCTCCTCGTCGATCTTGACCCCGGATTCGCTGGAGAAGCGGCTCTGCGCCGTCGCGAGGGCGATCTGCTGCCCTTCGTCCAGGCTCTGGCTCGACGCCGCGTTCGCTCCCTGCGCGTCGATGATGCGCAAGGCGAAGTCGGCCACGTTGGTGGTGAAGGGCGCCCGCACGCCGCCGATGCCGGAAGCGGCCGAGAAGGTGTAGGGGCGGGTGATCAGCCCGTCCAAAATCCGTTGCGGACGCGTTGCGTCGCCGGACTGGGTCGTCGCCGAGGACAGCACCAGGGCGCTGGTGTCGGCCTTGATCGCCGGGTTGAGGGCGATGCGCTGGGCAAAGCCCGTCAGCTGGGAGCCGCCGTCGAAGCTGCCTGTGTAGAGGCCGTTGGCCCGGCCGGAATCGACGAACAGAGCGATCTCGGGATTGTTGCTGGGAGCTTTCGTTTCGCTCGCGGCGGACGGGATGGTGAGGGTCGCGCCAAGTGTGGTCACGGATGCCGTGCCTGCCACCGGCGTTGTGCCAAGCGCAATCGTGAGTTTGCCCGCCGTGACGGACGCGACATAATTCGGTTGCAGGGCGGCTGTGATATTCGCTGCCAGTGTCGCATCGCCGTTGATCGTACCAATGGGTTGGGCACCGGGCATTCGGAAGGCGATAGGCGCGGAACCATCGATATCGCCAGTTCGGAAGGTAGCAGTCCCGGTGTCCGAGGCGACGAGAACGATCTGAGAACCGTTCGCGAGACCCAGTGTGATCCGATTGCCTGCCTTCAACCCGTTTAGGTCGATGCCTGTGCTCGCAGCGGCGCTAACGGTCCTGTCCGTGGTCGATTGCGCCAGCCCGGCCGCCAATTCGTCGATCTGGCGCTGTGCCTGGACCAGGGTGTCGTCGCGGGCGGTCACGGCGGCCGCGAGGGAGCCCGAGCGCAGGGCGCCCGTGGCGATGAGATCGATCCGAGCGCCACCGGGTGTCGTTGCGGTGATCGTGCCGACGCCGCTCTTGCCTGCCTCCGTGGAATAGAGGGCCTCGGGGCTCAACACCGCGCGGCTGTCGAAGCCGAGCGATGCGGAAACGCCGTGATCGACCAGGGTGACGCCCGACTGGGTCATCACCGTGATCGAGCCATCGCCCACCTGGGTCGCCTGAACGTCCATGTACTGGGCGAGCTGGTTGATGGCCTGGTCGCGTTGATCGAGGAGATCGGGACTGGCACCGATGCCGTTGGCGGCGACGATCTTCACGTTGAGCTGTGCAATGGACCTGAGCAGGGAACCGGCACTCTTCACGTCGCTGGCGATCTGCGATTCCATCCCCGTGCGCAGGGTCTGGATGCCGTTGGCGATGGTGCCGATCCGGCTCGCGAGGGTCGCAGCGTTGCTGGCTACGGTGGCGCGTACGGAGCTCACCGTGGGATCGTTGGCGAGTGCCTGGAGGGACTGCGTGTATCCGTTGAGGACCCCATCGAGGGATGTGCTCGAACCGGGAACGCCGTAGAGCGCATCGAGCTGCGTCCCCACGTTGGCGGCAATGCTCGTATAGGCCGCGCCGGAGCTCTCCAAACGCAGTTGTTTCTGCGACGTGGCGTTGAGAATTCGCGAGACATCGCCGCTGTTGATGCCCGTTCCGTCGTTCTGGGCAACGGAGGACTGGACACGCTTGACGTAGCCGACCGTGTTGACGTTGGCGATGTTCTGCGAAACGACGCCGATCTGGGCCTGCATCGCCTGCAGGCCGGCCGTGGCGGTGTTGATCGCGTTCAGCGACATCGATTCGGGCCTTCCCCTCGCGCGAGGTCCTGAAGCGGGCGTGCAGGGTGTTCGTCCTGCGGCCGGGTGCCCCTTGCGTCCCTAATCTGCTCTGGAAAGTGAGGCAGAAAACGTTCGCAGGGGCGGCGTTCCTAGAAAGATGACTTGGATGGTTGATGTTTCGTTTTCATCTTAATATCGATGTTAGCGAATGATATTGATCAGGTCGCTCATCATGGTCTGCGCCGTCGACATCACGCGGGTGTTGGCTGAGTAGGCCTGCTGCGTGACGATCATTTTCGAGAATTCGGCCGCGATGTCGGTGTTCGACTGTTCGATCTCGCCACCCACGACGGACGATCCGTTGAGGCCGGAGATCGGCGCGCCGGAATCGAGGGTCTGGGTGTAGGTCCCGTTGGTGTCGCCCTTGAGGGCGTCGGCGTTCTTGAACTGCACGATCCCGACCTGGGCGAGGGCCGCCGAGTTGCCGTTGGAATAGGTGCCGGTGATCTTGCCGTCGCTGGTGACCGAGAGCGAGGTCAGGGTACCCGACGCGTAGCCGTCCTGCTGCACCGTGTCGGTGCGGACGCTTCCTTCGCTGGTGGCGTACTGGGTCAGGGCGCCTGCGGCGATGTTGAGGCCGACATTGCTGAGTTTGACCCCGTCGACGGTAAGGTCGGGGATGATCGGGGCGGTCGGCGACGTGAGCTGGCCGCTCTTGAAGGTGAACGCTTGGCCGACGTTCTGCCAAGCGTCGTCCGCGGCGCCGGCATTCGAGTTGCCGAGGTAGAACAGGTTCCACACGTCATCGGTTGCGGGCTTGGCCGGCGCAGCGGCGATGGGTGGCGTCGCCGTCGGATCGGCCGTCACGGCGGCGGTGGCCGCGCCTCCGTTCTGGACCTTGGCCCAACGCATCTGAACGGTCATCGGAGCGCCGGAATCGGTATAGGCGGTGAGCGAACCCCCGGAGAGGGTGTCGTTGAGGAATTTCGTGGCATCGCTTCCCTTGATCGGCGTTCCCAGGGCGGGGGCCGCCGGATCGGTGAGAACGGGGGTGTAGGCCCCGGATGTCAGGGTCTTGAGCAGTGCCGAGTCGGCATTGCCCGCGACGGCATTCTTGGTCGACGGCGTCATCGGCAGATTGGCGCCGTAGGCAATGCTCGTCGTCGGTTTGGCGGCAAGCGATGCCGTCGAGATCTTGATGGGGCCGGTCCCGGTGGTCTGTCCGGTCCGGGGGTCGAGACTCTGGCCGGTCAGGTAACCGCCGGCCCCGTTGACGAGATAACCCTGGTTGTCGGATTTGAAATCGCCCCGGCGGGTGAAGTACTGGGCTGCGGAAAAGCTGGCTTGACCCGCCGCGTCGCCGGTCTTCGTCTGAACCGTGAAGAACCCCTGCCCGCTCAGGGCCATGTTGGTGTCGATCCCGGTGGAAACCAAGCCGCCCTGAATGGTGTTGGTCAACCGTGAGAAGGCGCCGACGGAGCCGGAGACCTGCTTGTTCAACGGCTGCTCGGCGATCATGTCGACGAAGTTCGTATCGACCCGCTTGAACCCGGTTGTCTGCGAGTTGGCGATGTTACCCGAGATGTTGTTCAGCGAGTACGACTGGGCCTGGAGGCCCGACACCGCGGTTTGTAGCGCACTGAAAATGTCCATGGTCGGCCTTGGGGTCCGCGAGATCGGTCATACCTGGGTCAGCAATCCGTATGCCGTCGGTGTTGTCTCGGAAAATCAATGGCTTAGGTCGTATCGTTCGTCCCGTACGGCGCTGCGCCCCGGCAAGTCTTGCCGATGCGACGGCGGTTTATGCCGGCCCCTCGGCGACGTCGAATGTCCGATATGCTACGGGTCCCGGCAGCGTGAGGTTTACGGAAATGCGTGCTGTCCTTCTGGTCGCGGGCCTGCTGACAGGCTTACCCTTGGGTGCTTCGGCGCAACCCGATCCGAGTCCTCATAAGCCGAGGCCGTCCGCGCCTCGGCTCGAAACCGCCACGCCGGACGCGCCGTCCACGTCATCGGAGGAAGCGCAGGCGCGGCGTGATCGCGCCGAGGCGGAGCGCAAGGTCCGCGAGAAGGCCTTCGACGATCGCGTTCGTCGCGCGACCTCGTCCATCTGCAGCAATTGTACGACGGGTCCGACTCCGCGTCGTCGTGTCCGCGAGCAGGCAGCGCCGGAACCGCGCGATCCGATGTTCGATCCCGCGGAAGCGCCGCCGATGCCGGACTGAGTTTACCGTTGACGCTGTGGGGCGTCATCGCTGCCAACCTCGATCTCGGTGGACCGGCATGGGTCTCAGGACGAATGGTCCTGCCCGGCGCCGTGCCGAGCGAACGGATACCGATATGACCACCCTGTATGCAGGGGCGGAAGCGCAGCCGCCTCGGTCCTTTTCTCTGCCTCTTGAGGTGAGGAGCAGGGAGCTTCGAACCTGCAGGGAGGCTGCGCCGCGTGAGGGCAGAAAGGGTTGGGGCGATGGCAGGCGATCTGTTTCACGAGAACTGGCGTCACGAACAGCGTGCCGATGGGCTCTATGTGATCATCGAAGAGATTGGTGGGCTCGGTGCGCTCGGCCCGTTTCCCGACGCGGAAGCCGCTCGGATCGGTTTCGCCCGCTACTTCCTCGGGCTGGATCTCGCACCGCCCTCTGCGCCCGTTCTGCCGAAGGCCGACACGGTCTCCGTCGCGGACAGGCGATCGCACGATGCGTCTGTGGATGACGGCCGCACGCGTATCCTCGATATGCGCGATGGCGAAAATCGGTGACCGCGGTGACGGATGCGAGGTCGGCTACGTGACTGTATGGTCATAAGGCCATTGATTCTGGCGTGACCCACCCTGTACCCCCAGAGAAGTGAGCGCTGCGTTCTGCTTGACAACCAACGGACGATGAAAAATGCCTATGCATTAGGCTGCGGCCACGCCCGCTTGGGGTAGGATGTGTGATCGATCCGCGCGGGGGTGCCATCCCATCCCGCGGAATCGTCACGATGCCGTAGGGGTATCGTCATTGCTGGTTGTTCGGGGGCAGGCGGGTCCCGGCGGCTGGAAGTTCAACCGTGCGACTGCTGGACATTCTGACGTAATGAAATCAATCAAAGCCTTGTTCGGCACCCGCACGCGGCACGACAGCGACCTCTCGATTCAATCCGACTACGATCTTCTTGCACGCAGCGGGTTGTTTGATCGGGGCTACTATCTCCGTGAGAACCCGGATGTCGCCGAGAATGGGGCGGATCCGATCCATCATTATCTCACCATCGGCTTCGTCGAGGGGCGTGAACCCTCAGCGTTCTTCGATGGTACGGGTTACCGGGAGGCGGACCCCGCGATCAAGAGCGAGGGTATCAACCCTCTCGTCCATTGGTTGCGCTCGGGTGCAGCTGAAGGGAGGCCGGCCCCCGTACGCATGGGTCGGTCGCCGATCTCTGGTGAAGTCCGGTCGGATTACGCCTTGGTCGCCCGCAGCGGTCTTTTCGATATCGGCTACTATCTCGCGGCCAATCCGGACGTTGCTGCCTCCGGGGAAGATCCCATCGTCCATTATCTCCAATTCGGATATCTCGACGGACGCGAACCATCGGCATTCTTCGATGGAACCCGCTATCGCACCCAGAACAGAGACGTTCGCGACGCGCGCATCAATCCTCTGGTCCATTGGTTGCGCCTCGGTAGCGCCGAGGGACGCGTAGCGCCCGTCCGCACCGCTCCGACCCTTGCGCGGCCGGGTACCGATTACGCGCTCGTTGCCCAGAGCGGGATGTTCGACGTCGGCTACTATCGGAGGGCGAATCCCGATGTCGCGGACAGCGGCATGGATCCGATCCTCCATTACATCACTAACGGCTTCTCTGAAGGACGGGAGCCGTCTGAATTTTTTGACGGCCAGACCTACGCTGAACGTTATCCTGACGTCCGCTCAAGCAATCTCGCCCCGCTCGTCCATTGGATGCGCGTTGGACTTCACGAAGGCCGTTTTGCACCGATCCGAAGTAGCGAAGGCGTCAGCCCCGGGACCGATTACGATCTTGTCGCCCGTAGCGGCCTGTTCGATGCCGCGTTCTACTTGAGAACCTATCCGGAAGTGGCCGCAGCCGGGTTGGATCCCGTCGCTCACTACCTGCGTAGCGACCATGCGGATGGGCTTCAGCCCTCGGCATTCTTCGACGGCGCCGCGTATCTCGCCCGGCATCCCGAGATCGCAGCGGCGGGCGTGAATCCACTGGTGCATTGGTTGCGAGTTGGTCACGACGAAGGCCGTTCCGCACCCGTAGCCGTTGGCCCGTCAGGACAGCACGGTCCTGGGTCCGATTATGATCTTGTGGCCCGCAGCGGCTGGTTCGATGAGGCATACTATCTCACGCAGAACGCCGACGTTGCCGAGGCCGGTTTGGATCCGGTGGCGCACTACCTGACGGGAGGTTATCGCGAGAATCGTGAGCCGTCCGCGTTCTTCGACGGACGTGGCTATAGTGCACGCTACCCCGATGTGGCGGCGGGAGCCATGGCCCCGCTCGTCCATTGGCTTCGTATCGGTCGTACGGAGGGGCGTCATCCACCGATCCACGTCCTACCGAGCCCAGGTCACGACTCCGATTATGCCCTGGCAAACGGAAGTGGGCTGTTCGATCGTGCATACTATCTTTCGCAGAACAAGGATGTTGCCGAAGCCGGTCTCGATCCGGTGGTTCACTACCTCGCTTCCGGTTTTCGAGAGAACCGAGAGCCGTCTGGGTTCTTCGACGGGTGTGGTTACAGCGCCCGCTACCCCGACGTTGGGCTCGCAGACACTGCGCCCCTGATTCATTGGTTGCGCATCGGTTTGGCCGAAGGCCGCGATGCTCCATTCCACAGCGGGATAGCCGAGCCGGAAGGCGGCTCCGATTACTACATCGCGATCCGAAGTGGTTTGTTCGATCGAGCGTACTACTTGCGGGAGAATCGAGATGTGGCGGAGGCTGGCCTCGATCCCGTCGCACATTACTTAACTTCGGGTTTTCGCGAGAATCGCGAGCCTTCGGGGTACTTCGACGGAGGTGGTTACCGCGCGCGCTACCCTGACGTAGGCCTCGCCGATATCGCGCCCCTGATTCACTGGTTGCGTATCGGGTTGGGTGAAGGTCGCGACGCACCGATCCGCGCCCTGACCGACGTCGGAGCCGGGATCGGCTCGGACTATGACGTTGCGGTGCGCAGCGGATTGTTCGACCGGTCCTACTACTTACGCGAAAATCCTGACGTCGCCGCGGCTGGGTTCGATCCGGTGGCACATTACGTCACTTCGGGTTTTCGTGAGGGACGCGAGCCGTCGGAATTCTTCGATGGACGTGGCTACCACGCCCGTTATCCCGATGCTGTGGATACCGCGCCCCTGGTGCATTGGGTACGCGTCGGCCTCGTCGAGGGGCGGCGGCCACCATTGCGCGGCGCCCTACCGCCCGGTGCTGGTATCGCCTCCGACTATGAACTCGTCGCCCGAAGCGGCCTGTTCGATGTGGGCTATTATCTGCGCACCTATCCCGACGTCGCCGCCGACGGCATGGATCCCATTGCCCATTACCTCACGAGCGGGCACCTCCAGGAGCGCGAGCCGTCGCTGTTCTTCCACGGCCAAACCTACCTGGAGCGCTACCCCGATGTCCGCGCCAGCGCGATCAATCCCCTCGTGCATTGGTTGCGGACAGGAACCCTTGAGGGACGTGAGGCACCCCTGAACCCCCGCGGGATCGGTCAGCAACTTAGTCTGCGCGACTTGTGCGAGCCCACCCGTTCAGAGGCCACCGCCGGCCTGTCGGACCCGGCGTTTCGCCCCAGCGTGGTGACGCCGGCCTTCAACACCGAGCCTTCCTATCTCCAGGAACTCTTTCAGACCCTGCTGAATCAGAGCTACATCGGCTGGCGCTGGATCATCGTCGACAACGGATCCGAGCGGCCCGATACGCTGCGAACCCTGCGCCGGATCGCGGCCGCGGATCCCCGCGTCACCGTGGTGTTCGCCGAGCGCAACCTCGGCATTGCCGGCGGCACGAATCGCGCCATCGCCGAGGCCGACGGGACGCACGTCGCGCTCGTCGATCACGACGACCTGCTGCCGCGTACCGTGTTCGAGGCGATCTGGAAGGCGATCGAGGCCGAGCCCGAAGCGGACCTCGTCTACACCGACGAGTGCAAGATCTCGGACACGGGCGAACTCTACGACGTGGTTCTGAAGCCCGGCTGGTCGCCGGTTCTTCTTGAGAACACCATGTATCTCTCTCACCTTTCCGTCTATCGCCGGGACTTTCTCGCGACCGTGGGCGCGTTCCGGCCGGACTTCGACGGCACTCAGGATTACGACTTCGTCCTGCGCGCCTCCCGCCATGTCGAGAAGGCGATCCACGTGCCGGTGATCGGCTACGTCTGGCGCGCGTCGCCGACCTCGACGGCGACGTCGATGACGACGAAATCCTACAGCGTCGGGCGCCAGGAGGCGTCGCTCCTCGAATTCGCCCGGCAGCGCGATCCGGAGGCGTCCGTCTCGCCCGGCTTCGGCGATGGATTCTGGCGCACGCACTACACCCTGCCGGCCGCGGCACCACTTCTGTCCTACGTGATTCCCACGGGGGCGGGGTCCAGGATGGTGCGGGACCGGCGCATCAATCTGATCCTGAACTGCGTCCGGAGCTTCGAGAACACGGAGTTCTATCCGAACCGGGAATACGTGATCGTCCACAACGGCGATCTTTCCGATGAGCAGAACGCGCAACTCGCCGAGACGCCGGGTATTCGCCTGGTGCATTACGAGGACCGCTCCCTCAACATCGCGCGGAAACTCAACATCGGCGTCGCCGCCGCCGCGGGTGAATTCGTTTGCCTGCTGAACGACGACGTCGAGGCCGTGACGGCGCGCGGCGGCGAGGAACTCGTCGCTTTCCTGCTCGCGCATCCGGATGTCGGCATGATCGGCCCCCTTTGCCTGTTCGAGAACGGCACCGTTCAGCACAACGGAGTTATCCTCCTCGAACAGGGGCCCTCACACGCGGGGCTGTTCGTCGCCCCGAGCCATGCCGGCGCCACGGGCAATCTCCTGCAGTGTCGGCGCGAGGTGTTCGGCGTCACCGGGGCCATGGCCATCGTGCGCCGCGCCGATTATCAGGCGCTCGGCGGCTTCGACGAGCGCTTCCCGCTCAATTACAACGACGTCGATTTCTGCCTGCGCCTGCGCGAATCCGGCCGCACCTGCGTCGTCGATCCGGGCGTGCGGGTCTATCATTACGAGAGTGCCTCGAAGACCGGCACCTATCGCTGCGAGAAGGAAGCGCTCTACGCCCGCTGGCCGGGCTTGCGCGACCCGTACTTCAACCCGGGCTTCGACCAGCGCGATCCGACCTACCGTGTGCTGCTTCGGCCCGAGCGGGCCCCCGTCGAGACGGACCCGGCCGCGTTCGAGAATTGGCTTGATCGCCATATCGCCTGGCGCATCCGACATTACCCAACCTCCGGCGCGATCCGGTTCACGCTCTGCGTGCCAGTCTACGACCAGCCGGCCGCCTTCCTGGAGGAAATGCTGCAATCCTGCCTATTGCAGACCTACACCAACCGCGAGATCGTCATCGTCGACGACGGATCGACCCGGCAGGATACCTTGATCTGGCTCGCCAAGGTCGAGGCCGCGGGCCATGCCCGGGTGATCCGGCACGAGGCGAACACCGGCATCGCCGGCGCCAACCGGACCTGGCTCGCCGCGGCCGAGGGCGAGATCCTCGTACCCCTCGACGCCGACGACTACCTCACCATCGACGCGCTCCAGGTGATGGCGCACTGGATCGAGCGCTTCCCCGAGGCACGGGTGTTCTACTCGGACGAGTTCAAGTCCAATCCCGCCTCCGCCAAGGCGAGCCCGTTCTTCAAACCCGCCTTCGATCCGTTTCTGTCTGCGAACTGCTGCTATCAGACCCATCTCATGGCTTGGCGGCGCGACTTCCTCGTCGAGATCGACGCGTACAGCGATGATCGCGCGACCTGGTGCCACGATTGGGATGCCATCGGCCGGGCCTGGGCCGTCGGGCATGAGCCCGTGCATGTGCCGGAACTGCTCTACGCCTGGCGGATCAATCCCGGGTCGACGGCCTCGGCGGAGACCGGGGACAAGCCTGCAGCGGTGGCCTCACAGAAGTTCGTCCTCGATCGGTTGGTCGAGGCACGCGGGCGGTCGGGCGATGTCGCCGTGCGTTCGAACGAGAGCGGCCAGCACACCGGCATGTGGTCGCTGAGACCACGGCGCACCCTCGACAGCGTCATGAATCTCTGTGTCGAGGAGGCTTGGCGAGACGGCGGGGCTGTGTTGCGGGCCGCTGCGAGCACGGACGCCGAATGGCTGTACCTGCATACCGGGGCGTCACCCGTTGAGGCCGATCTGCTGGAGCTCTCGGCCCTCGCCCTGTGGGACGAGCGCCTCGACGTCGCCTCGGGTCTGCTCACCGATGCCACGGGAACCCTCATCACGTGGTCCGGGGCGTTCTTTTGCCCGGACGGGACGGTGCTCGACCCAAATCTCGGCCGGACGTTCGACGGCTCCTATCACGGGCAGATCCATACCCAGCGCTGTGTCGACGTTGCCGCACCGACCAACGTCGTCATCCGGATCTCGGCCCTGCAACGGGTCCTCCGCACGAGCGGCGACGCCCTGACCTCCGACGAGCTCATGATTCGTCTCGGACTCGACGCGGTCCACAACGCCCGGTTCGTTGCGGTCACGCCTTACCTACGAACGGTGTGGAAACCGGCACCCGGCCTCATTCTTCCAGTCGACCGGACAGGCCTGTTGGCTGGGCTCGAGGAGCGACTGCTTGCTAGCCGTTGGTACGATTCACGGCTCAGTCCCGAGCGCCCCTATGGGATCGAGCCCGAACGTTGGAGGTGCTGAACATGCGGGCCCACGATCGCGTGCGGCGTTGCGATCAGTCTGCGGTCGGGCGTCTGTCGGTCAGGCCCATCCGATGAATCCATCGCCGCCAGCGTACCTGCTGTTACGGCAAAACCGTCGATCAGCAGGACGCCTTTTCGCGAGGCGGAGCATCAGTGATCGTCGATGGATATCGGCATTGGGGGGAGCAAAAGTCCGCCGCCTGACGGCTGGCGGCCGCACCTACGAACGCCGGCCCCCTCAGCCCAGCGGCACCGCCTTGGGTATCGGCTACGACGCGCAGGCGAGCGACCGCTGGATCGGCACCGGCAACTCGCTTTTGCGGCGCAATACCTGTCTTCCCAAGGCCGACCCGTTCGATCCGCGCCTCAGTCGCTCGGGGGGCGAGGATTACGACCTGTACGTGCGCCGCGACCGCCCCGGTCGCCGCATGGTCTGGTGCAACTCAGGCTGGTCGGCGCCCTCTGGGCGGTCGCGCGCCTGCGCAACGCTCCCGATACGGGCGCGCGCCGGCTCAAGGTCGCGCAGGTCGCCGGCAAGCTGCTTTGATGGACAATGCCGAAGGGGCATCGCTGATGGACGAGTTGACCCTCCGCATCTATCCGTCGGTGCGCGCCGCTGCCACGGATCTCGAGACGCCTGGCCTGGCGGGCTACGCCTTCGCGCGTCACGCTTGGCTCCAGGCCTGGGCCGATACCTTCGGCGCACAGGCTCACATAGAACCCGCCATCGTCGTGATGGCAGATGCGCGCATCCAAATGGTCCTGCCCCTCGGCATCACTCGGCGGAACGGCCTGCGCACGTTGGAATTTCTCGGTGGGATCGTCACCGACTACAACGCGCCCGCTATCGATCCCGACTTCGCCCGCAGCCTCGACGCCACGGCCGTGCAAGCTCTGTGGCGCCGGATCACTGCCGCCCTGCCGTCCCACGACGTCGTTTGCCTGACACGGATGCCCGTAACCCTGGACCCGCCCGAGGGAGCGGCCGGGGAGCGGGTGCCCAATCCCCTCGCCCTTTTGCCGGGCGTCAACGCTGCCGGGCAAGCGCGAAGCGTGACGTTCCCGGACAGATACGAAGCGCTGACAGGGACCCTGCGCCCGAGATTCTGGGCCGACACCCAGCGCTGTCGCCGCCGACTCGCCGAAGTGGGACCCAGTGCCTTCGTCGTCGCCGACGATGACGCCGGCATGCGGGCGCTTATCGTCTCGCTGAAGCGGATGAAGTCGCGGCGATGGCGTGAGACCCACTCCAAGGATTGGTTCGCCGTCCCGGCCTTCTCCGATTTCTACGACGCCATGGCCCGGATCGACCTTCCGGAGGGGCGAATCCACGGGAGTTCGCTCAACGTCTCGGGCACGGCCGTGGCAGCGCATCTCGGCCTCGTCTATCGCAGCCGCTTCTATCTCCTCCTGATCGGATGGGAGGCGGACGGCTGGCGCCGTTTCAGTACCGGACGCCTCATGACCGAGACTCTGCTGCGCCAGGCCTTCGACGACGGCCTGCGAGTTTTCGACTTTACCGTCGGCGAAGAGGCCTACAAGGACGATTGGGCCAACGCCCTGATGCCGCTGGTCCGCTACGACGAGGCCATTACCGCCCGTGGTCGCTTCGCAACGGTCCTGATGACAGCGCGCGACAGATTGCGAGCCCGCGCCACGCAGGTCGCGTGGCTCCGCAGGATCGTGCGCCGGTTGGCGGGCCGGCCGCTCGCATGACCGGTTTCGATACGATCCAGGATGCGGAGGGTAGGCCCCTGTGATTGGCCCGGGGTGGCGCCCTGGGCCGGAGGGTGATCTGGCCCGACACCCGGCGGGCGACGACCCTTCCTAGAACCCCGATTGAAGCATTTCATCGCCGCAGCTTGGCAACAATCTCTTCAACCGTATGCTTCTTCCGTCCCATGATGACACCCTCCTCATGGCGCAAAGCCATATGTGGAACGGCCCTGCGGACAAGAGCGCTCAGCAACAGATCCCCCACCGCGAACGGTGCAGTCATATGTCCGGCCTTTGGGCGCGGTCATAGACCGCTGGCCTCGATGGAGTCCGCGAGGTGAGTGGCAGATCATACCTGCGCGCTCGGAAGCGCATCGGCTTTGGAGGCCTGTCTCACTTCGAGGTAACGTCCCGTCGGGTCTCATCGCTGCTGTTGCACACCTTATCCCTGCCCGGCAGCGGTCCGCCGGTCAGCTCTGTCCGGTCGTTGCCGTCAGGCGCCCATTGCGCTCGATGCAGCGAGACCGGGGTTCCGATAATGGCTACCCTTCGTGAGGAGAGCCCAGACGATGCGCGCCGTCTTGTTGGCCAGCGCAACGGCGGCGACCTTCGGAGGACGACGCGACAGGAGCGCCTGCAACCACGGCGAAGCTTTGCCACCATTGCGCGCGTGGCGCAGGACTGTGGTCGCGCCCAGAATCAGCAAGGTTCGCAAGGTCGGATTGCCCATCTTCGAGATCCGGCCCAGACGCTCCTTGCCTCCGCTGGAATGAGCGCGCGGTGTCAGGCCAAGCCAAGCTGCGAAGTGCCGTCCCGAGACGAAGCCACTTGGATCAGGGACGAGGGCCTTCAGCGACGCTGCCGAGATCGGTCCGATACCAGGGATCGCCGTCAGCCTCCGGAGATCCGCATCCTCCCGTGACTGGGCTACAATCTCGCGGTCCAAGCGGTGAAGGCACTCATTCAACGCTTCGATGTGATCGGCCAGATCCCTAAGCGCCTGCCGCGCGATGACCGGGAGCCGCGCATCGTCAGGGTCTCTGACAATCTCCATCAAACCGGCAACCCGGCTGAGCCCCGTGCCGCTCACGATACCCAACTCCGACAGGTGAGCCCGCAACGCGTTCACCGCCTGGTTCCGCTGGCGTACGAGCAGGTCACGTGTCTTCAGCGCCATGGCGGCGGCCTGCTGCTCGGCCGTCTTGACCGGCACGAAGCGCATGGTTGGGCGGCTCACCGCTTCGCAGATGGCTTCGGCATCGCCGGCATCGGTCTTGCCGCGCTTCACGTAAGGCTTGACGTAGCTCGGGGGCATGAGGCGCACCTGATGGCCAAGTCTTGCGATCTCACGCGCCCAGAAGTGAGCACCACCGCACGCCTCCATCCCGACGAGGCTGGATGGCAGCTTGGAAAAGAACGTCAGCACCTGCGAGCGACGCAACTGCCGCCTCACCACTCCGGCGCCCTCCAAGGAGATCGCGTGCACTTGAAAGATCTGCTTGGCCAGATCGAGGCCGACGACGTGGATCTTAGACATGTTCGGTTCCTCTGCGTTCGAGAACTGATCCGGAATCAAAACCCAGATCAGCGCTGCCGCAAGCAGAGCCGTTCCACACCATCATACCTCGGGGAGGACCACTTTTCGGCTCTTCGCCAAGTTTAGTGGATCAGGCTGCGAGGAGGAACCGTCGTCGTAAGAGGTCGAGATTGGCGCGACCGTACATGGCGCGCTTCAAGAGCTTGNTCTTAGACATGTTCGGTTCCTCTGCGTTCGAGAACTGATCCGGAATCAAAACCCAGATCAGCGCTGCCGCAAGCAGAGCCGTTCCACACCATCATACCTCGGGGAGGACCACTTTTCACGGGGCAGGCCAAACCGGCAGTTCAAGGCCGCGTGCCCGAACAGATCGTGGGTCGCGGATTTTACCTACCTGGTAACCCGGGGCGGTTTCGTCTACGTTGCCTTCGTGATCGACGTCTTCGCGCGCCGAATCGTAGGCTGGCGTGTATCGCGCTCCGCCCGGGCCGACTTCGTGCTCGATGCCTTGGAGCCGGCCCTGCACGAGCGCCGCCCCTCCACCGGTAGCGGCCTTGTCGGTCATTCGGATCACGGCTCGCAATACGTGAGCATCCGCTACACAGAGCGCTTTGCCGAGGCCGGCATCGAATCCGCCGTCGGTAGCGCCGGAGATTCCTACGATAATGCGCTCGCCGAGACGGTAATCGGCCCGTTCAAGGCCGAGGTGATCCATCGGCGCGGACCATGGCGATCATTCGAGGCCGTCGAGTATGCCACCCTCGAATGGGTGAATTGGTTCAATCACCGCAGGCTGCTCGAACCGATCGGCAACGTGCCTCCCGCCGAGGCAGAAGCGCGCTACTTGACCAAGGCCGAGGCACAAGCCTTGGCCGCCTGACCCAAACCAAATGGCCTCCGGGAAACCCGGAGCGGTGCAGTGGCGTTTGGCCTGCCACCGTCTGAGCCTTGGCTCAGTTCGGGCAGGCGCTTGGGATCGTTCAAGAGCACTGGTATCGGTGAACAGGATCCCAACCCGGGATGGTGAGGTGAGTGTGGAATGAGCGTGACGGGATCCGGATCTGAGCGCCCGCGGCGGACCCTCGTCCTCGTGATCGGGATGCATCGCAGCGGGACGTCCACCGTGGCGGGAGCGCTCGGCGTGCTCGGAGCGACTATGCCGGCCAAAGGGCTTGGTCTCTCAGACGACAATCCAAAGGGGCATTTCGAACCGAAGGAAATCGTCGCCCTGCACGACCGGGTGCTGGCATCGGCTGGCATGCATTGGTGGGATTGGGACAGGTTTCCCGACGCTTGGTACGATTCCCCGGCCGCGCAGGAATTCATCGATGAACTTGTCGACATTGTGCGAGCGGAATTCGGGGACGCCCCGGTTTTCGTCGTCAAGGATCCGCGCACCTGCAAGCTGATGCCCCTATGGCGGCGCGTTGCGGCGATCCTCGACCTCGACGCCGTGGCTGTCCTACCGTTCCGCCACCCCGACGAGGTGGCGCGTTCGCTGCACGCCCGGGATGGTTTTCCCTTGCCCAACACCCTGATGACATGGCTGCGCTACGTCCTCGAGGCGGAGCGTGAGAGCCGTGGGATGCGCCGGGTTTTCCTCCGTTACGAGGATCTTCTGGCGGACGGCCGGTCGGTGATGCGACGGGTGGTCGACACCCTGCAATTGCCCCTCCCCCGTTTGTCGGAAGCAGACCTCGCCGCGCTTGATAGGTTCATCGATCCTGATCTCAGGCGGAGCCGGGCCGGGTCCGGGAGCATCGACCATCTCCACCCATGGCTTCAGGACGCCGTGACATCCTACGTGCGGGAGCTGACACCAGCGCACGAACGAGCTGGGCAGCAGCCGGTCTCCGTGGTTCTGGATCAGACCCATGCAGCCTTTGCAACAGCCTGCGCCGCGTTCGTACCGGCTTTGCACGCAACGAATAAAGGGTTCGAGGACGCCCAGGGCCGAAATATGTTGATCCCTGGCCTCCAGGCGGAGCGCGATGCGGCACAAGACTTGGCTCGCAGCGCAAACGCGAAGTGGGCCGAAGCAGAGGCCCGGATCGCAGCCCTGCTCATTGAGGGCGCTGAGGTCGCCGAATTGCGAGCGGCGTTACAGGCCAAAAACGATCAGATTGGTCGATTGGAATCGGCGATTCAGCAAGCCAAATCCAAGGACGCCCCCCCGCGGCGGTGGTGGCAACGCCACTGATGCGTTCTTTTAGCACGCCCAAAATGTTGCCTATGAGGGGGATTGGACAAGCGCCATGTTTAGCGCCCTAAGTTTATCAGGCACATGTAGATGAGCATATAAAACCTGAGGTTTTGTGTATGTGGGACAGTGGAGAATAATTCGTTTAACTTCCATAAAATCGATCACTATAGTTCATATACAGTACTGAATACCATTTAATTCTATCGTTAGGTGCCCTATTTTTGAATCATGTTTAGTTTTTAGGCGTTGTATTAATTTGAGCGCCTACCTCCGAAACGACGATGCGTTCGTATAGCTTCAGCAAGTCGTTTCCTTGATCCGCCGTGGTCCGTTCCGAACTGCGAACGGCCGACGGGCTTTGGCTGAAGCGCACAGGATCGTTGTTGATGCAGACTAGGACGTCACGCAGGGAGTCAGGCGATTCGACATCGATACGGAACCCGTCGACCTTGTCGGTCAGATCCGCTCCAATGGCACCCCTATCGCTCGCAACGACCCAAAGTCCGGCAGCACGCGCTTCTCGGGTCACAAGGCCATAGCTTTCCGGCCACAAGGAAGGCGCGAGTAAGACGTCGAGCTCGGCGTAGAGCTCGGCGATGGAGTCCTGCGGCTGTCGCCCGATGAGACGAACCGGTGTGCTCCCCCAGATCTCCGTGGACGTTTCCCCAGGCGCTCGCGCGTGATCGACAAGCGTGAGATCAAGGTTTGGAAAGGCTCCGGTCCGCAGGACGGATTCGATCAAGGTTGCGCCCTTGTGCGTTGTCCGACCACCAATCTGTCCGAGGCGCACGCGTCCCGCCGGACCCGGACGCCGCGGTACAAAAGCCATCACCGGGACCCCGTTCGACACAGCGACCGTTCGGGGATGTCCGGCCGCACGATAAAGACCGGCGAAACTCTCCGAGACGGCGATGAGAGCGTGTGCAGCATCGAGCAGGTCTCCGAGCTTCCTGCGCCGACTCAAAGAAGCGATCGGGTCGAGGGAGCCGTTCGTGGCGTCCATCAACGGATCTGCCGATGGCGCATGAACGCGTCCATCCGCATCGACGAGAAACTGAAAATCCGAGATCCACCACGCGTCGTGGAGCGTGACAACATAGGGAATGCCACGCGCCCGAACGGCTTCCACCACGGTACCGGTGAGGTGCTGCACGCAGTGAACGTGGACGAGATCGGGATCGAAGCGATCCAAAAGTTCGTCGAAGGGCTCGCGCATGCGCGTGTCGAACGGTTGCCAACCACCATGCTCACTCTGAAGTGGCGCGATCCGGTACACCGGTGCGCCACGGTAATGGTCGATGCGCGTGCTGTAGGCCGGGTGAGCGCCATCGTCAGCCGCCGCGACCGCGAATTCGAAACGGTCAGCGGCATGATCGAGAAAGTGATCCAGGTTGTCCCGAACGACGCGCGTCGCCCCACCCACGAGTTGCGGGGGAAAATAGACATTCAGAATGAGAACACGCGGCTTTCGCCCAGCGACCGGCCGGTAGGTTCTCGGGCGAGGCTGAGCGGTTCCCATAAGATTGGGGGGCTCAGGCCGCGGCGGCGGCAGTGCATGGGTAAGAACCGCGACGGCCTGATCCAATCCGTACTCGCGCAACGCTTTCAGACGAGCCCGCTCCCCGATTGCCCGCCGCAGAGTATGATCGATGATCAACCGGTCGAGGGCCTGAAGCCAATCTTCGGGCGTATCGGCGAGCACCGCGTCGACCCCATCGCTGAGTAATTCCCGGTAGGTGCGCGTCCCGGAAACGATCGACGGAACCCCGCACATGGCGGCTTCCAACCATTTGATCTCGCTCTTGGCGTCCGCCATGGGGCTGCGCATGAGCACCGCAAGATTGATATCGGTGGCGGAAAGGACGTCCCAATAGGACGCCACGTCCCCACAAAAGCCGAGTTGTCGAACTTGGCCCGCAATCGCGTCAAACCGTGCGTCGAGGTGGAGGTAGCCGGCGATCACGAGCCGCACATGCTGATGGCGGGCTAAAATTTCCAACAGGGCGGGGGCAAGGAGGACGGTGAAATCCCGGTTATGGGCTTTCGTCCCCGATCCGTAGAAGAGCGTCACGGAGCCCTCGGAGAAGGGGGCCGCCCGTTGTGCGAGGAAGGGTTGGTTGCGCTGGTCGAGCCCATTGCGCAGAACGTGACAGGATCCTTGACGAAGATGCGGCCGCATGGCGTCCGCTAGGGCAGGTGTCGATGCAAATCCGGCGTCGCACAAGCCTAGGGCGTAACGGAACAGCGGTACGCCATACTGCAGTTCGATGTAATCCTGTTCGGATATCTGCCCCTCAAAACTGTCGAACGGATCAGGGTAATGTCGCGGGTCGAACAGCAGATCGTCGATTTCATAAAACGTCGGTAGCCCGAGCGCCTTTGCGTAAAGAATTGCATGCAAAACCGCGGGAAAGGCTGCGACTCGATAGAAGATCACCGCAGACGCCGAGTCGAGGCTCGATCGGCATCGATCCGCCTCGTCCTGCTTGAAAAGTTCGACGGTCCATCCGCCATGCTCGAGCTGCCGACATTTCTGCACCACGCGGTAGTGGTCGCACTGGGGGAGGTCGCGATTGGCAACGACCACGATCCGGCCGTTGCGAAGTGGCGGAAGTCGCCCCGGTAAGGGGTCGACGGTTGCAATGACCCCCGTCAACCGGTCGAGACAGGCGGTAAGGCGATCGTCGGCCTCCTGTCGCCGGCCGAGCGCATAAAGGGCTTTTGCGTCCCGGCTGATGCTGGCGAAGACAAGCGCGACGGTCTGATGCGCAGCGATCCGCCATTCTGGTGCACCACGGAAGGTTCTGGCCGATCGTTCGATCCGGTCGAGTGCCTCCTCGGATGCATGAGGCTTGGCAGCCAGTCCCAAAGCGGCGTGAATATGGGTCCACAAGCCCGCCCCAGGGAGATTGGCCGCTGCCGCATAGTCGGCTGTCGCTTCACCATCGCGGCCGAGTGCTCGCAGCGCTTCGGCGCGTTGGTGTAGGAGCAATGGGTCCGAGGGAGCGGCGGCAAGTCCGTGCCCGGCGGCCGTCAGGGTCCTATCGTGATCGTTGCGGATGAGATGATAGTTGGCGATCTGTCCAAACAGGCGAGCTGCACCGGCCCTGCGCACGACTCGATGATGCTCGACAAAGCCGCCGGCGACGAAATGTGCGAGGGCAGCGAACCGACCCGCGGGAAAAGGCTTCTCGCTGAAAGCTTGGCTGGCATCATAGGCTACGTCATCGAAGCAGTCGGGGAACGTGTCCTCACCGATCAGTTGAGCCAGAGCGCTTCCTTCGCTGCCTGGAACGTCATCGACGATCCCGAAACTCAGCCAATCGCGATAGAGTTCGACATCACCCAAGGACGCCTTGTCGGGAAACTGCGAGCGGTAGAATCGTGGATCGAACTTGGCCTTCATGGACATGGGCGCCAATCGTTCGACCCCCTGTTCCAGGAACAATCGGATCCCCTTCAGGCGTGAAGACGGCCGATGGGGAAGCCAGCTCGCATTCAGGATGGAGAATTCGTAGAGCATGAAATGGTCAAGAACGGGCTCGGGCAAAACACCGGCGGCGGCGGCGGCCCCGCGGATATTGGCAAGATCCCGCTCGCCGGCCTCGTTCCGCCGACGGCGATAGGGGCGGCCCTCAGACCGACCATGGCGCAGAAAATGCTCCTGCAGTTCCCAGGGTGCGACCTTATCGAAGAGGTCTCCGTAGAGCCGGCGGTAATGGCTCGGAATGAAATCGTCCGGAAGCCGCCCGAATTCTTCTTCGAGTCGTCCGATGAGCACGCGCGGGTTCGGCGCTCGCCCCTCCAGGTGACCGAACTGTAAGAAATGCTCGATCAGGCCGCCATCCGGAATCTCGGATAGGTCGTGGTAGTAGCGCTGATAGAATGCCGCGTCGAAGTCGTCTGGGAGGGCGTACGCCCGACCCTCCCCGCGACCAAAACGCAGGTAGTGTTCCGCGAGCGCCCAGTCCTCTCGTATATGAGAAAGATCACCATTGAGCTGACGATAGCGTTCAGCATGGAAATCAGTTGGTAGTTGCCCAAGCTCAGAACTCAAGGCGTCCATGAGAGCGGATGCATGCGGGTAACGTCCCTCCCGACGACCATGCGCCGTGTAATGCTTTAGCAACGCACGGGGGGTCGAAACATTCGATAGATCCGAATAATATGTGCGGTAAAACTTATGATCGAAAATTTTTGAATTGGTTTTGCCGACCCGAGAACTTTTGCGAAATAGCCGCCTAACGAACATGCAATATTTTCCGGGCGTGTCTAAGAGCTGACTTGAGGGCGGTTTGCTGTCCTTACATTGCCATCCCTATCATGTGACGGCGGACCAATCACCCACATACCGCATGGATCAGGGTATCGGCTTCGTTCGCTCTATCGTCGATTCCTGTAGCACGTTGGCCTAACACCGGGTACCGAGCGAGACCATAGGAATTGGGTTCACAAGCGATAGGGGGAAGGGAAGCGCATGGCGTCGAAGGCACGCTTCGTACCATCAGCTCCGGATGATTGAGCAATCCCGCCGCAGGGCATTGCGGTTCCAGGCCCGAGGACGAAATCGGCCCGGCCCTGAAATTGCTCCGATCTGCCACGAGCAAACGGGTATAAATTCGATAAACCGCGTTCCCCATCAACAGAAGAGGCGGGGATCCGACGACAAACAAACTACTGACGGACGACCCGCTCGCGCAGTGCCCGAACGAGCGTACGAGTCCATGATACAGCCGGAGCCCGAACGCCACATGTCCTTGTACGAAATCTTTCTCTCCAATACCGGTCGACCAATCCACAAATCGGGGCACTACTTCTTCGCCTATGAGCGCCATTTCGGTCGCTATGTCGGCCAGCCTGTAACATTTCTTGAGATCGGCGCCGGGAATGGCGGCTCGTCGCAGATGTGGAAACGTTGGCTCGGGCCGCTTGCACGTATCGTCACCATCGACATCAATGATGTTTGCCGACAGTACGGTGACGAGCAAGTCGCCGTAAGGATCGGTGATCAGTCCGACCCCGCTTTCCTGCAATCGTTGATCGATGAGTTCGGTGTTTTCGATGCCGTACTCGACGATGGCAGCCATCACATGGCGCATGTCACGGCGACGTTCGAGTTTCTCTACGAGCGTATCGCCGCCAATGGTATCTACATGATCGAGGATATGCATACCGCATACTGGCCGGATTACGGCGGCGGTCGTAACGATCCACGGTCCATGGTCGAACGTTTCAAAGGGCTTATCGACGATCTCAATGCGGATCACGTCAAGGACGGCACCGTGGCCCCAAGTGCCTTTACGCGACAAACAATCGCAATGACTGCCTACGACAGCATTCTTGTTTTCGAGCGCGCGCCAATGATTAATAAATTTATGAAAATGATCGGCAACGAATCGCTTCGCGTCAACTATTGAGTTCCCATGAGCCTCCTCCGATCCTGCACGAGCTTATGGGGTACCGCGGAAATTATCGGCCTCGAACCGGACGTCTCCGTCGTGCAGGACGGATTCTACTTACCGTACACCCATGGTCAGGCTTGGGGGTTGTTCGCACAGGACGGAACCCCCATCGCCGCGGCGACGGATTATCGTGAACGGACGCATATCCCGCCGGACCAACGTTTGGAGACCAGCCTCGCCGCGGAAGACATCGCGTGTGAGGCCCCCCATGGAGCATACATCTACGGTGGACGTATCAACCCGCATTTTGGGCATTTCTTGATCAACACCCTCCCGCGGTTCTGGGCCATGGCGCGCATTCGTTCGCCCCGGACTCCGATCCTGTGTCATGGACCTGGAACGCCGGCTGAATGGTTCGGCGTGCCTTTCATTGCCGCCGCCTTCGGTCTGCTCGGTCTATCGCCGCGGGACTTCGTAAATTTTCACGAACCTACACGCGTCCACTCTGTCGTCATTCCAAGTACGAGCTTGGAGGAACAATCCGCGGGCTATCAGGTCTATGGCGACATGTGCCGCAAGATGGGTGCCCGTATACGGGCCACGAGTTCTGTTAATCAAAACCCCACACCGATTTACTATTCGAAGACCAGGCTAATGTCAGCGGTAGGCCGGATCACCAATGAGCACGAAATCGAGACGGTTCTCGATCAGGCAGGTGTCGAAATCGTCTATCCGGAGACCTTGAGTTTCGTTGATCAAATTCGCTTGATGTCGTCACGCGAGCGTATCATGGGGTCTGCAGGTTCATTCTTGCATGCCAGTATCTTCTGCCCCAACCGTCGTATCACATGCCTCAATGTTACGGAGCAGATCAATACCAACTACTTGCTTATTGATGGATTGGCTGGAAACACCTCGACCTACCATTATCCCCCGGCCCTGCAGGTTTTGGAGCAGCAGGCCAATTTCCTCACCCTGCGATATCTACCCGACGCTTCTGATGTTGCTCGGGAAATGCTGGAGCTTATAAACTAGAGCCCAAAGTAATCAGGCTTAGTATATGCGGGTTTGACTGGTGATATTTTTGTGATTATTGCTGACTTTACAATGATATTCGGTTGTGCAGACTATCTGATCTTTGCTTGTATACGAGCGAGACCATGGCGGGCCATTTCCTCATGCTCCGAACGTGCAACGCAGAGATAATTCATCACCCGTGCACCAACGTTCTCCGAGAACCATTCAGCCGCAGACGATCCCTGGTACGGGATTAGCCGCAGGTTCTCGTCATCGATTGCAGAGACACGGTAGCCGTGCGCTGCCAGAATTGCATAGCAGGCGGCGAAGTTCTCATGCCCTTGAACCTCCAGAAACAGGGTGGGCTGAGCTGCCAATGTCTTGCGAGCTCCGGCTAAAGCCATAGCCTCAACGCCTTCGACGTCGATTTTGATCAGATCGAGCTTCGCAAAACCGTGTTCCGCCAGGATCACGTCGAGCGGCGCCGCCGTCACGATCTCCGTCCTTATGGGGAGCCAGTCCGGCCGGTTCTGCGGAGCGTTCAATGACGATCCCGTATCAAGGATGTCTGGCCCCCAGGCGACATGCAGGGACAGCGTACCGAGCGCGTTCGAGACGGCGTAGGGGGCAACTTTCAGTTTCGGGTAGCAACCATTCGCCACGAGATTCATGAACAATCGCGCACGCACGGCCGGATTCGGTTCGATGGCGATCACCGATGCATTGGGGGCAGCGACCTGCGCCGAGATGCCGAACAAGCCCGTGAATGATCCGACATCGGCCACGGCTGCCGAATGTTTCGCGATGGCCAGCCACGCAGCGACGCTGGCCGCTTCATAGGCATCCGGTCCGAACGCGTGGTAGACCATGGCAACGCCGTCGTCGTTGCTCGAAAACATCGTCAGGTCGATCTCGTCGACCTGCACGTGTGTCCACCCGAAATAGGGATGCGTGCCGCGAAAGTCGTGTCCCGCCTGATCATGCTGGCTGGCGGGACGGTAACGGTAGCCCGGCTGGACCCATGGCCTCGCAGCCAGAGAACGAGCGTTCAGTCCCGCCATGGCGTCGGCGCGCGTTTCCGATGACATCAGGTGCCCCTAAAGTTGTAGCGGACGGAAATCACCCGAGGCGGTCTCGCACCGATAAACCTTCGACGAACCGCGAAAGTTGGAAGGGTGCCTTGCGCCGGCGCGGTTCGCCTAGCGCTCCTTGAGAGCGCCCTTCAGCGAATCGCGGACAGGGCTGGTGACGTAGTCGAGGACCGTGCGCTCGCCGGTGCCGATCATGGCGGTGGCCGACATGCCGGGGTAGAGGCGAATGTGCTTGACGAGGTCTTTGAGGGCCTCGGGCTCGATGGAGAGTTCCACGGTGAAGTAGGGCTCGCCGGTGCGCTGGTCCTGCTGGCGGTCGGCCGAGACCTTGGTGACGGTGGCGGGGATCGGCGGCAGCTGGCGCGCCTCGTAGGTGGCGAGCTGGATGTGCGCCTTCATGCCTTGGGTGACCTCGTAGGCCTCGTCGGGCTTGAGCTTGGCTTCCACCACCAGGGGGGCGTCGGTGGGCACGAGGTCCATGAGGCGCTCGCCGGGGGTGACGACGCCGTTCTTGGTGAACTGGGTCAGGTTCAGCACGTAGCCGTCGTCGGGGGCGCGGACCTCGACCATGTCGAGGGTCTCGCGGGCGGCGTGGAGGCGGGGCAGCGTGTCGTTGATCTTGGCCTGGACGTCGCGGAGCGCTTCGGCCACCTCGGCGTAGCGGGTCTGGCGCATGCTGGCGATCTGGAACTCGGATTCGGACATCAGCTCCTTGGTGCGGGCGACCTCGGCGAGCTGGGCGCCGCGGTTGCCGACGAGTTCGGCGGCCGTGCGCTCGAGGGACCGCACGCGATTCTTCGGCACCAGGGCTTTCTCGTACAACGACTGCACGCCCACGAGTTCGTCCTGGATCAGGGCGGTCTGGCTGTCGATGGACTTGAGGGTGGCGTCGAGGCCGGCGAGCCGCGTCTGCGACTGGTCCATGCGCTTGCGCAGCACGTCGAACTGGCTCTCCAGGGAGGCCTTGCGGGTCTTGAACAGGTTCTCCTGGTCGCGGATCATCATGGCGATGTCGGGGTCCGACGCCCGGGCCACGATCTCCTTCGGCAGGGTGATGCTGTCGGCCCCGTCGCGCTCGGCGTAGAGGCGGGCGCGCTGCACCAGCAGGCCGTCGAGGCCCGACGCCAGCACCTCGGCCTGGGCGCGCGGCATGGCGTCGTCCATGCGGATCAGCACGTCGCCCTGCTTCACCACGGCGCCTTCCTTCACCAGGATCTCCCGGACCACGCCGCCGTCGCGGTGCTTGATGGTCTTGCGACTGGATTCGACCCGGAGGTAGCCGGGGGTGACGATGGCGCCGTTGAGGCTCGCCACAGCCGACCAGACGAAGGTGCCGAGCACGAACACCACCACCACGGCCATGCCGGCGACGATGGGCTTCCTCACCCGGGCTTCGAGTTCGCGCAGGATCTCCGCCTCGTCGGCGGAATGCGGAATGGGGGCGGCCGGCGCCAGGGCGAAGGCCGGCATCTTCACGGGCACGATCCGCCCGATGGCGGTGCCCACGGTCTGGCCGAGATTGGCGGGGAGTTTCATCGGGGTGCCTTTTCGGGCGATCGGTCTGAACCGTGTGGTGGGGCCGCTCTGCGGCCGATGTTGGGCGCCTCTCCCTCCCTCGCGGGAATCCCGAACGAAGCGGGGATCGAGCGCGGGTCCCCTCTCCTGAAAGGAGAGGGAGTTCCGGCGCAACTCCGAGGTGCCCTGCCGTGTGGCAGGTACGGGTGGCCCTACCCCTGCGCCACGGCTGGCGGCGGGGCGGCGCGGGTCTCGGCGGTGCCGGGGACGCCGGCGGGCTGCATGAGCTGGCCGAGGATCACGTCGCGGTCGCCGAAGGATTGGACCTCGCCGCCGCGCACGAACAGGATCTTGTCCACGTGGCGGAACACGCTCGCCCGGTGGGAGACGATGACCACAGTGACGCCTCGGGCCTTGAGGGCGCCGAGCACGTCGAGGAGCGCGGCCTCGCCCTCGGTGTCGAGGTTTGCGTTGGGCTCGTCCAGAACCACGAGGCTGGGGTCGCCGAGGAGCGCCCGGGCGAGGCCGAGGCGCTGGCGCTGGCCCACCGAGAACACCGTGGTGCCGGAGGCGCCGAGCTCGCTCTCGTAGCCCTTCTCCAGGCGGACGATGAGGTCGTGGATGCCGGCGTCCTGGGCGGCGCGGGTCACGGCCTCGTCGGACACGTCGGTGCGGAACCGGGCGATGTTGTCGCGCACGGTGCCGGTGAACAGCTCCGTGTCCTGGGGCAGGTAACCGACATGGCGCCCGAAGGCGGCGCGGTCCCAGGCATGGACGTCCATGCCGTCGAGGCGGACATGCCCCTCCGTCGGCTTCCAGATGCCGATGAGCATCCGCGTCAAGGTCGATTTGCCGGCGCCCGAAGGGCCGATAATGCCAAGGGCTTCGCCGGGCCGGAGCGCGAACGATATATTTTTTAGCAGAGGCGCCTTCGCATCTGGCAAAGTAAAAACAAGGTTCTGAATCTCGATCAAGCCGGTGGGGCGCGGCATTGCAGTAGCGACAGGGTTTGGCTCGTAGCCTTCGAGGAGCATATGCAGGCGCTTGTATGCCTGATGCGACTCCACAAGGCCCTGCCAAGAACCAACAACGCGTTCGAAAGGCGACAGAGCTTTCGAAGACAAAATCATGTTCGCGAAAAGAACGCCTGGCCCGATCACTTGTTTAAGGACAAGAAACGCTCCGAGCGCGAGCACGCCGATCTGGATCAGCATGCGAACATATTTGATAGTCTCACCAATAACGCCAGAAGCCTCGCTGGCGTGAGCCTGCCCGTTGATCAATGTTGAGCGATCTATAGACCAGCGAGTAGTCAAAGCCGGCAGCATACCGAGTGCTCTAACGACCTCTGCGTTGCGTAGAGCCATGTCCGTGAAACGATAGCCACGGAACGCTGCGTCGTTGACTTTCTGAAGTGCATTACGAGAGACGCGATCTTGAAGGAAGGCAAGACCTAGCAGCACAAAGCCGCCAAAGAGACATAACATGCCCACGTAAGGATCAATAACAAACAGAGCGACCATAAAAATTGGTGCCCAAGGTAGATCGAAGAATACTGCCATTCCCGCCCCAGTTAGGGTCTGACGAAATACATCAAGATCTCTCACTGATTGACTCTGATTTCCTCCTTGACGCAACTCTGCTGCGAAAAGTGCGGCAAACACATGACGTGAAAGTATTTTATCAAATAAGACACCAAAGTTGATAAGAACACTAGATCGATAATGATCGAGTACTGCAGAGACTAAGAACGTCGCTGCAACAGAAAATGACATTATCAAAAGTGTAGCAATGCTCTGACTGGCAAAAACTCGACCAGATAGCTGCACCATATAAATTGGGAGTGCAAGGTAGAGAATATTAATTACAAAGCTGAAAAGGAATGCATAGCCCAGCGGCTTCAGTGCCATCCGAAGAGTCACATTGAGAAGATTAGGGGCGTCTTTCGGCATCTTGCTCTCGGTGTGGTCGTCGAAAAAACTTAACTAAGCGAGTGATCTGAGTTGAGTATCAATAAGGAATATTGAGGCAAATTTCAGTCAAAAAAAGGGGCGGTATGAACCGCCCCCTTCTCGTTGCCTAAGTCTTTCTTCTGAAGAAAGAGTTCTTAGAGGATCGAAGTCACAGCGGCGACAGCAGAAGCGTTGCTGATACCGGTCAGCTTGATCGCGAGATCAGCACCATCAACGAACGTGGCACCAGCAGAGCGATCCACGACGATGTAGCTGTCGTTGTTGAAGGTCACGACGGTTGCGTTGACGCTAGCAGCAGCAGTTCCAGCTGCAGCTGCATTCAAAGCCTGCGTAAGCGAAGTGAAAGCAACGCCACCGTTAAGGTTTGCGGTGACCGTACCACCAGCGGCATCGCCGTTGTTGATGCGGATGGCATCCAGACCAACGCCGAAGCCTTCGATCACGATGGTCGAGGTACCGGTCCCGGCAAGACCAGTCGTTGCATTGGCAGCATCGACGCCGATCGTGAAGAGGTCGTCACCAGCGCCGCCATTGACGGTGATCACGCCCTTATTCGTAGCAGCGTTCAGGATGTTGATCGAGTCGTTGCCATTGCCAAGAAAGACGTTGGTAACGCTGGCGGTGTTGTTCGCCGAGATGGCGGTACCAGCGCTAGCACCGGTACCGGCAGCAGTGGCGCCATCGGTGCCGAGAACGTTGAGGCCGCTGGTGTTCACAACCACGGTATCGTTGCCACCGGCGGCGTAGATGAAGGTCGTACCGGTGCCGGAGAAGTTGATCGTGTCGGCGCCATCAGCAGAGTCAGCCGCTGCAGTGCCACCATAGATGGTCGTCGTACCGGTGTTACCGCCAACGATGATCGACTCAGCCTGGGCAGCGTTGTTCTCGTCACCGAACACGGTGATTGATGCGTTGGCGGCGTTGACGTTCACAGCAATCGTATCGCCACCGATACCACCATGAACCGTTGCGGTCGTACCAGCAGCGAGAGCAGTAGTACCACCGCCGAGGTTGACAATATCGGCGCCGGCATTGGCGAAGATATTTACGACACCGCCGCCATTGAAGGCAATCGAGTCAACGCCGTCGGTCGAATCCGCTGCACCAAGGCCACCAAAGATAGTGGTGTTGGCGTTGGAGCCAGCGTTGAGGATGTTGATCGAGTCGGTGCCTTCACCGCCATAGATCGCCATTTTAGCGTCGGTGTTGCCCGCGTTGGCAAGCGTGATGGAGTCGTTGCCGATCTCGTTCTTGCCACCGAACACCGTGACGAAGCTGGTGGAGTCGAAAGCGGTGGTCTGCGTGATCGTGTCAGCGCCTGCATTTCCATAGACAAGGAAGCTGCCCTTGCCGCCCATGACGATGGCATCAGCGGTATCGTTCGGGTCAGAACGGCCGACGCCACCAAAGACAGTGTTGACGCTGCTTGCAGTGAACGATGCCGAGTCGATATTCGCAGTGTTGCCGTTGAAGAAGAGGTTATTCAGGCCCGGGGTGGTCGAGTTGACCGTGACGCCGGTGGCGAACTTGCCGTTGAGAAGCGTAACGTTCGGCAACTCAGTGGCGCTCGCGCCAACCGTCGTGCCGGTGACGGTCAGGGTGGTACCGTTGATGTAGGTGAATACTGTGTTGGCGCCGGACTGGGCCTCGCCGACAAACAGGGCCGGGTTGGCGCTGATCACAACGTTGTCGGCCTTGGCAGCAGTGATGCTCGCCGAGCCATCGAAGAAGAAATTAGCCATAAAGCTCTCCTGGGGTCTTCTACAGAAATTCGCTTCGCAGCCCGGCTATTCTTGCCAGTGCCTCGACACCCACCGCGGGGACCCCTTCGAGAGGAGTGTTCCGTTTAAGGTTGGGCTCTTTTTTCAGAGAACCGAGCGCGGTGCAACCGGATTTTGGGTTAACCGCACAGGCCTCTGAAATCCTCAAATTCGTGTTGTGGAAGTATCACAGAGTTCCGCCTGAATGGGACGTTCAAGCGTTCAGCAAGCCCATGAGCCGGCTTGCTTTTTTCTCAGTAATGAATTTTCCACTCGTCGTAGCGCTCGTCGAGGGCCGCGAGGTCCTCGAAGCGGTAGCGGTAGCGGTGCTGGTTGGCGCCGCTCTTCTCGTAGTGCGTGTGGAACTCGACGGTGTTCACGTTCTCCGTATCGCACTGGCACGACGAGAAGGGGCAGGGTGCGGGCCCATCGCGCAGGGTGATCTCGGGCGATTCGGCGAGATTGCCGAGGGACCCGTGGTACTTGCCCATGCCGCAGGGGGTGACGACGCCCATGGGGTCGATGAAGATCGCCCGGTAGCCGGCGTTGCAGGCGCCGGGGCGCTTGGCGTTGAGCAGGTATTCGTAATCGTGCCGCGAGTAGATCATCGCCTTGATCTGCGCGCGCTCGGCGTCCGAATACGCGTGCGGGTACCACTTCTCCTGGTGGGGGCCGACGAAGGGCTGGATGAACACGTCGACGCCGCGGGCGTTGAGGCGGGCCTTGTAGTCGGCCAGCACGTCGAGGGCCTCGGGGAAGGCCACCATGATGACGGCGAAATCGTAGCGGCGGTTGAACTCGGCCGCCTTGTCGAACCACGCCTCGTGGTCCTTGATCTGCTCGGGGTGGAAGCTCGCCACCATGGCGATCTTCGCCTCGTCGAAGCCCTGGAAGGTCTTCTCGAACTGCGGCACCGACAGGGTGAGGTTGGTGATGAGGTTGAGGGCGTGGAGGTTCGGGCTCTGCGACAGGGTGCGGGCGCCGTCCACCAGATCCTTGGAGACGAAGAACTCGCCGCCCACCCCGATGCGGATGTTCACCGCATAGGGCAGCTGGGCGATGTTGTGCATGACGCGGCGGTAGCGCGCGGGGTCCCACTTCGAGGTCGGCGGCTTCGCGAACGTGGTGCCGTGGCCGGCCACGCAATAGGAGCAGGCGAGGTTGCAGGTGGGGTAGTCGGTGTAATACCGGATGTTGAGGGGCGGCAGGGCGGTGGCGGCCTGCGGGGCCACCACGGGGGCCTCCGCCGGGACCGACTTCGCCGCGGGTTTCGCGAGGAAACGCGAAAACAGGTGTTGCATCGGTCCTCGGTCCCTCGTTCGGTCCCCGTCGCTACAGGGCGCAATGGCCGAGAATGTGGCGGTGCGCTATAGGGCGCGTCGATTGTTGAGCCGCTGAAAGTTCCGCGCGTGTCGAAAAAGCCCGTACTCGCCTTCGTGCATCAGAACATTCCGGCGCAGTTCCGCAACCTCGCCCCCGCGATGGCGGCGGCGGGGAACGACGTCTACTTCATCACCGCCGGGCAGGGCGAATCGGCGGGGACGAAGCGGGTCCAGTACCAGATCGACGTGAAGAACGAGCTGCCGGCGGTGGCGCAGTTCACCTACGCGCAGAAGGTGACGAAGGCGCTCCTCCACCTCCAGACCGAGCTCAAGGTGGTGCCGGACCTCATCATCGGCCACGTGGGCTGGGGCGAGCTCCTCTACGTCAAGGACCTCTACCCGAAGGTGCCGGTGCTCGGCTATTTCGAGTGGTACCTGCGCGCGAAGCCGCTGGCCGACTTCGCCCCCACCGAGCCGGTGGACCGCGACGCGCCGTTCGTGTTCCGGATGAAGAACACCGCCAACGTGATGTCCGCCGAGCTGTGCGACGCCGGCCTGACGCCGATGCACTATCAGTACGCGAGCTATCCGGCCTCGATCCAGAAGAAGCTCAACGTGATCCACGACGGGATCGACACGGTGTCGATCCGCCGCCCGGCGCGGGGCAAGCTCACCCTCCCCGACGGGCGCGTGCTCACGAGCGCCGACGAGGTGGTGACCTATGTGGGGCGCGGGTTGGAGCCCCTGCGGGGCTTCCCCACCGCCATCCGGGCCATCGCCGAACTGTGCAAGACCCGGCCGAAGGCGCATTTCGTGATCATCGGGGCCGACGAGCCGGCCTACGGCAACCCGCTGCCCAACGGCGAGACCCACCGGCAGCGCCTGCTCGCCGAGCTGGAGATCGATGCGACCCGCGTCCACTTCCTCGGGCGGGTGCCCTACACCACCTTCCTCGACGTGCTCTACGTGAGCGCGGCGCACATCTATCTGACGTACCCGTACTTCCTGTCCTGGTCGATGCTGGAGGCCATGGCGGCCGAGTGCCTGGTGATCGGCTCGCGCACGCCCCCGGTGGAGGAGGTGATCGTCGACGGCCACAACGGCCTGCTCGTCGATTTCCACGACGCCCACGCGCTCGCCGAGCGGGTCCGCGCCGTGCTGGAGCGCCCGCGCGACTACGACGCCATCCGGCTGGAGGCGCGCCGCACCATCCTCGAGCGCTACGACCTCCACGGCCATTGCCTGCCGCGCCAGAAGGCGCTCATCGCCTCCCTGTTGTGAGCGTCACGATTCCGCCACGGCGCGGACCGACATCGCTTGCCCCACCCTTTCGAGACATCGCGTCGATGCTGAACCTCTTCAAGCGAGCGGCCCCGGCTCCCCTCCCCCCTGTGGGCGAGCCCTTCTTCAAGTTCGAGGACGCGTTCCTCCAGGAGAAGGCGGCGCATTACGCCGCCGGCTACAACGGCGCGCACCCGTTCCCGCACGTGGTGATCGACAACTTCCTGCCCCTCGACGTCGCGGAGCGCATCCACGCCGCCTATCCGGGGGTGGACGATCCGGTGTGGTTCGACTGGAAGGCGGGCGATACGGTCAATCAGCCGAAGAAGCTCGGGGTGCGCCACGCTTCGCGGATGGAGGGCGCGCCGCCGCTCATCCACAACATGTGCTACGCGTTCAATTCGTACACGTTCCTGCACTTCCTGGAGACGCTGACGGGCCTGAAGGACCTCATCTCCGACCCGTGCCTCAACGGCGGCGGCATGCACCAGATCCTGCCGGGCGGGAAACTCCGGGTGCACGCGGACTTCAACATGATCGAGCCGTTCGGGCTCTACCGGAAGCTCAACGCGATCCTCTATCTCAACAAGGACTGGGACGAGTCCTGGGGCGGCGACCTCCAGCTCTGGAACCGCGACGCCACGAAGTGTGAAGCGCGGGTGATGCCGCACTTCAACCGGCTCGCCGTCTTCAGCACCCTGTCGACCTCGCATCACGGTCACCCCGAGCCGCTGGCCTGCCCCGAGGGGCGGACGCGAAAGTCCCTCGCGTTCTTTTACTATTCCCGCCACCCCGAAGAAGGCGACGTCACCCCCCGCACGGTGCAGTGGAAGAAGCTTGAGGAGTCGACCCCTGTCTGAGGCCCTGCCGCCGCTCACGGGGCGCTATCCGGAGTTCCTCCTTGCCGAGCGCGCCCGCGCCGCCGCCTCCACGGACCTGCGCGAGCGGGCGCGCTACGACGTCGAGGCGCGGCCGTTCTACCTGTTCGGTCTGCTGACGGCGGCCGACGTCGCGCGCTTTTCCGGCATCGACCACGTGGCGGTCCTCGAGTTCGGCGTCGCCGAGGGGGCGGGCCTGCGGGCCCTGTCGGAGCTCGCCGCCAAGGTGACGGCGGTGACGGGCGTGCGGTTCACCCTATACGGCTTCGACACCGGGGCGGGCCTACCGCCGCTCGTCGATGTGCGCGACCATCCCGAGATCTGGCAGGCGGGCGACTTCCCGACCCGCGACCCCGAGGCGCTGTCGGAGCACGCCACCATGGTGTGGGGCGACATCGCCGAGACCCTGCCGGGCTTCATCAGGGGGCTGACGCCTGCGATGCCGGTGGGCTTCGTCAGCGTCGATGTCGACATCTACCGCTCCAGCGTCGACTGCCTGACCTTGTTCTCGGAGGCGAAGGCCGATTGCCTGCTTCCCGTGGTGCCGGCCTATTTCGACGACACCATCGGCGGCCCGGCCCGCATCGGCAGCCTGTTCCGCAACCGCTGGTGTGGGCAATTGCTCGCCATCGACGAGTTCAACCAGGGCGCCTCGGCATCGCGAAAGATCGATACCTTGCGCACCCTGCGCTACCGGCGGCCCTTCGTCGACGAGCCCTGGCTCGAACAGATGTACGGCCTCCACGTCCTCGACCACCCCCTGCGCCAGCCCGGCGCGACGCGTCCGGCCTTGAGCATCGGTGGTCACGCGGCCGAGGACCGGATGACTTGGCCTTTATGAGGTGACTTGGCCTCTATGAGGTGACTTGTCCTCTGTGAGGTGACTTGGCCTCTGTGAGGTGGTTCGGCCTCTCTCGGATCAGCCCGTCCCCTCGAGCGGATCGGAGCGGCCATCACGACGTGCCCCCCCGAGGCTCGACCGCCAAGGCTTGGCCGTTCTGCTCTGGGGTTGTAGAACGGGGCAACAGGAGTAGCCCCCGCGTGTCGCATCCGTTTTCCCGGCGTCCCGATTGGACGGGATTGTGCGACGAGCTCTTCGGATTCGGCACCGGTGTCGGCCTCGATCCGGGTCCGCAGGCGCGACTTCGTGCGTACGTTCGGAGCTTGGCACCGGCCGCACGACTCGATGCCTCGCTCTGGAGCGACTATGCCGAACTCTACGGCGAGAGTCTCGCCGACCTCGCCGGCGACGACCCGGTGCGTGCGGCGCGGGTGGAGGAACGGCTCTACGCGACGCCCCTGACCCATGGTTTTCTCCAGGGCCACATGGTCCACGAATCCCTCACGTCCAATCCGGCGGCGCGCCTGCATGTCGGACGGATCATCCTCGACCGGCTCGTACGCCTCTCGGAGGCCGTCGGTGCCGGGCGGGTCCAGAGCCGTGAGCACGGCCAGACGCAGTTCGTCCTCGACGGACTCGATGCCCTGTTCGCAGCCATCGAGGATCGGATCGGGAGCGACCTGACCCCGCCCCGCCAGGCCGGCGAACTGTTCGGCGTCCAACTCGCCAAGGGCACGTTTTCCGATCGGCACTTCGACGGGATCTATGGGGCTTTGCGCGCCCACCGGATCGCCCGCGATTTCGGGATTCGGTCTCCCGCACTCCTCGAGATCGGTGGCGGCTCCGGCCACCTCGCCTATTACGCCCGGCGGATGGGCTGCGAGCGGTTCGCCATCATCGATTTGCCGCCGGTCCTCGTGCCGCAATACATCCTGCTCGCCACCGCGTTCGGAGCGGACGTGGTCGGCTTCGGCCACCGAAGCGAGCCCGGTATCGCCCTGGTGAACGCCTACGCGGGAGGCGCAGACCGGTTTGCCGATTGGGATGTGGTGATCAACATCGACAGCATGCCCGAGATGGCGCCGGCGGATGCCGGACGCTACCTCGACCGTATCCGCCCCGGCGGCCTGTTCCTCAGCATCAATCAGGAATCCGCCGTCCAGAACGGCGACCACCGCCAGAATGTCGTCGCGGACCTGGCCCGCGACCGTGGGTTCCGCTGCCACGCCCGCATGCCGGCCTGGCTCCGCACAGGATGGGTCGAAGAAGTCTTCCAGGCCCCTTGACGCGGACCTGAGACCCGACCCTGGGTCTTCGGCCCTCGACATGCCGAAGGCCCCCGATCTGGGGTATCGAAGGATCGGGACGTCGATCGAGAGCTCCCGAGCAGCCAATTCTCGGCACGGGGTCTCATACCGCCTCCGGTTGATCATCTCGGATCGAACGGTCGCGTCGGTGCTCCCTCTCCTTCCAGGAGAGGGGACCCGCGTTTCACCACCCTGCCGAACTGATCAAGCGGAAAGCGTATCATTCCCGATCGGTTCACGCCGCCCGCACGGTGGCGAGAAACCCGTCGACCTCGGTGCGCAGGCTCGTGGCCTGGCGGGCGAGGTCGCTGGCGGCGGTGAGCACCTGGTCCGAGCCCGAGCGGGCGGACTCCGCCGCCTCGCTGACGCCGGCGATGTGGGTCGAGACCTGGCGGGTGCCGTCAGAGGTGAGGATTGTTGTGCGGGCGATCTCCTGGGTGGCCGCGTCCTGCTGCTGGACCGCCGCGGCGATGTCCTGCGACAGGGTGCTGAGGCGTTGAATCACCGTGGCGATGCCCCCGATGGTCTCGACGGACGCCGAGGTGGAGGCGGTGATCTCCTGGACCTTGGCGGCGATCTCCTCGGTCGCCCGGGTGGTCTGGTTGGCGAGTTCCTTCACCTCGGCGGCGACTACCGCGAAGCCTCGGCCGGCGTCGCCGGCCCGCGCGGCCTCGATGGTTGCGTTGAGGGCGAGCAGATTGGTCTGACCGGCGATGCTGGAGATGAGCCCGACGATCTCGCCGATGCTGCCGGCCGCCGCCGCGAGGCGGCGCACGTCCTCGCCCATGCGGGCGGTGTCGCGCTCGGCCTGGGCCGCCACCGTGGCGGAGGTCTCGACGCGAGTGCCGATCTCGCGCACGGAGGCGCTGAGTTCCTCCGTCGCCGCCGCAACCGTATCGGCGCTGAGTGCCGCATTCCGCGAGGTGCTGGCGACGGCGCCGCTCAAGGTCGAGGTATCGTTGGCCGCCTGCGACAGGGCGTAGGCCGCGCCTTCGAGCTGGGCCGAGGCCGCCGAGACCGCTTCGACGATGCCGCCGGCCCGCGCCTCGAACCCGTCGGCGAGGGCGAGCATCGCTTGGCGCCGCTCGGCCGCCGAAGCGTGCGTCAGCTGCTCGGACTCCGCACGGATGCGCCGGCCCTCGCTCAGGCTGTCGCGGAACTCGGCGGCCGCGCGAGCGATGGCCATGACCTCGCGGGGGCCTTTCGTGGGAAGCGGGCCGGCATCCGCGCCGCGCCCGATGGCCGACAGGGCATCGGCGATCCGGGTGAGCGGACGGGCGATGGCGGTGCCGAAGCCGAAGGCGACGAGGCAGGACAGGGCGAGGGTCGCCACGCTGGCGCTCAACCACAGGACGGCGCTACGCTCCACGCCCGAACGTGCCGCTGCCGCGGCGCGCCCGAGATCGTCGACGAGTCGATCCTCGATCCGCTTGAGCTCGTCGATGCGCTGGGTCGCGGCGGTGAACCAGCCCGGTGCATCGGTGATGCCGAGGGGTTGGCCCGGGATCGTCGCCAGGACGATCGCGCGCTGGCGCTCGACCTCCCGGGCCGCCGGGCTCGTGGCGACGGCGTCGAGGAGTTCGGCCTGCGCGCGATCGGCGGCGAGGCGGAACAGGGTTTCGTGGATCGCCTGCCCGGCGCCGAGGGCCGTCAGCCTTGAGAACCCCGGCAGATCAAGCTGGCCGCTGCCGATGACGGCGGCCCCGGTCGCACGCTCCTGGCCGGCGAGTTCCTTGAGGGACAGGAACGACGAGTAGGCCGAGACCCGGGCGCTCAGGGCGGCGTCGTCCGCGACCTGGGACATGTCCCGAACGAGGTCGAGGGCCTTGCCGATGAGATCGGTGTAGGCCGCGAGGTTCTGGGCCGGGGTGCGGGCGAGGTTGTCCACCGCCTGACGGTGCGCGGCGAGACCCTCAAGGGCGGTGGCGAGGGTTCTGCCCCTTGGGGCGAGTCCGCCGGCGGCGCCCGTCTCCATCAAGGCGTAGCTCGTCATGAGACGCTCGCGGCTTGCATCCGTTCGGCCGCGCTGGGCGTCGAGTTCGGCGCGGAACCGGGTACCCTTCGATCCGAGATACAGGCTGGAGGCGCCGCGTTCGCGCTGGGCCTCGTGCACGAAACCGCCGGCATGACCCGCGAGGCCGAGAAGTCGCTCGACCTCGACCATGCGGCCGCGCTCTTCGATTCGCCCGGAGAGCGCAATGCTCGCCACCACGGCGAAGGCGAGGCACGGCGCCAGGGCGACGAGGAGAATTCGGCCACGGAGGGACGAAAGGACGGTACCGAGCATCGGAGCAACCTAGAAGAAGAACTCCGGCCCTGACTGCATCATGAATGTAAACATCGTGTTTGTGCACGATGGTATGCCTATTTTTTAATCTCGAATGGTGCAAACTTCCTCGATTGTAGAGGCGAACAATACCGCAAGCCAATGGGGCATTTGGGTTGTGGCTCGGGGATCATTCCCGCACCGTCATAAATGTGATGCGAGATCGTCCTGAGGCTTCTTTACTGCAGGCGCGAGCGTCGGGTGCGTACGTCGTCTTGGAACCGGCGCACGGCGATGCCGCGATCACGTACGGCGAGCTTTATCAGGAAAGACTTCGGGACCGCCACGGGACGGCACGGGGGGAGAGCGCGCACGATCGGATCAGTGGGCTGTCGATCCGACCAGTCGACCGGCCGGCACCCTGGACGAACGGGTCAGGGGCAGGATGATCCGTCGCCGTGGCCGAATTCGGTTCGTTTCCCATCACCGGACGTCGGATGGTTCAAGCATGACGATCAAGTTGCCGGCTGTTGGGCTGGACTGTTCGTGAGAAGAAAAACTTTCGTCTCGACCAAGTTATTTTGAGAGTTGGAATTAACGAAAACCTGCCGAATGCGTGGGGAGCATGGCTCGATCCATTCTTTCCTGTGCCCTGCTTTATAGGACCGGAGTTATAGTTGATCGGAGACCGCAACTCGGCGTTATAGTGCGCTGCAAAAACAGCATGCCGCACCGCACAAAAGCGTGGTTTAATCACTCCATCGGGCGGCATCGAGCTGCCCAAACGGAGATTTTCCCATGCGCGCCATGACCGCCCTCACCCTCGCCACCCTCGTGTCGGCCGCTTTCGTGTCGGGCGCCGCCGTTGCCGGCGAGGCGACGTACCTGACCCCGCCGCTCTTCCGCGAGCAGGCCCGCGACACCCAGAAGGTGCGTCGTGTCAGCGACCTCACCACCACGCCGAACCTCGTGGTCGTGGCAAAGCCCCTCAACGCCGGGCGCACCATTCAGATCGTGGCGGATGCCGAGGCGACCGCCGCTCGCTAAAATCCCATCCGATGCGCGGTCCGACGCGCACCGGACGGGTCTGAGGGGCAGCGTCTACGCCTTGGTCGTCGGCGCGTTCGCGAGCCAGGCCCAAGCCGCCCCCTCGTCCGCGAGATCGAAGGTTTTCGTCTCCACCGGCATGACGAAGCCCGACAGGTCGATCATCGCCTTTGCGAAGGCCGGCGCACCCACGACGACGTAGCGCCGGATGTGCGCCAGCGAGCGCGCCTTCACGCTCGCCGCGTAGCCGTCGAAGGTCGCGCCGAGGTCGGAGCCCTCGTAGTTCGACATCACGATCAGCATGTCGATGGTGTCGAGGCTCTTCATGGCCTCGTCGGTGACGGCCGACATCCACTCGATATCCGGCTTTGTGATCCGGTCCTTGATCTCGAAAGCCAGAAGATCCGGGCGCGGTGATTCACGCCGGATCACCGAACCGTCCGGTGCACTGTTCATGAACTCTGCCTCGTCTCTCGGGCGGGGGGCGTCAGCTCGGCTGTTCTTCGGTCTTCTCGATCTCCGGATCGTCCTCCTGCGGGATCGCCGGATGCGGCTCGCCCTTGGGGGGCTGCTGGGGGGTGGGCTGCGTCTGGTCCGACTTCGTCTCGGACGCGTCGTGGGTCTCGCCTGGGCTCATGGTGCTCCCTCCCGCTGAAATGCAGAGACCAAGCCGCGACGCTCGGGTGTGTTCCCGGCTTTCGCCCGTGACCGACACGGCAGGGGCCGAACGCCGGAAGGGCCGGGCGCCGGGCCCGACCCCATTCGTGACGTATGACCCCGGGCGACCGCGACGGCGATCGTCAGGCGGTCGCGACCCCCTGCAAGCTCTCGGCAAGGTGGCTCGCGAAGGCGTCGCCCTTGTAGATCTCCGAAACGGCCTGCTTGAGCTTGGCCTCGTCGTCGGACTTGCCCAGCGCCTTGGCGTAGGCGGCGGCGGACCCGAAACCCGCGAGGCCGTAATGGGCCATGCGCTGATACTGCGCGATGATCACGATATCGCGCAGCTTGCCGTCCTGGGGCGCCTCTTCGCCGGCGTGCTTACGCGCCTCGCTGACCAGACCCTCCATGCCCTTGCAATGCTCGGGCTCGACGGTTCCGCCGCATTGCTCGATGAGCGCTTTGAGAATGCCCGTGTGCTTGTTGATGCCGTCGACCGACCCGTCCAGCATCTGCTTCAGCGTCCCGTCGCTGGCCTTCTGGCTGAGCTGCTGGACGACGCGGACCATCTGGTCGTTCGCCGACCAGCTGTCCTTCAATTCGTCGAGATAGACGTCTTTCAAGCTGCTGGGTGCCGACATGAGGAATCTCCCTTGGTTTCCTCCATCAACCGCATCGGTCCGCGAACGTTCCGGGCAATAAACGGCCTTCTCCAACGTGTTTTGATTGCTGCGTTGTTCGACGCCGCGGATCGATAAAGCCTCGCTTGCCTGCTTTAACCTATGTCTAAGAGCCCGTCCGATAATGTCCGGCCGGGGTTGAGTGGCCGGGATGGCGGTGATTCCAGAAGGGTGCTGAAGCCTCATCTGGACGTGCCATGTGGA